>NZ_JBJJMM010000030.1:0-65602 GCF_046231795.1 Pseudomonas sp. KCJK9016 | reverse complement strand
TAATTGCAATTCCTGAAACTTCAGCTACCGGTACGGATTTTGTTCCACACCCGCGTCCGGATCCGGTCGATATTCAGGGGCATCGCCTCCAGCGCAAACAGCTTGCCCATCATGTCCGGGCTCGGATAAACCTTGGTGTCATTCTTGATGGCCGGATCGATCAACGCGTCGGCCTGCTCATTGCCATTGGCGTAATGCACGTAGTTGCTGATACCGGCCATGACCTCCGGCTGCAGCAGGTAGTTCATGAAGGCGTAGCCGGCCTTGGCGTCCGGGGCGTCGGCGGGCATGGCGACCATGTCAAACCAGATCGCAGCCCCTTCTCTGGGAATCGCATAGCCGATATCGACTCCGTTCTTGGCCTCCTTGGCGCGGTTTTCCGCCTGCAGGATATCGCCGGAGAAGCCGACCGCTACGCAGATGTCGCCGTTGGCCAGATCACTGGTGTACTTCGACGAGTGGAAGTAGCTGACATACGGCCGCACTTTCATCAACAGCGCTTCAGCCTTCTTGTAGTCCTCGGGATTTTTGCTGTGGTGCGGCAGCCCGAGGTAGTTGAGCGCTGCGGGAAGCAGCTCCGGGCCGTTGTCGAGGATCGCCACGCCGCACTTCTGCAGTTTTTGCATGTTTTCGGGCTTGAAGATCAGGTCCCAGGAATCCACCGGCGCGTTATCGCCCAGCACCGCCTTGACCTTGGCGACGTTGTAGCCGATGCCGGTGCTGCCCCACAGGTACGGAAAGCCGTGTTCATTGCCCGGGTCGTTGGTCTGCAAGGCCTTGAGCAACGCCGGATTGAGGTTTTTCCAGTTCGGCAACTGGCTCTTGTCCAGCTTCATCAGCGCCCCGCCCTGAATCTGCCGGGCCATGAAGTGGTTGGACGGAAACACCACGTCGTAACCGGATTTGCCGGTCATCAATTTGCCGTCGAGGGTCTCGTTGCTGTCGTAAACGTCATAGGTCACACCGACGCCGGTGGCTTTTTCGAAATTCTTCGCGGTGTCCGGCGCAATGTAATCGGACCAGTTGTAGACCTTGACCGTGTCTGCGGCGTGGGCAAGGGAAACCGCGAGCATCATGGGTGCAAGAGCGAGGGTCTTTCGGAGCATGGATCGATTCCTGTATTGGCTATTGTTGTTGGCAGGCAATCAAAAGGATCAAGCAATCAGAAAATCAGGACGTAGGTCTTGCGCACGGTCTCCTGGATGTCCCAGATGCCGAGCGTATTGGCCGGCAACATCAGCGCGTCGCCACCTTGTATGTGCAGGGTCTCGCCGCCGTCGTCCGGGGTGAACGTGCAGCGCCCGGAAATGAAGTGGCAGAACTCCTGAGCGGTGATCTGCCGCCGCCAGCGCCCGGGCGTGCATTCCCAGACGCCGGTTTCGACGCCGTCCTCGCGCTCGACGCTGGTGGTCGAGGCGATGGCGACCGGAGTACCGATCGGCACGGCGACCGGATTGGAGTCCTCCAGTTGCAACGCGGGGGTGTTCTTGAATTGGGTGATGCTCATGGCGTTACCTCGTCAGGAGTAAAACAACGTTCAGTGCATGAAACCTTCCATGAACCCTGCCACCCGACTGGCAAGCCTGCGCCGCCAGGGCGCGGTCGCCGGGTTGGCCAGGGTCTGGTCTTCGTGGACAAAGCTTTTGATGATCGCGTTGTAGCCGAGCCAGCGGCACGGCTCCGGCTCCCATGCCCGCAGTGCATGGATCCCGCCGTCCGGCAGCACCCAGGGCTGGCGCACCAGTTCGGTATCGCGCTCGAGAATCAGATCGGCCAGGGTGCGCCCGCCCAGGTTGGACGCGCCGACACCCTCCCCGCCGTAACCGCCGGACAATGCAATTCCATTGGCTCGATCGCAGAGCATGTGCGGCCTGAAATGCCGGGACATGCCGAGGTTGCCACCCCAGGCGTGAGTAATCGTGGTGTTCTTCAGCTGTGGGAACAGTTCGCCGAACAGGTAGCGGCGCAGTTCTACCTCATCCCGGGTCAGGTCGAAGTCATGGCGCAACCGGCCGGCGAACTGATAGCCGCCACGAGCGCCGAAGATCAGCCGATTGTCGGCGCTGCGCTGACCGTAAGTGACCTGGCGGCTGAACTCACTGAAGGCCTGCCCGCGATCAAGACCGATTTCGTTCCAGGTCGCCGCCGACAACGGCTCAGTGGCGACGATCAGGCTCTGTACCGGCAATTGATAACGGCCCAGCGGTGGCAGCGTGACTGAATAACCTTCGATGGCCGGGACAATCCAGCGACTGCGCACGCTGGCCTTTTCGGTGCGCAGGCTGCCCGCCTGCCATTGGGTTACGGGACTGTTTTCGTAGATCTTCACGCCCATGCCCTGGACGATGCGGGCCAGACCGCGCACCAGTTTTGCCGGCTGTATGGTTGCGACATGCGGTGCGTAGATTGCGCCATAAGGCTTGGCAACACGGATCTGTTGCGCCAGTTGCTCGCGACTGAGCCAGCGATAGTCGTCGTCGGTCAGACCCTGGGCATGCAGCTTTTTCAGGTAGCCACGCAAACTGGCTTCCTGTTCGGGATAGCGGGCCGCACAGTACAACACCCCGCCTTTGCGATAATCGCAGTCGATACCTTCGCGTTCGAGGACGATCTCCACCTCATCGGGAATGCTGTGCAGCAAATCGTACGAGGCCCGACGCTGCTCGGGCGACAGTCCCGCCAGCAAGCGATCTTCGCCCAGCAGATTGCCCATCAGCCAGCCACCGTTGCGACCGGATGCTCCGAATCCTGCGGTTTGCGCCTCGACGATGGCGATGTCCAGCCCCGGTGCCAGCTTCTTCAGGTAGTACGCCGTCCACAAGCCGGTATAACCGGCGCCGATGATTGCCACATCAACGTCAAGGTCATGCTCCAGCGCGGGACGCGCGGCAAGCGGCTCGTCGAGTTGGTCCATCCACAAACTGATAGTGCGCCACGCCGGCATGCAAGACTCCGCCAATCCAGATTTCGATGGCGTCGATCCTAGTGGTTGATCTCAGGGGATGTCTTGCGCGCGTGCCCGCAAAGAAATTTGTTTGACGTAGGCTTTGGGCGATTGGCCGGTGTGCTGACGGAAACAACTGTAGAACGCCGAAAGTGAGTTGAATCCGGCGGCGAACGCCAGTTCATCGATGCGCAGCGGCGGCATGGCGCCGTCCAGCGATTGCAGCAAATGTTGCAGCCGGGCCTGGTTGACGTAGCGGTAGAAGCTCTGCCCCAACACCTGATTCAGCAGATAGGAAATCTGGTTGCGGCTGTACCCGCACTCCTTCGCCACCCGCTGAAGGTCCAGTTCAGGATCGAGGTACGGCTGCTGACGCTGAAAATACTGCTGCAGATCCTCGGCCATGAAGCTCAGCTGACGTGGTGACAGCCCCAGGCGGCTTGCCGCCGGGCGCTGGTTTGTCATCGGGGCACCGGCACTGTGTTCGCGTACCAGCGAGGCGTATTCGTTGACGCGCCAGATTTTGGCGTCCCTGACCGTGATCGCTTCGCTGGAACGAAACGACACCAGGCCATTACCGCCGCGCAGCGTCACTTCGTACTGGATGAACGCAGTGTTGCCATCAATACGAATGCGGTCGCAATGCTCTAGCGCTTCGTCGGATTCCCGAGGCATGCTGACACGAACGTACTCGCGCAATTCATCGAGGCCGAGCACGCGATTCTGGAAAAAATCGTTGTACTGGATGTCCGGGTGATACAGCGCCATGACGCCGTCCAGATCCCGGTGCTTCCAGCACAGGTGATAGCGCATGACGGTGTCAGCCGTGGCCCGGGTCTGTTCCGGACCGTCATCGTCGGCGTGCATAAAAGGCTCTTGAAGAAAAGAACCGAGCTTGCCCAACTTCCCGAACGACATCAACACGCCAGGAATGATGGCACTTTGGCGAAAGTTTGATCGGCTGTGACTTACATCAAAAAAATCCCTGCAATCGCCAATCGGCCTGAAAAATCTCACAGGCTTTTCACATCCAGATGCTACTTTTAAGGACAGTCTCCGGTTGAGCCAATGAGGGTTCTTCCCACCTACCATGAGCAAACGGAAGTGCTCGATGAAGAAGGCGGGCAACACATGAACAATGGATCCAGTAAAGTCACGTTCCCCAATGCCTGCCAGCTGATGCGCTGGCATTTTCACCCCATGGGTTTCGAAGCCACGATGGATGCGCCGGGCAGCATGATCGCCCGTCTGTTCGATCGGGCCAGCGGAGAGACCCTGATCGCCATCGCCGGCATACCCTGTGCCACGGTGATGAACGCGGCCGACGTCGAGCGAATAATCGAAGCGGTCGAGGATGAGCTGGAGGCTTTCATTCCTCCGGAATCCTTGAAGAGTTACGCCTAACCAATTGATTTAAAACAAGAAAAAGCCCGCGATTTCGCGGGCTTTTTTGCCTGCTCGATTCAGGCGGTTTTCGGTTCCGATCGGTGATCGAAGAAGAACGGCTTGCCCTTGGCGACCCGGTCGGAGGCACGCGGCATGTTCACCGCCTGGGCATCCTGCGGCTCGACATACCAATAGCAATGACTAACCGCACGGGTGATACCGACATAGGCCAGACGCAGGATTTCATCCTTTTGCGCGCTGTCGTAAGGCTCGTTGTCACCCGCCTTGCCCAAACCGGCCATGCGGTAGACCTGATTCTTGTAGGGCGAACTGGTGAGGTGCTGGCAGTCACCCAGCAGGAACACCGCGTCGGCCTGCAAGCCTTTGGCGCTGTGATAGGTCAATTGTTTCAGGCGCCGGGACTCGTACGGCAATCTCGAATCAACATTAACTACAGACTGAATATGCTGCTCTATCAAAGACTTATCGCTACTTTTTCGATAAAGCATCAAGATTGAATCACCCTTTGCATAGTGCTCTGACAGGCGCAGGCCGAGGGCCTGGTCGTCGCGTTCCAGCACATTGACCGGTTGCAACGGCTTGTCCTCTCCGGCGGCTTTGGCTTTTTTGCCGGGAATCGCCGGCGCTGCACGAACAATGTGTTCGGCCGCATCAATGATGTGCTGATGACTGCGATAGTTGTCGCTGAGCATCACTCGCGTCGTACCCGGCGAGGAAAACGTCTTGTTGAACTCCATGAAGTAGCTTGGCGAACTGCCACGCCATCCATAGATCGACTGCCAGTCATCCCCCACGCACAGCAAGGAAGAACGTTGCGCCCCGCGTCCGACGTGCATGGCCGGGCCACGGCTGCGAATTTCTGCGAGGCTGGCCCGGATCCACGAAACGATCTGCGGTGAAACGTCCTGAAACTCATCGATCATCAGGTGCGACAAGGGACGCAACAGCTCATCGCTCAGCAGCTTGAGGTTTTCCGGCGAATGCTCGCTGAACAGCGCGAACATCCGGTTGTAGGTCATGACCGGTGGTTTTTGATCGAGCAGATGGTCTTCCAGCGCACGCCAGAACAGACTCAAGGCCTCAAAGAAAAACCGGTCGGGATCATCCTTGGCGAAACTCATGCGGCCAACGGCGTCCGGCACGTCCAGGCCCAGGTTCTCGATAAAACCTGCAGCGGCGACGAAACAGTCAAGCAAAGGTGCAGACGCAAGCTCGCCCTTGACCTTGTAATCGAACCCCGGCCCCGCACTCGCATCGCCAGCCAGAGATGCCAGAACCCGCCGAGAATTCTCGTAACTATCCAGCCAAATCAAAGATTTACGACAGAAAGCTTGAAACAGGGTGCGCTTGACCGCCCATTCCGCCCGAACCGTCAGTTTGGCATTGGGACGACAAACCTGAGGGTTTTCCCGAGGATCGAAACCCAGGATGACCCAGGCATCGAGACTCGGGATATAGCCGTGACAGCGGAATGTGGCGCCGTTGATCTCAACGGCCTGACGATTCGGCTCGACCCCCTGGATCGGCCAGGCCCCCGCGCGAAACCACAAGTCTTCGATCACATCGCACAGCTCTTCGTCGCGCTTGGCAGCCAGTTCGGTCACCGCCATCCGCTTCTGTACATCGGGGTGGTCGCGTTCCAGCTCCTTGAGTTGCAGGGCATGCCGGGACAAAGGCTGAATCAGCTGGCGAAAACGCTCGTTGTCGGTGTAGAGACGGTGATAACAGGCATTGAGCTGCTGGCGCTGAGCGTCGTTGATCCGCAGATCGAACGGATTACTGTCGACATCATCCTCGGCACCTTGCGGCCGATGGCTCAGATTCTCAAAGGCCTGCAAGCGTTCGAACCCCGGCAGACTGCGCACCATCGGCAGAATTCGCGAGTGGAAGGTGCGCACCAGATCCCGGGCGGTTTTCTGGCTGATGACCTGCCCCCACAGCGCAAACAGTTCGATCAGCTTATTGATGAAGTCCTTGCGTGATTCCCGGGTGAAGGTCACCACGGTCATCGAGTCCAGCTCAAAGCCCAGATAGTGCGTCAGCAGCAGAATGCGCAACACCAGCGTGGTGGATTTGCCTGCTCCGGCGCCAGCGACGACCGAGGTTGAAGGCGTGTCGCTGAAAATCATTTTCCATTGCGCTGCACTCGGCTGGGCGTGCGCCGGCAATAAACGTGCGACGTCCGCTTTCATGCGCTTCTTCAGTTCAGCGGTGAGCGGCAGGCGCCAGTCATCGAACAAGTGGTCGTCAATCGCCGGCGCGGGATGCTCGGTGCTGCGGCTGTCGCGGATCAACAACACCTGACGCCCCTCTTCCAGCCCATCAGCCTTGCCTTCCTTGTAACCGTATTCGACACCGGCCGTGTGACCGCTGCGAAAGCCATCGGCCTGGCCATGCAGCCACGACACCCGGTGCTGTGCACGCAACTGCGTCAGGCCATGACCCAGGAAACGCGCCGCCAGTCGCTTGAGCCATGACATCTCGGCCAGGGGACGAAGTTCGGGAGGAAGATCGGGGGTGTGTTGCGCCACGCTGACGGACTCCAGAGTGTGAGGCTGTTGGTGGGCTATGGTGTCTGCATTTGCCTTGGAGTTCTAGCGAAATGCTTACAGGTCATTGGCTTAGGCGATGAACTGAAGGCTGGATGAGAGCGATTCGAGGTTTTAAACATCTACCAATTCGATTGGAATACCGCATTTTTTACGCTTTTTATCGATCATTACCTGATAGATGATGACTGCCATCAATCACGGGGGTCGCTTCAAGGCCAAGGCCGAAACGCCCCATGACGAACCTGATGAGGAGAAGACCATGCTTGAACTCAGACCCTTCAGCTCGCTGGGCGGCGCCCATCACGGCTGGCTGGATGCCCATCACCATTTTTCGTTCGCCGAGTACTACGATCCACAGCGCATGAGCTGGGGCAACCTCCGGGTGTGGAACGATGACATCATCGCCCCCGGAACCGGATTCCCGACTCACCCGCACCGGGACATGGAAATCATTACTTACGTGCGTGAAGGTGCGATCACCCACCAGGACAATCTGGGCAACAAGGGCCGCACTGAAGCAGGCGACGTACAAGTGATGAGCGCCGGCACCGGGATCGCCCACAGCGAATACAATCTGGAAGCCACCCCTACCAAAATCTTCCAGATCTGGATTCTGCCCACCGAAACCGGCGCGCCGCCCTCCTGGGGTGCCAAACCCTTCCCCAAAGGGGATCGCGAAGGCTTTGTAACGCTCGCCAGCGGCAAGGACGGAGACGATGAAAGTCTGCGAATTCGCGCCAACGCCCGTCTGGTGGCCGCCACGATCAAGGCCGGTGAAACCGCCGAGTATCGACTCGATGCCGGGCGTCGCGCCTACCTTGTACCGGCAACCGGCGCAATTGAAGTCAACGGCTTGCGTGCGCAAGCCCGAGACGGAGTTGCGGTGAGCCACGAATCGGTATTGAGCGTGACAGCGCTCGAGGACAGCGAAATCGTGCTGGTGGATCTGGCCTGATCGGCTGAATGACGGGTAAAAAAAGGGCGACCGCTTGGGTCGCCCTTTTCTATTGAGCACCGATCACTGGGTGGAAATTGCACCATCGACCAGCGTTTGCGCTTCGGCCACCAGTTGCTTGAGGTGGTCATCGCCAATGAAGCTTTCGGCGTAGATCTTGTAGATGTCCTCGGTGCCCGAAGGACGTGCGGCGAACCAGCCATTTTCGGTCATGACCTTCAGACCGCCGATGGCCTGATCATTGCCCGGGGCCTTGCTGAGAATGCTCTGGATCTTCTCGCCCGCCAGTTCGGTCGAGGTCACTTGCTCCGGCGACAACTTGCTCAGCAGGGCTTTCTGCTCAGGGTTGGCCTTGGCATCGACACGCACCGAGAACGGTTCGCCCAGCTCTTCGGTCAGCGCACGGTAGGCCTGGCTTGGGTCCCGTCCGGTACGGGCGGTCATTTCAGCAGCCAGCAGCGCCGGGATCAAACCGTCCTTGTCGGTGCTCCAGACACCACCGTCCTTGCGCAGGAACGATGCCCCGGCGCTTTCTTCGCCACCAAAGCCCAGCGAGCCGTCGAACAGTCCGTCGGCGAACCACTTGAAGCCAACCGGCACTTCGTACAGGCGACGGCCCAGACGTTTGGCTACGCGATCGATCAGGCCGCTGCTGACCACGGTTTTACCCACGGCCGCATCGGCGCGCCACTGCGGACGATTCTGGAATAGATAGTCGATCGATACCGCCAGATAGTTGTTCGGCGCCAACAGACCGCCGGACGGGGTGACGATGCCGTGACGGTCGTGGTCCGGATCGCAAGCGAACGCCACGTCGAAACGTTCCTTGAGGCCGATCAGGCCTTGCATGGCGTGGCTGGAGGATGGGTCCATCCGAATCTGGCCATCCCAGTCGACGGTCATGAAGCGGAATGTCGAATCGACCTCCTTGTTCACCACCTCGAGGTTCAGACGATAGTGCTCGGCGATGGCCGACCAGTAACGCACCCCTGCTCCGCCCAGCGGATCGACCCCCAGACGCAGCCCGGCACCACGGATTGCATCGAAATCGATAACGTTGATCAGATCGGCGACATAGGTGTTCACGTAATCGTGACGATGGGTGGTCGGCGCCTTGAGCGCCTGCTCGTAACCGATGCGTTTCACACCTGCCAGCTTGTTGGCCAGCAGCTCGTTGGCCTTGGCTTCGATCCACTTGGTGATGTGGGTGTCGGCCGGACCGCCATTGGTAGGGTTGTATTTGAAACCGCCGCTTTGTGGCGGGTTGTGCGAAGGCGTGATGACGATACCGTCTGCGAGGCCGGTGGTGCGACCACGGTTGTAGCAAAGAATGGCGTGGGACACGGCCGGCGTCGGCGTGTATTCGTTGCCTTCGGCGATCATCACGGTCACGCCGTTGGCTGCCAGCACTTCAAGCGCGCTCGCGCCCGCCGGAGTCGAGAGCGCATGAGTATCAATGCCGACGAACAACGGGCCGGTAATGCCTTGGGCTTCGCGGTACAGGCAGATCGCCTGACTGATCGCCAGGACGTGCCACTCGTTGAAACTCAGATCGAAGGAGCTGCCACGATGCCCGGAGGTGCCAAATGCCACGCGTTGGGTGGAAATCGAAGCATCAGGCTGCCCGGTGTAATACGCCGTTACCAGTCGCGGGATGTCGACCAACAGTTCTGCCGGTGCCGGTTTGCCCGCAAAAGGACTGAGTGTCATGCAAAACCTCTGAAATAGAGTGGTTCAGGAAATTACAGCGGAGTTTACTGGCAGTTTGACCGTAGTGCGATGGGATCTATCCGGTACATCCCCGATGTTTTTTAACAGCTCAGTCCCCGGGGGCCAGTCGCAATGCATCGCCGAGCAAATCCACGACTCCTGCCAGTTCGGGGCCGCTGCTGCCGATGGCACTCAAACGCATATGCTGTGCGTGCATGCCCTGGGTACTGAACAATTCTCCCGGTGCGATCAGGACATGCTGCTTCAGCAGGCGCTGGAACACCGCACCCATCGCTACCCGACGGGACGATCTTGCCCAGATCGTTGCGCCACCCTGTGGCTCGTCGAAATGCAATGCATCACCCAGCCCTTCTCGCAGCAGCTCGATCAACTGCGTACGACGCTCCTTGAGCAGACGCTTGAGCACGGGAAGGTGCTGATCGACCCGACCACTTGCATACAGGCGGGCAATGGCTCTTTGACGAATCGGCGAAAGGCGAAACGAGCGCAACAGAAAATGCCGCTGCAGGTGGTCACGCCACTGGCGAGCGAGCACGAAACCGTAAGGCGCCTCCACACCGATCACCTTCTCGAACGTGGAGAACACCAGTAGCCGATCGGGATCCAGCAGCTCTCGTAGCGGTCGCCGTACACTGTCATCCGTCAAATCGCTGTAGCTGTCGTTTTCCAGCACCCAGATGCCCTGGCGCCTGAGCAGACCGGCAATCACCTCCAGGTTCTCCTGGGGAGCCAGGCTGCCATTGGGCATGTTCAATTGTGACGACAGCAGGACCAGCCGCACCGGCTCGGTTTCGAGCATCCACGCCAGTTGCTCGGGATCGATCACCCCGCCGGGTTGCAGAGGCAGCTCGATGATCCGCACATCCGCAGACTGAAGCAGACGCAATATCACCCAATCGCAGGGCGACTCCACCACGACGGTAGCGTGGCGCAGTTCGAGTACGGCAATCAGGATTTCCAGGACACTTCGCGTATCGGCGCCAATGTAGACATCTTCGGCGTGCCAGCAATGGGTGGGCGAAGAGGTATAACGTGCGGCGAGCAGTGTGCGCAGCTCCAGCTCGCCACACGGCTGAGCCAGCACCTGAGGCTGCCGGGGATACTGGCGCATCAGTTCCCTTTCGAGCATCAGCAACGGACCGTCCAGCGGTTGCACCGCTGCCGGGTCATCGGCGCTCAAAACGCGCATCCCCGAATACCTGGCGTTGACATAGACGGTTTCCAGCAGATCACTTCCCTGATCGGGTGGTTTGATCGCGGTCGCTGCCCGTGCGAAATAGCCAGACTTGGCCACGGAATAGACCCGACCTTCCTTTTCCAGCAGAGCATAGGCGTACTGAATGGTTGAAATCGACACACCCAGACGCTCGGCCAGTTGCCTCAGGGAAGGCAACCGGAAGTCACCTGCGCCACCAGGCTCTTCGATCAACTGGGTGAGGTATCGATAGACAGCCTGATAGGCGAAGTCGGATTCACGTGCAGCATTCATGAGCGGGCGTACGCCGACATGTTTTCGTCCTCGGACGACAGGTTCACACTCAACCTTCCGCGGAGCGGTCGCCCACGGCAACCATGTCGTTGAGCTCAGGTGCCTGCGCGACCGGCTTATCACCAGAGATGGAGTCCATGGCATATAGCCGGCTGATCAGATGTACCGGCAACCCACTGACTTCGGTCATCCATTGCAGCACCTGGTCCGGGGCATGCAGCCCCTGCAAGGCGCGATGCAGATCCGGCATGGCGATCAACATGCCCGGATGGCAGGTCCGCAGAAAACGCTCAAGGCCGGCACCGCCTTCGATGAAGGGCGTGAACAACAGACAGACCAGTTGTGACTCACTGAGCCCGAAGCTCTTTTGCAGCGAGGCCAGCGCCAGCGACCTGTGCTCCGTCAGATCGGACAGGTCGCCGAACGACGCCAGAAATCGTTCGCAAACCGACTCTGAAACGTTCTTGCGGCGCATCGCAGCCAGGCGACGCTGCAAGTAATCCGAAACACCGGCCTCGTATGAGCGCCCATCGACATGACAGGCGTACAGTCCATTGAGGCAGGCTTCGACTACAGGGTCTTTCGACTCGCTGTCACCCGTCTCGATCTGCAGATCATCGGCCTGAAAACCGAGAAAATCGCTGAGCAATGGCCATCGCTCCTCCATCTTGCCCGCCACGATATCGTCGATGCCGATATAACAAGTACGTCGACAGGCTTCGAACTGACCCAACGGACGCCAGGGTTGCAGATCGCCCTCCGGGTGGAGTTCCCGATAGTAATCGCCGCCCATGCCATCGAGCAGACCGAACAACTCGTCGAAGCCGTTGGCCCGTTTCGGCAATGCGCCCAGGCCCGCCTTGCGGGCTGCACGATCCAGACCGTGCAGAAAGGCCTCCTGGCTGCGAGCAGAGTCGCTGCAGACCAGCGCGTCGACGCCATTGTTCCAGCGAGCGACCTGGCCCAGAAACTCTGCTGTGGCCAGGTAAGTGTCGTCCCATAGCGCCAGATCTTCACCCTGCCCCCGGCGATGGCCGAGCATCAACAAATTGATGCAGTTTGCCTCACGGCCTTCTTCCGAGTCCGGCGCCTGGTGATTGAAGGGCAGAACTTCTCGATGGTCGACCATGAGCAGTTCGACCCTGGGGTCGTCATGAAGAAACAGCGCACTGAAGCTGCGATGCATATTGTGCAACGCCGCCGGCGGCAGGGTCCCGCTTCGCAGCGTCGCAACACGCAACTGAAAGGTTCCCGGAGCACGACCGGCAATGCTCAGTTGTGCCGCACGCAAAAGAGCCAGGTTGTAACAGCACTCCCGAGTGCCGGACTGGGTCACCATCACCTTGAACTCACCGAGACGATCCATGCCTCCGGCAGCTACCGCCAATCGCTGAATCAGTAGCTGCAATGCCGTGCGTTCCGCACGGGAAAAGAAACTCAGCAATCGTTGCAATACTTGTTGGTAAACATAATTCATTGCCTGATCATGGATCGTGCTCATCAGTACTTCACCCGATATCAAAGGTTATACATTGCGCCACCAAAAACATCAGGTGGGCAATCATTCTTCATTAATTAATAGACGCTGAAATGCTAACACTTAAGGTTTTGTAGTTATTTGAAACAGTTGTGCTCAAAACATTACAAGGCTTCGACAGGAGCGGCGCAAAGGCCAGCATTTACTGGACTTCGCCGCTCGTTAAGTTTTCTGAGGAAAATTCATACAGTGACCTGCGCACCATTAGCACAAGAAAAAAAGAAGGTATTACATAACCGCCCTACAGCAATTAAACAGAATCCGGAATATCGCTCAACAACAGCCGTCCGGTATTGCACAAGGCAAATAGAATGCACCGACATCGCTCATTCCTTGAGATGAAAACAATCACTCAATTATCAGGGTCTGAAGGGCGATTAGAAGATACAGATCAAGAGTAAAAACCAGCTCAGTTGCTGAACTTCCCGGGCATCGCACCCAGGGTTTCTCAAGGTCTGAAGGAAGAAACGCACAAGAGTCCGTGAGGTCACGGACTCTGATGGCAGGTGTCAGGCAGGTTCGACTTGCAGCGCAACGCGCTCACGACAAGGGCATTCGTCCATGTAACGATGCGCCTCGACAAACTCGTTGAACGGGAAAACCCGGGTCTTGAGTGGCACCAGCACGCGGTCGGCGGTCAATTGATTGATGTCACGCAGGGCACGTTGGAGGGCGACATGATCCTGCACGATCCCCAGTTCCGGTTTGCCGGTGAAATTGCCGATGCAGTGAACGAAGAACTGAATGTTCTTCTGGAACGCTGCGCACGCCGGAAATGGCGTCTGGTTGCCACCTTGCAGACCATACAGCACCAGACTGCCGCGAGGTGCCAGCACATCGCCCAACAACGACATCTGCGGCCCGCCGAGACCGTCGAACACCACGTTGACGCCACGGTTGTCGGTGATCTTGTTGATTCGCATCAACAGATCCTCCTCTTCGGTGACAATCACCTTTTCGGCACCAAGGGACAGCAGGTATTCACGTTCCTCCGCGGTTTTCGTGGCGGCAATCACCCGTACACCCAAGGCCTTGCCCAGCTGGACAAAGGATGGACCGGCGCAATGGCTGGCATCGGTGACCAGCGCAAATTGCCCCGGTTTGACGCGTGCCAGATCGACATAACCGAAATAGGCGATCAACAGCGGCGTGTAATGCACGCTGGCCTCGATCGGGGTCAGCACGTCCGGATAACGGGTAAGCGCGGTACGTGGCAGAACGATCAGTTCGCCGTAGACCGGATAGTCATTGGGACTCTCGGCCGGGAAGCTGGCCACCTTGTCACCGACGATCAGGTCTTCAACACCGTCGCCAATGGCTGTGACCACACCCGCCATTTCATGGCCCAGGCCCGAAGGCAGGCGAGCCTGTGACGATGCCAGGTTCTGACGCCAGAGCGTGTCGTACCAACTGATGCCGATCGCCTCGACACGCACCTGCACTTCGCCAGGACCTGGCTGAGCGGCCGCATGCTCTTCGCATTTGAGCACCTCGGCCGGACCAAACTTGTGAAAACGGATCGTGCGGGACATCGCAAACCTCGTCAAAGTAACCTCTAATGCCCTGAACTCTATCTGGGCTTTCCAGCCAAGACCATCAGTGGCCATTAATAGTCGACATGCCTGTCATTGATTCCGCAGTATGGCCAGCATTGGGAAAATCCATGAAAAAACTGGCGCTGCCTGCTCAGTAAAGCTGAATTACCCGGTGCAGACTACCAGCCTTTCCCCGTAATATTCATGCCGGCCATTGTTCTCATATGGCTGCCCTCGTCAAGCTTGATGACTCTGCCAGGACTCCAGATGAATCGTAATGACCTGCGTCGTGTCGACCTGAACCTGTTGATCGTATTCGAAACCCTGATGCACGAACGCAGCGTGACCCGCGCGGCGGAAAAGCTGTTTCTCGGCCAGCCGGCGATCAGTGCGGCGCTCTCGCGCCTGCGTGGTCTGTTCGATGATCCGCTGTTTGTGCGCACCGGGCGCAGCATGGAGCCGTCCGCCCGGGCGGTGGAAATCTTCGCCCTGCTCTCCCCGGCGCTGGATTCGATTTCGACAGCGGTCAGCCGTGCGGCTGAATTCGACCCTGCCACCAGTACATCGGTGTTTCGCATCGGTTTGTCGGACGACGTCGAATTCGCGCTGCTGCCCATGCTGCTCAAGCGCCTGCGCGCCGAGGCCCCGGGCATCGTGCTGGTGGTGCGCCGCGTCAACTACATTCTGATGCCCGGTATGCTCGCCTCGGGTGAAATCTCCATCGGCGTCAGCTACACCACCGACCTGCCGGCCAACGCTAAGCGTAAGGTCTTGCGCCGCAGCCAGCCAAAACTGCTACGCGCCGACACCGTACCCGGCCCGTTGAGCCTGGACGACTACTGCGCACGCCCCCACGCGCTGGTGTCGTTCGCCGGCGACCTCAGTGGCTTCATCGATGAAGAACTGGAAAAACTCGGACGCAAGCGCCACGTCGTACTGGCCGTGCCGCAGTTCAACGGCTTGAGCACATTGCTGGCCGGCACCGACATCGTCGCCACCGTTCCGGATTACACAGCGGATGCGCTGACGTCTGCGGGTGGAGTCCGGGCGGAAGACCCACCGTTGCCGACGCGCACGTTCGAACTGCACATGGCCTGGCGCGGGTCGCAGGATAACGATCCGGGGGAGCGTTGGTTAAGGTCGCGGATTCAGATGTTCTTCGGGGATCCGGACAGCCTTGAATTGCCTGCAAACTGAATAATCGGCCGACCGGTCTCTCCTTTCCTCGCTTCCGAGAAGGAGTCTCAGTTGGGGCAGGTTGGACTTGTCAAAAAACCACCCCGGCCAGGAAGCATGATTCAGCACGAAGCCTGACGCATCAAGTTGATGCGTCAGACCGAAGCCCCGGATCGAGCCACCCGATAGGCCGACAGGCAGTAAATCAACAACGCCGACGCCGCCAACATACCGCCCACAACCCCGACATAAGCAAAACCAAACTGGCTCCCCACCCAACTTCCCATCAGCGCCCCGCCGCCGATACCGATGTTGTAGATCCCCGAAAACAGCGCCATCGCCACATCGGTGGCGTCAGGTGCCAGTACCAGCACCCGTGATTGCAACGCAAGGCCGAACGCCATGATCGCCATCCCCCAGAACACGCTCAGCGCACACAAGTACGTGACGCTGCCGTTCAGAGGCAACAGCAACGCCAGGCACAGGGCAAGCAGCGATACCGCAACGATCAGAAAACGCGACGGGCTGTAGCGATGCAGCCAGCTGAACAGCACAGATCCGAAAATACCCGCACCGCCGAAGATCAGCAGGATGAGCGTCACCGTCTCGCCGCTCATGCCTGCCACGACCTGAATGAAAGGCTCGACATAGCTGTAAGCCGTGAAATGCGCGGTCACGACCATGGCGGTCAGGATGTAGATCGCCACCAGCGCTGGCCGCTTCAATAACATGGGCAGACTTCGGAGTGAGCCGGAGTTCTGGCTGGGCAACGACGGCAAGACCCTGGCCAGCCAGAGCACCAGCGTGGCGGCCAGAACGGCGATTGCGATAAATGTCGTCCGCCAGCCCATGGCCTCGCCCAATAACCGACCGAGGGGAATACCGAGCACCATTGCGAGGGAGGTTCCGGTTGCCAACAAGCCGAGGGCCTGCACCTGCTTGCCCGGCGGCGCCAGGCGTACTGCCAGCGAGGCGGTGATGGACCAGAACAATGCGTGCGACAACGCCACACCGATCCGGCTCAGCAACAGGACTGCGAAACTTGTCGCCAGACTCGACAGGACGTGGCTGACAATGAACATGCCGAACAGGACGAGCAACAACTTGCGCCGCTCGACGTTGCGCGTCAGCAGCATGATGGGCAGCGACGTCAGCGACACCACCCAGGCATAGATGGTCAGCATCAGCCCGACCTGCGCCGACGTCATGTCGAAACTGCTGCCGATCGAACTCAACAGGCCGACAGGCACGAACTCGGTGGTGTTGAAGACGAATGCAGCCAGTGCCAGCGCGATGACCGAGTACCAGTTGCCGCTGGTTGTAGCCGTAGAGTCGTTCATTTACAGGTCGTTCCAACTGTCGGTTTTGCGCACACCTTGTGCCGGAAAACTTCAGACGACAGGTGGTTCGATGGCGACTCTACTATAAAGAAGCACCATCGGCTTCATCGCCGGCGTCTGGAGCATGGCTTCACGCTTTCATGCCCTCTTCAGCGGTTCCATGACTGTTGCATTCACGGCAACACAGAATTGTCATGGAACACATTGATAGCCTCCTAACGAAAGACGCATGCTAGAGGGCTTCGCTCGGTCTTATATCATTCCGAATGATAGTTACCTTCGTGTCATTCGATTCGTTTGCTATCTACCCGCCGAGCATCATCCGCCCATCTTCAATACATTGGCGGATGCATCCATGGAACAATCACTCAAACATTTGCGCTTCCCGTTGGCTTTGTTGGCCGTGATGGTGATGAGCGCATGCGGCAAAGCCCCGGAGACCGCCGCCACCATGCCTGCTGCGAAAGTCAGCGTGGCCAAGGTGCTGGAACAGCCGGTCAACGAGTGGGACGAATTCACCGGGCGCCTCGAGGCGCCGGAAACCGTTGAAATCCGTCCGCGGGTCTCCGGCCAGATCGACGAAGTGGCCTTCACCGAAGGTGCACTGGTCAAAAAAGGCGACTTGCTGTTCCAGATCGACCCGCGTCCGTTCCAGGCCGAGGTTCGCCGCCTTGAAGCCCTGGTTGCCCAGGCCCGCGCCAATGCCACCCGCAGCGAAAACGAAGCCGGCCGTGGCGAACGTCTGCGCGCCAGCAACGCCATCTCCGCCGAACTGGCTGACTCGCGCACCAGCGCTGCACAAGAAGCCCGCGCCGCCGTGGGTGCACTGCAAGCCCAACTGGACCTGGCCAAACTGAATCTGAGCTTCACCCGCGTGACCGCACCGATCAGCGGTCGCGTCAGCCGTGCGGAGATCACCGCCGGCAACCTGGTGACTGCCGACACCACTCCACTGACCAGCGTGGTTTCCACCGACAAGGTCTACGCCTACTTCGACGCCGATGAACGTGTGTTCCTCAAATACACCCAACTCGCCCGTCAGGGTCAGCGCGGTGCGACCACACCGGTGTACATGGGCCTGTCCAACGAAGACGGCAACCCGCACCTGGGCCAGATGAACTTCGTCGACAACCAGGTCAACCCCAAGACCGGCACCATCCGTGGTCGCGCCGTGTTCGACAACAGCGATGGCACCTACACCCCGGGTCTCTATGCGCGTCTGAAACTGGTGGGCAGCGGCACCTACAACGCCATGCTGATCAATGACGAAGCGGTCGGTACCGACCTCGGCAAGAAATTCGTACTGGTGATGGATGGCGACAATAAAACCGCCTACCGCCCGGTGGAACTCGGGCCGAAGATCGAAGGCCTGCGCATCGTGCGCAGCGGCCTGAACAAGGACGACACGATCATCGTCAAGGGGCTGCAACGGGTTCGCCCAGGCTCTCCGGTATCGCCTGAAGTGATTCCGATGGCCAGCGAACAGACCCTTGCTGCACTGGCTCAACAACGACAAGCGCTGGAAGCCAGCAACCTGCCCAAAGTCGCACCTGCCAAAGGCGCCCAGGGTTCGGTTGTGAAACTGGCTGCTACGGCCCCACGCGGTTAAGGGACGACAACTCCGATGAATTTTTCCCGATTCTTCATTTCACGGCCGATCTTCGCAGCGGTGCTTTCGCTGCTGATCCTGATCGCCGGCGCCATCTCGCTGTTCCAGTTGCCGATCAGCGAATACCCGGAAGTCGTGCCGCCAACCGTGGTGGTGCGTGCCAACTTCCCGGGCGCCAACCCCAAAGTCATCGGTGAAACCGTGGCCGCTCCACTGGAACAGGCCATCACCGGCGTCGAGAACATGCTGTACATGTCCTCGCAGTCCACGGCCGACGGCAAGATCACCCTGACCATCACCTTCGCCCTGGGCACCGACCTGGATAACGCGCAGGTGCAGGTTCAGAACCGTGTAACCCGTACCGAACCAAAGCTTCCCGAGGAAGTGACGCGTATTGGTATCACCGTCGACAAGGCATCGCCCGACCTGACCATGGTTGTGCACTTGACCTCGCCGGACAAGCGCTACGACATGCTGTATCTGTCCAACTACGCGATCCTCAACATCAAGGACGAGCTGGCTCGCCTGGGTGGTGTCGGTGACGTGCAGCTGTTCGGCATGGGCGACTACTCGCTGCGGGTCTGGCTCGACCCGAACAAGACCGCTTCGCGCAACCTGACCGCCACGGATGTGGTGACGGCCATTCGCGAACAGAACCGTCAGGTGGCGGCCGGTCAGCTCGGCGCACCTCCCGCGCCGAATGCCCAGAGCTTTCAACTGTCGATCAACACCCAGGGCCGCCTGGTGTCCGAGGAAGAGTTCGAGAACATCATCATTCGCGCAGGCGATAACGGTGAGATCACTCGTCTGAAGGACATCGCCCGTGTCGAGCTGGGGTCCAGCCAATACGCCCTGCGCTCGCTGCTGAACAATCAGCCGGCCGTGGCGATCCCGATCTTCCAGCGCCCGGGCTCCAATGCCATCGAAATTTCCAACGAAGTTCGCGGCAAGATGGAAGAGCTGAAAAAGAACTTCCCGCAGGGCATGGACTACAGCATCGTCTATGACCCGACGATCTTCGTGCGCGGCTCCATCGAAGCGGTGGTTCACACCCTGTTCGAAGCACTGATCCTCGTGGTTCTGGTGGTGATCCTGTTCCTGCAGACCTGGCGCGCCTCGATCATTCCGTTGGTGGCGGTGCCGGTATCGCTGATCGGTACGTTTGCAGTGATGCACCTGTTCGGCTTCTCGCTCAACGCCCTGTCCTTGTTCGGCCTGGTACTGGCGATCGGTATCGTGGTGGACGACGCCATCGTGGTGGTGGAGAACGTCGAGCGAAACATCGAACTGGGGCTCAAACCGTTCGAAGCCACCCAGCGCGCCATGGGTGAGGTGACCGGCCCGATCATCGCCACGGCACTGGTGCTGTGCGCCGTGTTCGTGCCTGCGGCATTCATTTCCGGCCTGACCGGCCAGTTCTACAAGCAGTTCGCCCTGACCATCGCGATTTCGACGGTGATCTCGGCCTTCAACTCGCTGACCCTGTCGCCGGCTCTGGCCGCGGTACTGCTCAAGGGCCACGACGCGCCGAAGGACCGGTTCTCCCGGGTTCTGGACAAGTTGCTGGGGGGCTGGCTGTTCCGTCCTTTCAACCGCTTCTTCGAAAAGGCCAGCCATGGTTACGTGGGTACCGTGCGCCGGGTCATCCGCAGCAGCGGCATCGCCCTGTTGCTGTACGCAGGTTTGATGGTGCTGACTTTCTTTGGTTTCTCCAGCACGCCAACCGGTTTCGTACCCGGTCAGGACAAGCAATACCTGGTGGCCTTCGCGCAACTGCCGGACGCCGCGAGCCTGGACCGCACCGAAGATGTGATCAAGCGCATGTCCGACCTGGCCCTGAAACAGCCAGGCGTGGAAAGTGCCGTGGCCTTCCCGGGCCTGTCGATCAACGGCTTCACCAACAGTCCGAACGCCGGCATCGTGTTCGTGACGCTGAAACCGTTCGACGAGCGTAAAGACCCGAGCATGTCCGCCGGTGCAATTGCCGGTGCCTTGAACGGCCAGTACGCCGGGATCCAGGAAGCCTACATGGCGATCTTCCCGCCACCGCCGGTACAAGGTCTGGGCACCATCGGTGGTTTCCGCCTGCAAATCGAAGACCGGGGCAACCTGGGCTACGAGGAGCTGTACAAGGAAACCATGAACATCATTACCAAGAGCCACAATGTTCCGGAACTGGCCAACCTGTTCACCAGCTACACCGTGAACGTGCCGCAGATCGATGCCGCCATCGACCGGGAAAAGGCCAAGACCCACGGCGTGGCCGTCAGCGACATCTTCGACACCCTGCAGATTTACCTGGGTTCGCTGTATGCCAACGATTTCAACCGCTTCGGACGCACCTATCAGGTCAACGTTCAGGCCGAACAGCAGTTCCGGCTCGAATCCGACCAGATCGGTCAATTGAAAGTGCGCAACAACAAGGGCGAAATGATCCCGCTGGCGACCTTCATCAAGGTCAGTGACACCTCGGGCCCGGATCGTGTGATGCATTACAACGGTTTCATCACGGCGGAAATCAACGGTGCGGCGGCTCCGGGCTACAGCTCCGGTCAGGCTCAGGCGGCCATCGAGAAACTGCTCAAGGATGAACTTCCGAACGGCATGACCTACGAGTGGACCGACCTGACCTACCAGCAGATCCTGGCCGGCAACACTGCACTGTTCGTGTTCCCGCTCTGCGTATTGCTGGCGTTCCTGGTACTCGCCGCGCAGTACGAAAGCTGGAGTCTGCCGCTTGCGGTGATCCTGATCGTACCGATGACGCTGCTGTCGGCCATTACCGGTGTGATTGCATCGGGCGGTGACAACAACATCTTTACCCAGATCGGCCTGATCGTATTGGTGGGCCTGGCGTGCAAGAACGCGATCCTGATCGTCGAGTTCGCCAAGGATAAACAACAGGAAGGTCTCAGCCCGCTGGCTGCGGTACTGGAAGCCTGCCGTCTGCGTCTGCGGCCGATCCTGATGACCTCGGTGGCCTTCATCATGGGTGTCGTGCCGCTGGTGCTCTCCAGTGGTGCCGGTGCCGAGATGCGTCATGCCATGGGCGTGGCGGTGTTCTCCGGGATGCTGGGGGTGACCTTCTTCGGTCTGTTGCTGACGCCGGTGTTCTACGTCCTGATCCGCAACTTCGTGGAGCGCAGCGAAGCTCGCAAAGCGGCCAAGGCGAACAATCTTCAAAAGCCACTGGAGGCGCACCCATGAGTCTGAAAGTCTTCCTGCCGAGTCTGCTGGTGCTGGCCCTGAGTGCCTGCGCCGTCGGCCCCGACTACAAGACCCCGGCCACGGAGGCAGCCAATATCACCGCCGCCTCCGACGGTGCCGCCGGCCAGAAGAACTTTGACCGTTCGAAGTTCGAAGGCATCTGGTGGCAACAATTCGACGATCCGACCCTCAACCAGTTGGTGACCCAGTCGCTGCAGGGCAACCGTCAGTTGCGCGTGGCCTTCGCTCGCTGGAAAGCAGCCCGGGCCATCCGCGACGATGTCAGCAACGATGCAATGCCGACCATCACCAGCCGCGCCAGCAGCAATCTGGGCAAGGGACAGATCCCCGGTCAGACCACCCAACGGGTCAACAGCGAACGATATGACCTGGGTCTGGACATGGCCTGGGAAGTCGACCTGTTTGGTCGTATCCAGCGCAACCTGGAAGCCAGCGAAGCTGATCAGCAGGCTGCCGAAGCCGATCTGTACCAGTTGCAAGTCACCATGATTGCCGAACTGGTGGACGCTTACGGTCAGCTGCGCGGCGCCCAGCTGCGGGAAAAGATCGCCGTGGCAAACCTGGAAAACCAGCAGGAATCGCGCAAGATCACTATCAGCCTGCGTGACGCCGGTGTTGGCGATCAGCTCGATGTCGAACGCGCCGATGCCCGTCTGGCCTCGGTCGAAGCCAGCGTGCCGCAATTGCAGGCCGAGCAGGTCCGGCAGAAAAACCGCATCGCGACCCTGCTGGGCGAGCGTCCCGACAAGCTGACCGTCGACCTGAGCCCGAAGGACTTGCCCGCCATTGCCAAGGCGTTGCCGATCGGTGATCCGGGTGAGCTGCTGCAACGTCGTCCGGACATCCTCAGCGCCGAACGCAAACTGGCTTCCGCCACGGCGCGTATCGGTGTGGCCAAGGCCGACCTGTTCCCACGGGTCAGTCTCAGCGGTTTCCTCGGCTGGACCGCCGGGCGCGGTTCGCAGATCGGTTCCTCGGCGGCCAATGCCTGGGCTCTGGGCCCGAGCATCACCTGGGCAGCGTTCGACCTTGGCAGCGTGCGGGCCCGCCTGCGCGGTGCCGACGCCGATGCCGAGGGCGCGCTGGCGACCTACGAGCAACAAGTGCTGTTGGCGCTGGAGGAATCCGAGAACGCTTTCAGCGACTACGGCAAACGCCAGCAACGTTTGATCTCGCTGATTCGTCAGAGTGAATCGAGCCGCAAGGCCGCCGATCTGGCTGAGATCCGCTATCGCGAAGGCACCACCGATTTCCTGGTGTTGCTCGACGCCCAGCGTGAACGTTTGAACGCCGAAGACAGCCAGGCCCAGGCCGAAGTCGATCTGTATCGCGGCATCGTGGCGATCTACAAGGCCCTCGGTGGCGGCTGGCAGCCGGAAACCGTCGCCAGCAAGTAACAGGTTTTAAAAGAGCTCCTTTGGTTGGCCGCAACCAACCAATTTTTTGCCCCGCGTATCATTCGGTCGCGGGGCTTTTTTGTGCCTGTCTGTCGTGGTTTTCCAGAACGGTCACCGTGGCAGTCGTGCCCGCCCGTAGACGGTCCTTGCCCCCATAGTCAGGGTCGATGCCGATCCGCACCGGCACCCGTTGCGCCAGTTTCACCCAGGTGTAGCTGGGGTTGATGTTGGCCAGCAGCCGGCTGCCCGGCGCGTTTTCCCGATCGGCGATGGCGAAGGCGATGCTTTGCACGGTACCGCCGAACTTCTCTCCGCTCATCAACTCGATCCGTACCCTGTCGCCCTCCTCGATCCGCGGCAACTTGGTCTCCTCGAAATAGCCGCTGACGTAGAACGAGTCGCTGTCCACCAGTGCCAGCAATGCACCGCCGGCCACCGCGTAGTCGCCCTGCCGGGTCAACAGGTTGGTGACGTAGCCGCTGACCGGCGATTCGACCCGGGTACGCTGCAAGTCCAGCTCTGCCTGGGTCAGTGCTGCAACAGCCAGTTGCACGTTGGCTTCGGCCAGCCCCAGATTGGCCTGATTGCGCAGCAGGTCAGCCTGGGCCACGGCGACGTCGGTGCTGGACTTTTCCCACTCCTCCCCTGAAATCGCAAACCCCTGCTTGAGCGTGCGCCTGCGCCGTTCCTCGCTCTCGCGCTGCTTGAGCAAGGCTTCGCTGGCCACGATGGACGCCCGGGACTGCCCCAGTGTGGCCCTGGCCACCTCGACCGAGCGTTTGGCATGCTCGACGGCCAGGCTGTAGCGGGCCGGGTCGATTTCCAGCAGCAGTTGCCCTTTTTCAACGTGCTGGTTGTCTTGCACGGCCAGACTGACAATGCGCCCGGAAACGTCCGCCGAGAGTGTCACCACGTCCGCCCTCACCCGCGCATCCCGGGTCCAGGGTGCCCGGGTGTAATGCTCCCAGGCGAACCAGCCGAGCACGATGGCCAACAGCACCACCGCCAATGTCGTCAATCGGGTGAGCAATGTCTTCAAGGCCTCAGGCTCCCATCAGCAAAATCAATGTGGCACACACACAGGCGTACAGAGCGCCTTCGAACAGCGCTTCATGCCAGACCAGACGCAACACGCCGAGACGGCGCAATACCCAGTCCAGCAACAGAAAGATCGGGACGGCCAGAATCAACGCCTGGGCAATGGGCGGCAGGTAGACGCCGCCAATCTCGAAATCAATGGGCAAGGCCGGGTACTCCTTCAGGGACGTGGTGCTGCATGTACTCGCCATGGCGCTCAAGAAACGACACGACGATCAGTAACGCCACACGCATACGAAAAACGGACCACAGGTGTTCATGGCTCGCGACATGCAGATCATCCAGCTCGTCGCCCAGTCCATGCAGTGTCATCAGCAGGGGCTTCAACTCGGCGTCCGGCCGACCGGCGACGAAGCGCCCGGTCTGGCGCAGGGCTGCCATC
This sequence comes from Pseudomonas sp. KCJK9016, assembly GCF_046231795.1. Lineage (NCBI taxonomy): Bacteria > Pseudomonadati > Pseudomonadota > Gammaproteobacteria > Pseudomonadales > Pseudomonadaceae > Pseudomonas > Pseudomonas sp. KCJK9016. Next base: position 41,222 of record NZ_JBJJMM010000030.1, on the reverse strand, counting down.
AATTGCCGGCTGAAGGCATCCGACAATAAGGTATTGGTCTGCATTTGCTGCCTGAGCTGGTGAATGGCGACACCGAGTGCCACACAGGCAAGGCTGATTTCATAACGTCGCTGCATGTCCGGATCGTTCGCGGCCGGCAACAGGCCCAGCATCGTCGTCAGGCGATCGACCATGCGGCTTTCAAACGCGAATTGCTGTTCGTCCGTGGCAGGCAGCCTGGTCAATTGATACACCTGCTCTCGCGCTTCGTTGTAGAGCCGGCGTATCCGCAACACCGGACGGAACGGAAAAATCCACGCATACACGATCAGGGCCAGCATCGCCGCGCTGACGTAGGCGCCGGCAAACTCGAACCATTGAATGGCCGTGTTCTGGCCTGTGCCGACATTCTGGGGGCCCAGCATCAGGAAACTCGACAGTCCCAACCCCATCCCGATGCCCGCGTTAGCCGGACTGGACAGCCCGACCGCAATCACATACAGCAACGGCGCAAGCAGCAAGGCCAGCCATTCGAAGTCGCTGACCGCCGGCACCAGCATGAACTGATACAACGCCGAAACCACCAGTGCCAGGCCCAGCCCCCGGGCGTAACTCTGTGCCGCGATCAAGGGGCGCGGAAACGTCGCCATCAGCGAACACAGGATCCCGACCAGAATCATTCCGCCACGTGCACCATCCCAGGCGGTTTCGATCCAGATCAGCCCGGCGATCAGCAAGGCGCTGAAGGCGCGAATCGCGTTCATGGTCGCCAGAGTGAAATCCAGGTACAAAGGGCTGGACTGGCCACGGAACATGCAACTGGCCTCCCGCCCGTCCTGTATCGCTTCGCTCAGCTCAAGGATCTGTTCGATCTGTTGCAGCAGCCGCGCCTGCTCCCAACGCAGCGCCCATGCGAGGGAACGCAGCGTCGCACTCATGTCCTCCGTCAGTTGTTCGGCCCTGTAGGCCAGCTGCTCGAACTGCTGTTGCAGAATGACCAGCCTATGCCGCGTCACTTCCGGCAATGAACGCCCGTGGCGGGCCAGTTCGTCGAGAAATGCCAGCTCATCGGCGCGCAAGCGCTGAACCTCGAGTGGCAGGTCACCTTCCCAGCGCTCGGTCAACAATTGACGTTGATGACGCAGCGCGGTCAGGCGCGAGGTCAACAACATCAGTTGGTTGCCAAGCAGCAATACCAGATTGTTGGCGCTGCGCAGGCGCGGTGCATCGAAATACAAATGTCGCCTCAGCCCTTCGAGGGCGCTGATTTCGCCGAGCAGCAGCATTTGCCGGCGCTGGAACTCAGCCTCGCTTTCTTCCGTACGGATTACCGCAGCGGCATGGGTGGCGACCAGTTTGATCACCTGATCGACTTTCGCGAAATAGTTGCGGGAAACCGCCTCCGGCCGGGCCGTGAGCAAGCTGACGATACACACGCAGGCCACCGCCAGCAGCGTTTCCGTTACCCGCGTGACCGCCAGCAGAAAGGTGCCGTCCTGATCCGGTATCGCCAGCAGCGCCACCACCACGGCGGTATAGCCGCTCAGCACGAAGGCCTGAGAACTGGTGTAGCGCAACAGGGTGCCACCGGCGGTGCAAAGAGCCAGCCACAGCGCCAGGGTCGCAATGAAGGGCAACGGCGCCTGGGGAAAGATCGCCATGATCAATACGGCGACCGCTGCGCCGAGGGTGGTGCCGAGGACCTGGCCGAAACTGCGCGCCAGTGCCATCCCGGCCAGTGGCTGGCTGATGATGACCACCGCCATGATCGACCACTTGGGCTGGTCCAGATCGAACAGAAACGCCAGGTACAACGTCAGCAGCCCGGCCGCGATGGTGCGCAGGGCGAAAAGCAATACCGCCTGACCTGGATGGATCACTGCCTTGAAGTAACTGAACAGGGCTTGCATGGACACGCTCATCGAAAGGAGTCCACCAAGCGTAGTCACTGCTTCGAGCGCTGGAGGGTTACGGCAGCCGACAAATCCTGTAGGCCGATTCAACAGGCGCGATGAGCCGTATCGGGCACGGCGTTTGACTCGCGGCGTCGCCTGACCGAAGCTTGGTCTCTGCGTCAATGGAATGCTTCGGATACCTGCATGCCTCAGTCCCGCCGCTACTTGCTCATCAGTCTTGGCCTCGTGGTCATCCTCGTGATTGCCTGGCTGTCCCTGCGCAGCACCGCTCCGGTGGTGCCGGAAGCGATCAGGCATGGTTACAGCGAAGCGCTCTCCGCTGCCCGCTCCGGGCATCCGGGAGCCGCCAGGATGTTGTATCAGCAACTGGGACGCCCCGACCTGACCGTCAAACGGCGTGTCTGGCTGCATGCCGAACTGTCCAATTACCCGAGTCCTCAGGCTCTGAAGCTGGCCGATTCCGATCTGCAGAACCCGTCACCCGAAGTGCGAATGGCGGCGATCAGGAGCGTGACCGGTCTGGTGCCAGGCGGGCAACGCAGCCTTCTGCTGGGCCCGTTGCTGGACGATGAGGATCAGGCCGTGCGATTTGCGGCGATCAATGCGCTGCTTGGCCTGTCGCCGGATCAACTGGGGCTGTATTTCGCGCCGTTGCAACAAGGCATCGACGGTTGGGAGCTGGCCCTGCAAAGTCAGCCGGAAAGCGCCGACAACTTCGTCCAGCTGGCGCGCCTGCATCTGCACAACGCCGAGCTCAAACAGGCACAGGAGGATCTCGATCGGACCTTGCGCCTGGACCCCGGTAACCTGCCGGCGCTGGTGATGCAAATCGAGGTACTCGACCGCCAAGGCCAGAGCGATGCCGCCCGCCAACTGCTGGCCAGGCAACTGAAGGCCCAGCCCGACTCCGCCTATCTGCAACATGCTCTGGGCTTGTGGCTGCTGCATCACGATCAACGCGAGTTCGCCCTGCTCGGCCTGTCCAAGGCCGTGGAGCTGGAGCCCGACAACAAGGATTATCGCTACGACCTCGCCACCACACTGCACAGCGCCGAGGAACTGGAGGCCGCGCAGAAACAATTGCAGGAGATCGTCCAGCGCCACCCCGCCGACCGCAAGGCCCGGGTCCTGTTGATCAATTACTGGAAGGAAAGCGGCCAGTTGCAGAATGTGCAGATTCTGCTGGCCCAGCTCGAACAGATGAACCCGGACGACCCGGCCCTGCAACAGGGTCTGTGAGCGATAATTGACAGCCTCGGGACACCTCTGGCAATAAAATCGGAACCGTCACCCCGTCAAAAGGTCAAGTTAATCAGGCAGCCCTGAACGGTATGCACCGCAGCTGCCTCGTTTCCCTGTTTATGAGAGGGCATTTCTTGACTACATCGAACGAGTTGATCAATGCCAAGGCCGCCACCGGCATCGAAGGACTGGACGATATCCTGGCCGGGGGCTTGTCTCGTGGTCATGTTTTTCTGTTGGAGGGCGAGCCCGGGACCGGCAAGACCACGATTGCGTTGCACTTTCTGCTGGCCGGCGCCCGTGCCGGTGAACGCTCGTTGTACATCACGCTGTCGGAAACCGAGCGGGAGTTGCGCCAGGGCGCGGCCTCCCACGGCTGGACGCTGGACGAAAATATCGAAATCTTCGAGCTGACACCGTCGGAAAACCTGCTCAATGCCGAGCATCAACAAAGCCTGCTGTACTCCTCCGACCTGGAGCTGGGCGAAGCCACCCGGCAGATTTTCGAAGTGGTCGAACGTTTCAAGCCTACTCGCGTGGTGCTCGACAGCCTTTCGGAAATCCGTCTGCTGGCGCAAAGCTCGCTTCGCTACCGTCGAAAGATTCTGGCGATCAAACACTATTTCGTCCGCTACGACGCCACCGTTCTGCTGCTGGACGACCTGACCGCCGAGTCCCTCGACAAAACCGTTCACAGCGTCGCCCACGGCGTGATTCGCTTGGAAGAGCTGACCCCCAACTATGGGGCGGAGCGTCGGCGCGCACGCGTGGTCAAATACCGTGGCCAGAAATATCGTGGCGGCTTTCATGACTTCACCATTCTGAGCGATGGCGTACACGTTTTTCCGCGCCTGGTGGCGGCTGAACACAAAACCGACTACTCGCGAAAATCGATGAGCAGCGGCATCAGCGAGATGGACGATCTGCTGGGAGGCGGTGTCGAAGCGGGCTCCAGCACCTTGATCCTCGGCCCGGCTGGTACCGGCAAGTCACTGGTGGCCATGGTCTATGCAACGGCGGCGGTGGCCCGTGGAGAGAAAGCGGCGCTGTTCATTTTCGATGAAGAACAGGGTCTGCTGTTCAAACGCATGAAGGGCATGGGCATCGATCTCAATGCCCTGCAGGCCACCGGCAATCTGCTGATTGAACAGGTGGACGCCGCGGAACTGTCCCCCGGCGAGTTCTCCCATCGCGTGCGACGTTGCGTTGACGAAGGCGAGATCAAGACCGTCATTATCGACAGCCTCAATGGTTATCAGGCTGCCATGCCGAAAGAGAACGCGCTCGTTCTGCATATGCACGAACTGTTGCTGTATCTGAACCGTCAGGGCGCCGCCACGTTCATCACGGTGGCCCAGCACGGCGTGGTCGGAGAGATGCAGGCGCCCGTGGACATCACCTATCTGGCCGACACGGTCATCCTGCTGCGCTACTTCGAAGCCCTGGGCAAGGTCCGTCGGGCCATTTCAATCATCAAGAAGCGCACCGGCAGCCACGAATCCACCATTCGCGAATACCGTATTTCCGCCGAAGGGCTGACCATCGGTGAGCCTCTGGACGCCTTCCAGGGCGTATTGCGGGGTGTGCCGACCTACCTCGGCGAAAGCAAACCGTTGCTCAAGGATGCCGACTTGTGACCCTTGCAATGCCGCTGACCGAACGGACATTGATCCTGACGCCACAGGGTCGGGACAGTCAGATCGCGCTGAGGATTCTCAACGAGGCCGGCTACGGCGGCACGATTACCCGCGACTTCACCGAACTCTGCCACGAACTCGAAGCCGGAGCGGGTCTGCTGCTGATCGCAACCGAAGCGCTTCGTGACGCAGGTCTGGAAGGATTGTTGCTGTATCTGGAGCAGCAGCCGGCGTGGTCGGACATGCCGATCGTTTTGCTGACCCATCATGGCGGATCCGATCGAAGCCCTTCCTCGCAGCTCAGTGAACTGCTCGGCAACGTGACATTTCTGGAGCGTCCCTTCCATCCTGCGACGTTGATCAGCCTCGTTTCCACCGCATTGCGCGGGCGACGACGACAGTATGAGGCTCGCGACCGCCTGATCGACCTGAGCAAGAGTGAACTGCGCCTGCAATCGACCCTGGAAACCCTTGAACAACAGGTCGAAGAACGCACCGCGCAACTGCGGCACAACGAAGAAGCCCTGCGTCAGTCGCAGAAAATGGAAGCGGTCGGCCAGCTTACGGGCGGGATCGCCCACGACTTCAACAACATGCTGACCGGCATCATCGGCAGCCTTGAACTGTTGCGCCGGCGCCTGGCTCGCGGGCGTCTGGAAGACCTGGACAGTCTGATCGATCTGGGTGTGACTTCCGCCAACCGCGCCGCCGGCCTGACGCACCGCCTGCTGGCATTCTCCCGCCGGCAGTCGCTGGATTCCAAGGCGGTGCAGATGAATGATCTGGTGCAATCGATGGGTGAGCTGTTGCAACGCAGCCTCAACGAGAGCATCCAGCTGGACATGCGCCTGCACGATCAATTATGGGTGGCCGAGGCGGATCCCAATCAACTGGAAAGCGCCCTGCTCAACCTGGTGATCAACGCCCGTGATGCGATGCCCGATGGCGGCAGTCTGGTGGTTGAAACGGGCAATCAGGTGCTGGACAGCGAATTCACCGACGCCTACAGCAATTTGAAGCCTGGCGATTATGTGGTGCTCAGCGTGAGCGACGACGGTTGCGGCATGCCGGAGAGCGTCATCAATCGCGCGTTCGATCCGTTTTTCACTACCAAGCCCATCGGTCAGGGCACAGGGCTGGGCCTGTCGATGATCTACGGTTTCAGCAAGCAGTCCGGCGGCCACGTTTCGATCGACAGCGAAATCGACCGGGGCACGACGGTCAGACTCTATCTGCCGCGCTTCGAGGGTGAATCCCTGCCCCACACGCCTGTAGATACGGAACAGATGCCCGAAGCGCAGGAAGGCGAAACCGTGCTGATCGTCGAAGACGACCCGGCCGTGCGTGTACTGGTCAGCGCCGTATTGAGCGAGTTGGGTTATGGATTTGTCGAAGCCAGCGACGCCGACGGCGCCGTGCCTATCCTCGATTCCGCCCAACGCATCGACCTGCTGATCAGCGATGTCGGCCTGCCAGGCATGAACGGTCGGCAACTGGCGGAAATCGGCCGGCAATACCGGCCTGAATTGAAAGTGCTGTTCATCACCGGCTACGCCGAGCACGCCGCGGTTCGCGGCGGGTTTCTCGACCCTGGCATGCAGATGATCACCAAGCCGTTCACCTTCGATCTGTTGACGTCGAAGGTGCGGGAAATGATCAAGAACTGAGGCGTTTGACGCCTCAGGCCAGCAATTCCTGAATCTTCTCCTGCAACACGTCCAGGTCGAACGGTTTCTCCAGAATTGGCGCCCGACGTGTGATCGGGCTGCCGGTCTCGCGGATTTCCTGCGGATAGCCGCTGATGAAGATCACCTTCAGGTCAGGACGCAATTTGACGGCAGGTTCGGCAATCTGCACGCCGGAAATCCCGCCCGGTAAACGAAAATCGGTGATCAACATGTCCAGATGCGGCTTGCTCGCCAGAATCTCGAACGCCTGCTCGCCGTTTTCGGCCTGCAATACGCGATAGCCCTGCCCCGACAGATAGTCTGTCAGCACCATCAGGATCACCGGTTCGTCCTCGACGACGAGTACTACATCTTGTGCATCTACGCTCATGGGAAGCCTTTGTTCGGTCAATAGCTGCTGATACGACCGTGTGGTCACTCAGAGGTTGCGTTTGTTTCGCCGTTTTCCTGGAGCGGCAGACAAACGCGAAACAGGGCGCCTTCGTTGATCTTGCTTTCGACGACGATGGAGCCGCCATGGGCGGCGACGATCTGCTCGGAAATGAACAGACCCAGCCCGAGACCGGCGACCACCGTCTTGGCGGAGACCCGTTCGAACTGTTGAAAAATGCGTTTCTGGTTCTCTTCGCTGATGCCGATGCCCCGATCCGCAACTTCCACCCGGGCTTCATTGCCTTCACGATAAACCCGGACCTGGATCGGACTCTTGCCGCCATAACGCAGGGCGTTGGTCAGCAGATTCGTGACCACCTGCTCGATACGAAACTCGTCCCAGTGCCCTTCTACCGGGCCATCCGCAGTGAAGCTGACTTCGGTTTCGGCCGCTTCGATCTGCTGGGCGAAGTTTTGCAGCAGATTGTCCACCAGTTGCACAAGATCGAACCGGCTCGGGCGGATCGACAGTTTGCCGGTGCGGATACGCGACACGTCGAGCATGTCCTCGATCAGACGGATCAGGCTTTTGATCTGCCGCTCGTCGCGGTCGACCATGGCGTGCATCTTGTCGAGGGTGAACGCGGCGGCGTTATCGCGGGCCAAATGCATTTTGCGCAACTGGGTCTCGAGAATAAGGCCGTTGAGCGGCGTGCGCACTTCATGGGCGACGATCGACATGAAATCGTCCCGCATGCGCACCGCCTGCTCCAGTTCGCCCTGGGTGCTCTGCAACTGTTGAAGCAATGCCTCCTGTTCGCGGCGACTCTGCTCCAGTGCTTCCACCTGTTGTTTCATCGCCTTGCTGTGGCGATAGAGGTCGACAAAGACATTGACCTTGCTCTTCACCGCATGGATATCGAGCGGCTTGTGCAAGAAGTCCACCGCCCCGCTTTCATAACCCTTGAACGCGTAGTTCAGCTCACGACCGGCGGCGCTGACGAAGATGATCGGGATGTTCTTGGTTTTCTCGGTGCCGCGCATCAGCTCGGCCAGCTCGAAACCGTTCATGCCGGGCATCTGGACATCGAGGATGGCCATGGCGAACTCATGTTGCAGCAGCAGCGACAGCGCCTCGTCCGCCGACAGCGCTTTGTAGACGGTGCGATCTTCTCGTTTGATCAGTGCCTCGAGCGCCAGCAGGTTCTCGGGCAGATCGTCGACGATCAGCAGTTTTGCCTGGATATTACTCAGCATGCGATTCGTTCCAGCTCGACAAGCAGATGGCCGATGCCGTGGATGGGAAGTATGTGGTCCGGTTGGTGAATCTTCAGTGCAGCCTCGGGCATGGTTGCCACCAGAGCGTCTTGAGGATCCTGAACGATGGTCAGCCCGCCGTGGCGCTTGACCTGCGCCAGGCCTTGCGCACCGTCGTGATTGGCCCCGGTCAGCAACACGGCAGCCAGCGCAGGGCCGTAGACATCGGCGGCGGACTCGAACAGAAAATCGATCGACGGCCGTGAATGATGCAGACGGTCTTCCAGACTCAGCGACAGGCTGCGGTCCTGCTCCACCGACAAGTGGTAACCGGGTGCAGCGAAATACACAGTGCCGGGCTTGATGTCCTGCTTGTCCAGGGCCTCAGTGACTGGCAGCGCCAACCGCCGGGCAAACACCTCGGCCAGCTGACTGCGTCGTTCTTCCGGCAGGTGCAGCACAATAATGATCGGCAGAACGAAGCCCGCCCGAAGTGCACCGAGCATCGTCATCAAGGCTTCGACACCACCGGCCGAAGCTCCGACCACAATCGCCTCGACCCTGGGCAGATCCGTTGCACTGTTCATGATTTGCGGTAGATCCGTTCTTGTTTCACCAGGGGATCGAACTTGTTGGAATAGCCGGAGAAATCCAGCGTCTCCTTGCTGCCCAGCACCAGGAAACCTCGGTGGCAAAGCGATTCATGAAACAATCCGAACGCTCGATCCTGAAGTTTTTTATTGAAATAAATCAACACGTTACGACATGAAATTAATTGAGTTTCGGAGAATACGCTATCCGTCGCCAGGCTGTGGTCGGCGAAAGTCACGTTCTCGCACAGGCTCTTGTCGAAAATCGCGTAACCGTACGCAGCCGTGTAGTAGTCGGCAAACGAGCGCTGACCGCCGGCCTGCTGGTAATTGGCGGTGTAGGCGCGCACGTTCTCCATAGAGAAAATCCCCTGCTTGGCCTTGTCCAGCGAACGCGGATTGATGTCGGTGGCGTAGATGATCGTGCGATCGAGCAGACCCTCTTCGCGCAGCAGGATCGCCATCGAATAGACCTCCTCGCCGGTGCTGCACCCGGCGATCCAGATCTTGATCGACGGATAGGTCTTGAGCAGCGGCACCACTTCCTGCCGGATGGCCAGAAAATGCGACGGATCGCGGAACATCTCGCTGACCGGAATCGTCAGCAATTGCAGCAATTGCATGAAGGCGGTTGGGTCATGCAGGACTTTTTCCTGCAGTGCCGAAATGGTCGCGCATTCGAACTGACTCAACGCATGCTGCACCCGGCGCTTGATCGAAGCGCCGGAGTAGTCACGAAAGTCATAGCTGTACTTGAGGTAGATCGCCTCGATCAGCAAGCGCAATTCGATTTCGCTGTTTCGTTCTGTCGAATGACTGCGTTCCACTAAATGCGTTCCATCTTCGGCAACCACACGCGAATCAGCGAGAACAGGCGATCCAGGTCAATGGGCTTGGCCAGATAATCATTGGCACCGGCCTGCAGGCAGCGCTCCTGATCGTCTTTCATGGCCTTGGCCGTCACCGCGATGATCGGCAGCTTGCGCCAGCGCGGATCCTTGCGGATTTCCAGGGTGGCTTCAAAACCATCCATTTCCGGCATCATCACGTCCATCAGCACCAGATCGATGTCCTCGACTTCATTCAGTCTTTCAATCGCTTCACGGCCGTTCCGGCCGATCACCACGACTGCCCCCTTGGTTTCCAGCGCGCTGGTCAGCGCAAAGATGTTGCGTACATCGTCGTCCACCAGCAGCACTTTACGGCCCTCGAAGACCTTGTCGCGACTGCGGGCGGTCTTGAGCATCTTCTGCCGCTCATGGGACAACTGCGATTCGACTTTGTGCAGAAAGAGTGTGACTTCGTCCAGCAGACGCTCCGGCGAGCGCGCCCCCTTGATGATGATCGAGCGCGAATACTTGCGCAGTTCGGCCTCTTCATCGCGCGTCATGTTGCGCCCGGTGTAGACGATCACCGGAGGAAACGAGCAGATGTCTTCGGTGGACATGCGCTTGAGCAGATCGTTGCCAAGCATGTCCGGCAGCTTCAGGTCGATGACCATGCAATCGAAGATCGTCGTGCGCAAAAGCTCCAGTGCGTCCTGGGCCAGGCCGACAGCGGTGATTTCGATGTCGTCGTCGCCGATCAGCCGGGCGATGCTTTCCCGCTGCAGGTCATCGTCTTCAACCAGCAGCACGCGTTTGACCTTCTGGGTCAGTTTGGCTTCAAGACGCGCGAACACGTCCTTGAGCTCTTCGCGGGTGGTCGGTTTGACCGCGTAACCGATGGCACCCATGTGCATGGCCGCCTCGACGCGGTCTTCCACGGAAATCACGTGCACCGGAATGTGTCGGGTTTCGGCGTGTTCTTTCAGACGTTGCAGGACGGTCAGGCCGGAGTGGTCCGGCAGGCGCATGTCTAGCAGAATCGCATCCGGCACGAACTCTTTCGCCAGGTCGTAACCTTCATCCGCGCCGTGGGCCACCAGGCACTGATAGCCCAGTTCGTGGGCCAGGTCGTAGAGGATATGGGCGAAGTTCGGCTCGTCTTCCACCACCAGAATGCAGCGGGTATCGAATGGCGCCTTGTTACGGTCGTCGTTGAAACGTGGGATATCGACGGTCGCCAGCGGCGAGACCTCCAGATTCGGTGCGGCCACCGGCGCCGGCGGTGCCAGCGTCAGCGGTGCGAGCGCCTTTTCGGCCCCTTCGCTGTAGTGCTGCGGCATTACCAGGGTAAACACACTGCCCTGCCCCGGCGCGCTGCTGACGCTGATCGAACCGCCCAGCAACATCGCCAGATCCCGGGAAATCGACAGCCCCAGACCGGTACCGCCGTACTTGCGGTTGGTGGTGCCATCGGCCTGACGGAAAGCTTCGAAAATGCTTTCCTGCTGATCTGCCGCGATGCCGATCCCCGAATCACGCACGATAAAGGCAATGCGCTCGTCCGGCTGGCCGGCGATGGTCAGGCTGACTTTGCCGTGTTCGGTGAATTTCACGGCGTTGGACAGCAGATTCTTGATCACCTGCTCCAGACGCTGACGGTCGGTGAACAGCGTCACCGGCGCATCCGGCTGCAACTCAACCTCAAACGCCAGTTGCTTGTCTGCCGCCAACGGTTCGAACACGCTGCGCAGACTGTCGGCCAGACGCGCCACGCTGGTGCTTTCCGGAACCACTTCCAGTTTGCCGGCTTCGACCTTGGAAATATCAAGAATGTCGTTGATCAGGTTGAGCAGATCGTTGCCGGCGGAGTAGATCGACTCGGCGAACTTCACCTGTTCGGCGCTGAGATTTTCCTGTGGGTTTTCCGCCAGCAACTTGGCCAGGATCAGCGAACTGTTCAGCGGCGTGCGCAGTTCGTGAGACATGTTGGCCAGGAATTCGGACTTGTATTTGCTCGAACGCTGAAGCTCTTCGGCACGCTCTTCCAATTGCACCTGAGCCTGATTGAGCTCAGTGTTCTTGCGGTCCATGGCATCGCGTTGCTCAGCCAGGGTCAGCGCCTGTTCAGCCAGTTGCTCGTTGGTCTGTTCCAGCTCCACTTGCTGGGTTTCCAGATGCGCCTGGGACTCCTTGAGAATCCGCGACTGTTCCTCCAGCTCTTCGTTGGCGGTTTTCAGCTCTTCCTGCTGTACCTGCAACTCTTCGTTCAACTGCTGGGTTTCGGCCAGCACTTCCTGCAGACGCTGGCGATAACGCGCCGCCTCGATGGACGTGCCGATGTTGCCGGCAATTAATTCGAGCAGCGCCACATCGCGCTCGGTCAGCGGACGCAGGAAGCCCAGTTCGATCACACCATTGACCCGGTCGTCATCGCTGGTCGGCACCACCAGCACACTGTGCGGCAGGCCTTCACCCAGACCGGAGCTGACCTTGAAGTAATCGGCCGGCACCGAATCGAGACGAATCAGCCGCGCCTGCTGCGCCGCCTGGCCAACGATACCTTCGTCGCTATAGAGGGATTGTTCCTGCTGTTCCTGCTCACGGGAGAAACCGTAAGTCGCCACACGCTTCAGGCCACCATGTTCTTCGCGCACGTACAACGCCGCGACGGCAGTGCCCAGGTATTGCGCGCAGAATTGCAGGATATTGCGGCCCAACAGATTGAGCGTCAGTTGCCCCAGCACCTGCTCGGCCAACTCAGTCTGGCCGGTGCGTAACCAGGCCTGCTGCTCCAGGCGCTCGGCGCTGGCCTGCTGCGCAGCCAGATTGGCGCCATAGCTGCTGGAAAGACTGAGCAGATCGCGACGGCCGATATAGGCCAGCAAACCGCTGATGCCGGCAATGAACAACAGGTACAGGCTGATGCTCCAGATCGTCGTACGGCGCACATCCTCATTACGAGTGGTGCGTAACGTCTGCTCGGTGTCGATCACGTCTTCGAATTGCTTGCGGATTTCATCGGTCAGGCGCTTGCCGCGACCGGCCTTGACCGCACCCTTGTAATCACCGCTGGCGCGCTGCAGGTCGATCATCGATTGCGCGTAGGTCGCCCACTCGGTCTGCAGTGCCTGCAGGCGACGCAGGCGGTCGGTCTGAACCGGGTTGTCGGCCGTCAGTTCCAGCAAGGTGTTGAGAGCCACGGCAATACGCGGTTTGGCGGTTTCATAGGGATCGAGGAAATGCTCGTCACCACTGAGCAGGAAACCGCGCATGCCGGTTTCCAGGTCGACCGTGAGTTTTACCGCTTCGTTGGCGTTATTGATCACCCGGTCGGTGTGCTCCACCCACTGGATTGTCGACAACAGATAAGTGATCAATGAAACAAAAAATACGGCACTGACGACGCCGACGCCCAAAGGCAGACTGACGTTACGGCTCAGGAGTTTGCGAAAGCGTTGCTCATCAACCGAAGACGGAGTGGACATGTGGCAGCCTTGTCGAACTGTCGAAAACCAGAGAGTTTGCCCCAAAATGGCGGCATGGATCCATTTTTCTCACAGTGTTAGCACTGTTTTCCCACATTTGCCTGCACCGAATCGCCAGCCAACGGTTATCCTGCGTGCCCGTCTGGCGCTGTTCTTTTTTGTATCCATTCGGGAACTTGTGGCCATGCGCCACTTACTCATGCAAGAGCCCGGCAAAATCCTTCGACCGGCGCCATCGCCCCCCCCCCTTCTTGAGAGCCGCCACTATGTCCACCGCCACACCCACCATCCTTGTAGTAGAAGACGACACCATTGTGCGCATGCTGATCGTCGACGTGCTGGAGGAACTGGACTTCAAGGTGCTGGAAGCTGATGGCAGCGAACAGGCTCTGTCGATCATCCAGGATGTGAATCAGCACATCGATCTGATGATGACCGACGTCGGGTTGCCGATCATGGATGGTCGTCAACTGGCCAGCGAAGCGCGCAACGTGCGTCCGGCCCTGCCGATTCTGTTCGCCAGCGGCTATGCCGAGACCATCGAAGTGCCGGCGGATATGCATGTAATCGGCAAACCGTTCTCGATCGATCAATTGCGCGACAAGGTGAAAAGCGTACTGAATCAACACTGATACATCGATCTTCAGCGCGGATTCACTCTCGGGATATGTTTTAATCCGCGCGCTTTTTTCCCTTCTCTTTCGCTCTTCAGGAAACACCTTTTCATGAGTCAGCCCGCAACCAAAGTCCTCGTCATTGGTTACGTCTGGCCGGAGCCCCGTTCGTCCGCGGCGAGCGGGCACGTGATGCAGATTCTCGAGACCTTCCTGCAACAGGGCTGGGATATTACGTTTGCCAGCCCTGCGGGCGTTGGCGAACATCCCGCCGATCTTGCCGAACTGGGCATTCGCACGGTTCCGATCGAGTTGAACAACAGCAGTTTCGATGTTTTCGTCAGCGAACTGGCGCCGGATATCGTGCTGTTCGACCAGTTCATGATTGAAGAGCAATTCGGCTGGCGCGTGGAAAAACACTGTCCCGATGCTCTGCGTGTACTGGAAACATCGGACCTGCAGAGTTTACGGCACGCTCGTCATCAACGCTTGAAGGATCGGCTGAAGGCCAGCGATGACGCGAATGACTTCCATGCGTTGTTCGCACCTGCACTGCGCGAAGAATTCGAGCGGATGGCAGACACCGATCTGGCCAAACGCGAGATAGCCGCGCTCTACCGCTGCGATCTGAACCTGATGATTTCACAGGTAGAAATCGAGCTGCTGGTGCAGCAGTTCAACTTGCCACGCCATTTACTGCACTGGTGTCCGTTAATGGTCGAACCACCGGCCACACCGGCGAAAGCCTTTGCAGATCGCGCGCACTTTCTCAGTATTGGTAACTTCCGCCATGCCCCCAACTGGGACGCGGTTCTATGGTTGAAGTCGACCGTCTGGCCGCTGATCCGCGAACAGCTCCCGAAAGCGCAACTGCACATCTACGGCGCCTACACGCCGCCCAAGGCTGCGGCGCTGCACAATGCCGCGCAGGGTTTTCACATCATGAATTGGGCCGAGGATGCATTGCAGGTCATGTCTGATGCGCGCGTGTGCCTGGCGCCCTTGCGCTTCGGCGCGGGAATCAAGGGCAAACTGATCGATGCCATGCTCTGCGGAACGCCGAGTGTCACCACGCCGATCGGCGCTGAAGGCATGCACACCGATCAGCCCTGGCCGGGCGCCATTTGTCGTACGGCGCAGGATCTGGCCAATGCCGCCGTCGAGTTGTATCGCGACGAGGCCCGCTGGCAGACAGCCCGGTCTCAGGGGCAGGCGCTGCTCAGCGAAGTTTACCCGCAGTCCGTCCATGGACCGGCATTGATCAACAAGTTGCAAGAATGTCGCGACACTATTGTTCAACTAAGACGTGACAACTTTATCGGCAGCATGTTGCGTCACCACGCTCATAAGAGCACGCAATACATGGCCCAATGGATTGAAGCCAAGAACCAGCACAAATAACTTTCTTGAAACCTGAAAAAACAATAACCAACAACTTGCATCAATCCCGGCATCGTCAATTCAGCCACCGTACCTTATAAACATTCTGCCCGCGCTGCCTGCATGTTTTACAGGCACAGCGCACTAATCGAAACTTACGCAGGATGCACACATGAGTACCAATAACTGGATGGGTTCTACACCCGCCATTGATGTATTGTCGATTTCCGAACTGACCTTGCCGGGGACCCATAACGCCGGCAGTGACTGGCGCGCCTCGTATCCGTTTTTCGGCCCGCCGCGCCACTGGCTGGCGTGTCAGCACGATACTTTCATCACCCAGTTGAACCTTGGCTCCAGAGCGCTCGACATCCGCCTGACCCATGACGCCCAGGCAGAAGGCCCGGACAGGTTCGTCATGCATCATAACGGCCACCGAAACTCTCGAACCCTTGGGCGACTGTTCAACGACGTCAATAAGTTCCTGGACAACAACCCGGACGAATTCATTGTATTGGACTTCCACAGTCTCGACGGTGACGACTTCGACTACGACTACTTCAATAAAATGATGATGCACTTTCTGGGTCACCGCCTTGTGCCTCGCCGAAACTTGTCTTTGAGTCTTCGAGAACTCAAGCGACTTCACACACAACAACGTGTGTTCGCGGCCGCAAGATCCCATTGGCAACTGGATCACACGGTATTTCACGAATCGATCAGCCATCGGTGGTCCGGCAATGGCATTACCAGTCCGGATGAATTGAGACAGTACATTGGCAGTGTCTTGCAGAACCCGCCGGGGACCTGGCGTCCCTGGTCATTGTCCGCCACCAGTTACACCGCCCTTGGCGGCCCCGTCGACATACACGACGAGTTGAACGAGTGGTTCGACCTGGACAAAAGTGACTGGGCATTGAAGTGCAACATCATCAACGTCGACTTCATGGAAGAGTCGGACCTGGTGGAGTTCTGCCGGATAGCCAGTTTGATGAAAGCCCGACAACGCACTTGATGGCCCGCCTGCAGGCTGGCGCAACCCGCCTGCAAAGAGGCATGATCGCCGGGCGATAACAAAAAAGTGCCCAGCCATGACCCGCACAGCCCGCGTGACCGACCCCTCTTACGAACTGATGGATGACCACAACGGGTTGTCCATCATCTACCGCCAGCACGGTTTCCCCTGCCCGCTGGTGCGCTGGCACTTTCACAAGGAATACGAGTTGCATTTGATTGTCGCCAGCTCGGGCAAGGTGTTCATCGGCGACTACATCGGCAATTTCCACCCGCAGACGCTGTTTCTGACCGGCCCCAACCTGCCGCACAACTGGATCAGCCAGGTGGCCGAAGACGAAGTGGTCGAAAAACGCGACATGCTGGTCAACTTCACCGATGAGCTGTTCGAAAGCGGCCATCAAGTGTTTGCCGAGCTGAAAACCCTGGCGCCATTGCTGGAGCGTGCCCAGTACGGCATTGAGTTCCGTTGTCCGCGCACGATCCGCCAGGCCACAAATCTGATGCAGAAGATTGCCGACACCCGGGGTATCACCCGTCTGGGGCACTTTTTCATTTTGATGGAGCTGCTCGCCGCCACTGACGACTACCAACTGCTGTCAGGCGTGACCACCCCGCAACTGGCCGATGAACACAACATCGACCGCACCAACCGCGCAGTGGATTACATCTTCGCCCACTACGCCCGCGAACTGCCGCTGGAGGAAGTCGCCGAGCATCTGGGCATGAAGCCGACCTACTTCAGTCGTGTGTTCAAACAGGCGACGGGACGCAACTTCATCGAGTTCGTCAATCGTCTGCGCATCAGCAAATCCTGCGAGCTGCTGGCGGACGGTGACAAACCGGTGACCGAGGTGTGCTTCGAGTCGGGCTTCAACAATATCTCCAATTTCAATCGACGCTTTCAGCAGCTCAAAGGCATGACACCCTCACACTACCGGCGTCTGGTGGTGCAGCGTCTGACGGAGCAAAACCACGGCTGAATGCCGAAAACCTGTACGGTTTCATTACCCTCGCCCTCCTGAAATGCCCTTCCCTGTGCTGACCGCCTCAATCCCGAGTGCAAAAAAGTATCGATTCAAGTGCTAGGGATGATTTGTCAGTCCTGCGTCAGAAGGCTGTAATCAGTGCACATTCTTCCCCCGCCGGAAGAACACAAAAACAATAACTGTCCTTCTGTCCCCCGCCGGGTGCAGAAAAGGAGTGCACGATGCAACCCACTGCAAAAGCTCTGCTGGCCCTCACCTGCATGACCCTCAGCAGCGTCAGCCTTGGCGCCCAGACCCTGACCATCGCCACCGTCAACAACAGCGACATGATCCGCATGCAAAAGCTCTCGAAAACCTTCGAGACCGAGCACCCGGACATCAAGCTGAATTGGGTCGTGCTGGAAGAAAACGTCCTGCGCCAGCGCCTGACCACCGACATTGCCACCCAGGGCGGCCAGTTCGACGTGTTGACCATCGGCATGTACGAAGCCGCACTCTGGGGCGCCAAGGGCTGGCTTGAGCCAATGAAGGACCTGCCAGCCAGTTACGCCCTCGATGATGTGTTCCCGTCGGTGCGTGAAGGCCTGTCGGTCAAGGGTTCGCTGTATGCCCTGCCGTTCTACGCCGAAAGCTCGATCACCTATTACCGCACCGACCTGTTCAAGGACGCCGGCCTGACCATGCCCGAGCGTCCGACCTGGGAGCAGATCGCAGGCTTCGCCGAAAAGCTGACCAACAAGGACAAGGAACAATACGGCATCTGCCTGCGCGGCAAGGCCGGCTGGGGCGAGAACATGGCGTTGATCACGACCGTGGCCAACGCCTATGGCGCGCGCTGGTTCGATGAGCAGTGGAAACCGGAATTCAGCGGCCCGGAATGGAAAAACGCGCTGAACTTCTACGTCGACACCATGAAGAAGTCCGGCCCACCCGGCGCATCCAGCAACGGTTTCAACGAAAACCTCGCGCTGTTCAACAGCGGCAAATGCGCGATATGGGTCGATGCCAGCGTTGCCGGCTCGTTCGTCACCGACAAGACCCAAAGCAAGGTCGCCGATCATGTCGGCTTCACCTATGCGCCGCATCAGGTCACCGACAAAGGCTCGGCCTGGCTGTACTCGTGGGCACTGGCGATTCCCACCAGTTCCAAAGCCAAGGACGCTGCCAAAACGTTCAGCGCGTGGGCCACCTCCAAAGAGTACGGCGAACTGGTCGCCAAGACCGACGGCATCGCCAACGTACCACCGGGCACCCGCGCCTCGACCTACAGCGACGCTTACATGAGTGCCGCGCCTTTCGCCAAGGTCACGCTGGAATCGCTCAAAGCGGCTGACCCGAGCAAGCCGACCCTCAAACCCGTGCCTTACATCGGCATTCAACTGGTGACCATTCCCGAGTTCCAGGGCATCGGCACCCAGGTCGGCAAACTGTTCTCGGCCGCGCTGATCGGCCAGACCACGGTCGACCAGGCGCTGACCGCTGCCCAGCAAACCACCGAACGCGAGATGAAGCGCGCGGGTTATCCGAAGTAACCGCTCCTGATTTCAAGTGTGGCGAGGGAGCTTGCTCCCGCCGGCTGCAAAGCGGCCCCAAAAACCAGACATGCGGTTTATCAGACAGACCGTGTTGACCGGTTAACGACTGCTTCGCAGCCGAGCGGGAGCAAGCTCCCTCGCCACAGATATCTCGCTGTTTCCGAGTAAGTGACCACCGCCATGAATACTTCAACTGCCAAAGCACACATCGACCTGTCGCAACCCCGGCGCAAAAACCGCGTGGCCAACCCCGGCTGGTTTCTGGTCAGCCCGTCGGTGGCCCTGTTGCTGCTGTGGATGATCGTGCCGCTGGGCATGACCGTCTATTTCTCGATGATTCGCTACAACCTGCTCGACCCGGGCATCAACGAGTTTGTCGGGCTGGATAACTTCACTTTCTTTCTGACCGACTCCGGGTTCCTGCCCGGTGCCACCAACACGTTGTTGCTGGTGGGCAGCGTGCTGCTGATCAGCGTGGTGTTCGGCGTGTTGATCAGTGCGCTGCTGGAAGCCAGTGAATTCCTCGGTCGCGGCATCGTGCGGGTGATGCTGATTTCGCCGTTCTTCATCATGCCCACGGTCGGGGCGCTGATCTGGAAGAACCTGATCTTCCACCCGGTGTCCGGAATCCTGGCTTACATCTGGAAGCTGTTCGGCGCACAACCGGTGGACTGGCTGGCCCATTACCCGCTGCTGTCGATCATCATCATTGTGTCGTGGCAATGGCTGCCCTTCGCGATCCTGATCCTGATGACGGCCATGCAGTCCCTCGACCAGGAACAGAAAGAAGCCGCCCGCCTCGACGGCGCCGGTCCCGTCGCGATTTTCTGGCACCTGACCCTGCCACATCTGGCGCGACCGATTGCCGTGGTGGTGATGATCGAAACCATCTTCCTGCTGTCGGTGTTCGCCGAAATCTTCACCACCACCAACGGCGGCCCCGGCTACGCCTCGACCAACCTCGCCTACCTGATCTACAACCAGGCGCTGGTGCAGTTCGACGTCGGCATGGCCTCGGCCGGCGGCCTGATCGCCGTGGTCATCGCCAACATCGCCGCGATCATTCTGGTGCGGATGATCGGCAAAAACCTGACTGACAAAGCCTGAGGCCTGCCATGACTCTTCAACAATCCCGCCGGCTGCAAAGCCTGCTGCTCGGCACACTGGCCTGGGCCATCGCGATCATCATTTTCTTCCCGATCTTCTGGATGGTGCTGACCAGTTTCAAGACCGAAATCGACGCCTTCGCCACGCCGCCGCAGTTGTTCTTCACGCCGACGCTGGAGAACTACCTGCACATCAACGAGCGCAGCGACTACTTCAGTTTCGCCTGGAACTCGGTGGTGATTTCCTTCAGCGCCACGGCCCTGTGCCTGCTGATCGCGGTGCCGGCGGCCTACTCGATGGCGTTCTACGAAACCCAGCGCACCAAAGGCACGCTGCTGTGGATGCTCTCCACCAAGATGCTGCCGCCGGTGGGCGTACTGATGCCGATCTACCTGCTGGCCAAGAGTTTCGGCCTGTTGGATACACGCATCGCGCTGATCGTGATCTACACGCTGATCAACCTGCCGATCGTGGTCTGGATGGTTTACACCTACTTCAAGGACATCCCCAAAGACATCCTCGAAGCCGCCCGCCTCGACGGCGCCACCCTTGCCCAGGAAATGCTCCGCGTGCTGCTGCCCATCGCCAAGGGCGGCCTGGCCTCGACCGTGCTGCTGTCGCTGATCCTGTGCTGGAACGAGGCGTTCTGGTCGCTGAACCTGACCTCGTCCAAAGCCGCGCCCCTGACCGCGTTGATCGCCTCCTACTCAAGCCCCGAAGGCTTGTTCTGGGCCAAGTTGTCAGCCGTGTCGACCCTGGCCTGCGCGCCGATCCTGATCTTTGGCTGGATCAGCCAGAAACAACTGGTCCGCGGCCTGTCGTTCGGCGCCGTGAAATAGCCCTCAAAGAATTCGCAAAAGGAGCGCCACCATGGCCAACCTGAAAATCAAGAATCTGCAAAAAGGCTTCGAAGGTTTTTCCATCATCAAGGGCATCGACCTTGAGGTGAACGACAAGGAATTCGTGGTGTTCGTCGGCCCGTCGGGCTGTGGC
This sequence comes from Pseudomonas sp. KCJK9016, assembly GCF_046231795.1. Lineage (NCBI taxonomy): Bacteria > Pseudomonadati > Pseudomonadota > Gammaproteobacteria > Pseudomonadales > Pseudomonadaceae > Pseudomonas > Pseudomonas sp. KCJK9016. Next base: position 20,597 of record NZ_JBJJMM010000030.1, on the reverse strand, counting down.
AAATCCACCCTGCTGCGGCTGATCGCCGGGCTGGAAGAAGTCAGCGGCGGCACCATCGAGCTGGACGGGCGCGACATCACCGAAGTCAGCCCGGCCAAACGTGACCTGGCGATGGTGTTCCAGACCTATGCGCTGTACCCGCACATGACCGTGAAGAAAAACATGTCGTTCGCCCTCGATCTGGCCGGTGTGCCGAAGGCCGAAGTCGAGAAAAAAGTCGGCGAAGCGGCGCGCATTCTCGAACTGGGCCCGATGCTGGAACGCAAACCGAAACAGCTGTCCGGCGGCCAGCGTCAGCGCGTGGCCATCGGCCGGGCGATCGTGCGCAACCCGAAAATCTTCCTGTTCGACGAACCGCTGTCCAACCTTGACGCCGCCCTGCGGGTACAGATGCGCCTGGAGCTGCTGCGTCTGCACAAAGATCTGAACGCCACCATGATTTATGTGACCCATGATCAGGTCGAAGCCATGACCATGGCCGACAAGGTCGTGGTACTCAATGGCGGCAAAATCGAGCAGGTCGGCTCGCCGCTGGAGCTGTATCACCACCCCGCCAACCTGTTCGTCGCAGGCTTCCTCGGCACGCCGAAAATGGGCTTCCTCAAAGGCAAGATTGCCCGAATCGATGGCCCGACCTGCGAAGTCTCGCTGGACGCCGGCACCCGCATCACTCTGCCGTTCAACGCCTCGCACCTCAGCGTCGGCAGCGCCGTGACCCTCGGCATTCGCCCCGAACATCTGGAGCTGGCACAACCCGGCGACTGCACCCTGCAAGTCACCGCCGACGTCAGCGAACGACTGGGCAGCGACACCTTCTGCCACGTCACGACCAACGCCGGCGAAGCCCTGACCCTGCGCGTGCGCGGTGATCTGGCGAGCCGTTACGGCGAACAACTGAACCTGCACCTGGACGCCGCCCACTGCCATCTGTTCGATGCCGACGGCGTGGCATTGACCCGGCCGCTGCGCGCCGCCGCCTGATTTCGAGACCGACCGATGAAACTCAACAAGCAAAACCTCCAGCGCCTCGCTGCCGAAGTGAAACTCCCGGCCTACAGCCTCAGCGACACCCGCCAGGGCATCGCCCACATCGGCGTCGGCGGTTTCCACCGTGCGCATCAGGCGTACTACACCGATGCACTGATGAACACCGGCGAAGCGCTGGACTGGGCCATTTGCGGCGTCGGCCTGCGCGCCGACGACCGCCGCGCCCGGGACGACCTCAAGGAACAGGATTACCTGTTCACCCTGTTCGAACTGGGTGACAGCGACGACACCGAAGTGCGGGTCATCGGTGCGATCCGCGACATGTTGCTGGCCGAGGACAGCCCTCAGGTGCTGATCGACAAACTCGCCGATCCGCAGATCCGTATCGTCTCGCTGACCATCACCGAGGGCGGCTACTGCATCGATGACAGCAATGGCGAGTTCATGGCGCACCTGCCGCAGATTCAGCACGACCTGACCTACCCGCGCCAGCCGCAAACCGTGTTCGGTTTCCTCTGCGCGGCCCTGGCCAAACGACGCGCAGCGGGCATTCCGGCGTTTACCGTGATGTCCTGCGATAACCTGCCGCACAACGGCGCCGTCACCCGCAAGGCGCTGCTGGCCTTCACGGCACTGCTGGATCCGGACCTGCGTGACTGGATCGATGCCAACGTGAGCTTCCCCAATGCCATGGTCGACCGCATCACGCCGATGACCAGCACTGCGCATCGCCTGCAACTGGCAGACAAACACGCCGTCGACGACGCCTGGCCGGTGGTCTGCGAGCCATTCGTGCAATGGGTGCTGGAAGACAAATTCGTCAACGGCCGCCCGGCCTGGGAAAAGGTCGGTGTGCAGTTCACCGACGATGTTTCGCCCTACGAAGAGATGAAGATCAAACTGCTCAACGGCAGCCATCTGGCGCTGACCTATCTGGGCTTTTTGAAGGGTTACCGTTTCGTCCACGAAACCATGAACGACCCGTTGTTCGTTCGCTACATGCGCGCCTATATGGACCTGGACGTGACCCAGCAACTGGCACCGGTGCCGGGCATCGATCTGACCGAATACAAGAACACGCTGGTGGCACGATTCTCCAACCAGGCGATTGCCGATCAACTGGAGCGGGTGTGTTCGGACGGTTCGTCGAAGTTTCCCAAGTTCACCATTCCGACGATCAATCGGTTGGTCGCTGACGGGCGCGAGACCAAACGGGCGGCACTGGTCGTGGCGGCCTGGGCGCTTTACTTGAAAGGTGTTGACGAGAATGGCGACACCTACTCGATTCCGGACCCTCGGGCGGCGTTTTGTCAGGGATTGGTGGCGGATGACGCGTTGATCACTGAACGGCTGCTGGGGGTTGAGGAGATTTTCGGAACGGCGATACCGCGTTCGCCAGAGTTTGTCGCTGCGTTCGAGTGGTGCCTGAACAGCTTGCGTGAGGAAGGCGTGACGCGGACGCTGGAAAGCATTCTGTCCTGACGGGTGAAACACTCATGACAACCCAGCAACTCTTCCTCGGCATCGACTGCGGCACCCAAGGCACCAAAGCCATCATCCTCGACGCCACCAGCGGTCAGGTGCTGGGCCAGGGTGCCGCTGCCCACACGATGATCAGCGGTGCCAACGGCCGCCGCGAGCAGGACACCGCGCAATGGTTGGAAGCCTTCGCCCTCGCCACCCGCCGCGCCCTGCTGGCAGCGAAGGTAGACGGCCAGTCGATCCTCGGCATCGGTGTTTCCGGCCAGCAACACGGTCTGGTGCTGCTCGACGACCAGGGCCAGGTGCTGCGCCCGGCCAAGCTTTGGTGCGACACCGAAACCACGGCAGAAAACGATCGCCTGCTGACTTGGCTGGGCGGCGAAAAAAGCGCGCTGGAACGCCTCGGCGTGGTCATCGCGCCGGGCTATACCGTTTCCAAATTGTTGTGGACCAAGGAGCGACATCCCGCGGTATTCTCACGCATCGCGAAGATCCTGCTGCCCCACGACTACCTGAACTTCTGGCTGACCGGCCGTGCGTGCAGCGAATACGGTGACGCATCCGGCACCGGCTATTTCAATGTGCGCACCCGCCAGTGGGATTTGCAGCTGCTGCGTGATATCGATGCCAGTGGCCGTCTGCAAGCGGCGCTGCCGGAACTGATCGACGCCCATCAAGCCGTGGGCACGATCCTGCCGGCGATTGCCGAGCTTCTGGGCATTAACTCCAATGCGCTGGTGTCCAGCGGTGGCGGCGACAACATGATGGGCGCCATCGGCACCGGCAATATTCAGCCGGGAGCGATCACCATGAGCCTCGGCTCGTCCGGCACGGTGTACGCCTACGCCGAGGCGCCCAGGGTCAGCCCGGACGCCTCGGTCGCGACCTTCTGCTCATCCAGCGGCGGTTGGCTGCCGTTGATTTGCACCATGAACCTGACCAACGCCACCGGGGCGATCCGCGAGCTGTTCAAACTGGATCTCGACACCTTCAATGCCTTGGTTGCCCAGGCGCCGATCGGCGCCGAAGGCGTAAGCATGCTGCCGTTCCTCAACGGCGAACGCGTGCCTCCCCTGCCCCACGCCACAGGCAGCCTGCATGGCCTGACCATCGATAACCTGACCCGTGCCAATCTGTGCCGTGCCGCCGTCGAGGGCACGACCTTCGGCTTGCGATACGGACTGGATCTGTTGCGCCAGAATGGTTTACAAAGCCGCAGCATTTGCCTGATCGGCGGCGGCTCGAAAAGTGCGGTGTGGCGGCAGATCGTCGCCGACATCATGAACACCCCGGTGATCTGCACCGAGCAAAGCGAAGCCGCCGCCCTCGGCGCGGCGATTCAGGCGGCATGGTGCAAGTCGTGGTCGAATGGCCACGAAGACAGCCTGGCCGACTTGTGCGAGCGCTGCGTGAAGCTCGACCTGAACAGTGAAACCCTGCCGGTTGCCGCCAATGTCGCGGCCTTCCAGCAGGCCTATGAACGCTATCGACAGCATGTCGCAACCTTATAAAGAGCAAACAACTATGTACCTGGTGTGTGGCGAAGCGCTGTTCGATTTCTTCAGCCAAGACGATGCCGGTGGGCAGGCATCGAAAGTCAATTTCAAGGCGATTGCCGGTGGCTCGCCATTCAACGTGGCAGTGGGTTTGCGTCGCCTGGGCGTGGACTCGGCACTGTTCGCCGGGCTGTCCACCGATTACCTCGGCCGGCGCTTGCAGCAAGTGCTGCGGGACGAAGGCGTACGCCCGGATTATCTGGTGGATTTCGCCGCCCCGACCACACTGGCCATGGTCGCGGTGGGCGCCAATGGCTCGCCGCATTACAGCTTCCGTGGCGAAGGTTGTGCCGACCGGCAACTGAGCCTGGCGCATCTGCCGACGCTCGGGCCTGAAGTACGCGGCCTGCACTTCGGCTCTTTCTCGCTGGTGGTGCAACCGGTGGCCGATACCCTGCTCGCCCTGATTCAACGCGAAAGCGGCAAACGCCTGATCAGCCTCGACCCGAACGTGCGCCTCAATCCCGAGCCGAACATCGACCTGTGGCGCGAGCGGATCGCCACACTGGTGCAACTGGCGGACCTGATCAAGGTCAGCGACGAGGACTTGAGCCTGCTGTACCCCGAGCAGGATCCGCAGCGTGTGATCGAAGGCTGGCTGCAGCATCGCTGTCAGGTGGTGTTCCTGACCCGAGGTGGTGAAGGCGCGACCGTATTCAGCCGTGCTCACGGCTCATGGTCGGTGCCGGCGTCTTCGGTGAAGATCGCCGATACCGTCGGTGCCGGCGATACCTTCCAGGCCGCATTGATCACCTGGCTGACCGAGCATGAGCTGGATTCGGTGGACGGCGTACAGCATCTGCAACGCGATCAGATCGACGCCATGCTCAGGTTTGCCGTACAGGCGGCCGCCCTGACGTGCAGCAAGACCGGTCCGGATCTGCCTTATCGCCATCAGTTGACCTGACCGCGTAGACTGGCGCCCTTTTTTGCACGACGGGATGACGGCTTTTGAATTCGGGGCGCACGGCTGGACTTTTGATTTTGGCAGCACTGTTAAGCGGTTGCGGAACATCGCCGCCGCGTTCACCGGAAAACCTCTGCGAGATTTTCCGCGAGAAAAGTGATTGGTACGACGCCGCGCAAGTCACGCAAAAGCGCTGGGGCGTGCCGATCCAGGTGCCGTTCGCGATCATGTATCAGGAGTCCGGCTACCGCTACGACGCCAGGACACCACGCAAATACCTGCTGTGGGTGATCCCGTGGGGCCGGGTCTCGACCGCCGCCGGTTATGCCCAGGCCAAGGATGAAGTCTGGGCCGACTACCAGAAAAGCACCGGTCGCCATGGCGCCGACCGTGAAGATTTCGATGACGCCATCGACTTCGTCGGCTGGTACATGGACAAGACCACCTCGATCAACGGGGTGTACAAGTACGACGCCTACAACCAGTACCTCAACTACCACGAAGGCTGGGGCGGTTTTCGCCAGAAGACTTATGCCAGCAAGGCTTGGCTGCCGCCGGTGGCGCGCAAGGTGCAAAACCGTTCGGACATGTACGGTCAGCAATACGCGGCGTGCAAGGATGACTTGAATCGCGGGTTCTGGAGCCGGTTCTGGCATTGGCTTTAGCTTAGACGGCAAAGACGCCTTCGCGAGCAGGCTCGCTCCCACATTGAGATCTGTGTCGGACCCATATCCTGGGGCCGCTGAAGATCCCCCGTGGGAGCGAGCCTGCTCGCGAAAGCAATTGAACAGGCTCTACAGCTCTAACGATTACAACACCGAAAAGTTGTAACTCACGATCAACCGGGTCTCATCCACGTCCCGGGCGAACTTCTCGTAGTTTGTCCGATACGTCGCGTTACGCAGACGCAGGCTGACGTCCTTGAACGTACCGCTCTGGATCACGTACTTCAGCTCGCTGTCGCGTTCCCACTCTTTGCCTTCCTGATCGCTGCCCGGCACCTTGATGTGATCGCCGTTCACGTAACGGGTCAGGAAGCTCAGGCCGTTGATGCCGATAGCCTTGAAGTCATAGTCGTAACGCAGCTGCCAGGAACGCTCCTGCGCGGCGGCGAAGTCGTTGACCTGCACATAGTTCACCAGGTACGGGTTGCTGCCATCGAGGTACGGCATCGAGTTGTCGCCGTTCATGCGCTGCCAGCCGGCGCTGAAGGTATGGCCGCTGATGCCGTAGGACAGCATGCCGCTCAAGGCCCGGTTGTCGATGGAACCGGCTTTGGCATCGCCACTGTCGGCGCTTTTCAGCAAACGCAGATCGGCTTTCAGTACGCCGTCACCCAGCGGCTGGTTGGCCAGCAGACCCACGAAGTGCTGGCGATAGATGTCTTCCAGTTCAGCGTAGTGATACTGCGCGGTCAGACGGTCGTTAATCTTGTAGTCGAAGCCGTACATGTCGAAATGATCGGCGGTGGTGTTGCAGGCGTAGCGCTTGTTCTTGCAGTGCACGCGGATGTCCTGGGAATCGGTCGAGTCCCGGGCGGTGTACTTGTCCAGGCGTGCAGCCATGAAGGTCAGGTCCTTCACTTCCTTTGAAGTCAGCATCGCACCGTTGAACATGGTCGGCAGCAGGCGGCCATCGTTGTACTTGAGCAGCGGCAGATCCGGCAGCAACGCGCCGTACTTCAGCACCGTGTCCGAGACTTTCACCTTGGCGGTCAGGCCCATTTTCGCGTACTGACCTTTCGAACCGCGCGGGTTGTCGCCGCTGGACGGCAGCAGGCCGCTGTTGCTGCGGTCAGGGCTGGAGTCGAGCTGAAAGCCCGCCATGCCCAGCGCATCGAGACCAAAACCGATGGTGCCTTCGGTGTATCCCGATTGCAGATTGAGAATGAAACCCTGCGCCGACTCTTCGCGCTTGGAAGCGCCCTGATCACTAGAGGTGTGCCCGTCGCGGAAATCGCGGTTGAAATACACCGTGCGCGATTCGATCTTCGCCGTGGTGTCTTCGAAAAAACCGCCGGCCTGGGTCTGCGCGGTAAAACCGGCGCACAGCACCAAGGCTCCGAAGCCAAGCGACTGGCGCGGGGTGATGAGGGGAAATGGGGGACGCATTGAAAACTCCGACAAAACAACGATTGCGCAGGCGCGCAAACAAAACAGAAACAGCTCCCGTCCCGGCACAGTGAAGTGTCGGGAGGAAGTGAACACGCGGGGGTGAGCGCCCATGATGGCAGATGGCTTTGACGTGCTACAGGCGACTTTAGTCTGAAATTGACCCTCAATTCAGAGGCAGAGTCAGGTCTTCAGAACTTTACGATTGTGCGAACTCGGTGAATCCCGCTACATTTGCCTCCTGCTAATTCAAGGACGGACTTCAGAGCATGCTGGACGCTAATGCCATTCACATCAGCTTCTCGATCGAGGGCGCTTCCGCCGATCTGCAAGTCCTCAGTTTCACCGGTCGCGAAGCCCTCAACGAACCGTTCCGTTTCGACCTCGAACTGGTCAGCGCCCGTCCCGACCTCAAACTCGAAGAACTCCTGCACAAGCCCGGCTGCCTGACCTTCGGCGCCACTGGCGAGGGCAAGATTCATGGTCTGGTGTACCGCATCGAGCAAGGCGATTCCGGCAAGACCCTGACCCGTTACAGCCTCAGTCTGGTGCCGCAGCTGGCCTACCTGCGGCACAACCACGACCAGCAGATTTTCCAGCACCTCAGCGTGCCGAAGATCATCGCCCAGGTGCTGGAAGATCGCGGCATCCTGGCCGACGCCTACAGCTTCCAGCTCAACGCCGAGTACCCGGAACGCGAGTACTGCGTGCAGTACGACGAGTCCGACCTGCATTTCATCCAGCGCCTGTGCGAAGAGGAAGGCATTCATTTCCACTTCCAGCACAGCAGCAACGGCCACAAACTGGTGTTCGGCGACGACCAGACCGTGTTCCGCAAACTGAAACCGGTGAACTACCAGCAAGACTCCGGCATGAGTGCCGACAAACCGGTGATCAAGCGCTTCAACCTGCGCCTGGAAACCCGCACCAGCCGCGTCAGCCGCCGCGACTACGATTTCGAGAAACCGAAGATCCTGCCCGAAGGCGCAGCCAAATCCACATTCGCCCCGGACCTGGAAGACTACGACTACCCCGCCCGCTTCACCACCCGCGAGCGCGGCAAGTTCCTCTCGACCCGTGCCCTGGAGCGCCATCGCAGCGACTATAAACTCGCTGAAGGCCAGGGTGACGAACCGACCCTGACCACCGGCCACTTCCTCACTCTGGCCGAACACCCCCGCGCCGAATGGAACGACCTGTGGCTGCTGCTGGAGATTTTCCACGAAGGCAAACAGCCGCAGGTGCTGGGGGAAAACGTCACCAGCGACGTCACCGACAGCAAGAGCGATTTCCATCAGGGCTACCGCAACAGCTTCGTGGCTACCCCGTGGGACGCCCACTATCGCCCTGCCCTCGAACACCCGAAACCGAAAGTCCTCGGCAGCCAGACCGCCATTGTCACCGGCCCTGCCGGCGAAGAAATCCACTGCGACCAGTACGGCCGCGTGAAAGTGCAATTCCATTGGGACCGCGAAGGTCAGGCCGACGACAAGACCACCTGCTGGCTGCGCGTCGCCAGCGGCTGGGCCGGCGCAGCCTACGGCGGCATCGCCATCCCGCGCATCGGCATGGAAGTGCTGGTGACCTTCCTCGAAGGCGACCCCGACCAGCCGCTGGTCACCGGTTGCCTCTACCACAAGGAAAACGTCGTCCCCTACGACCTGCCGGCGAACAAGACCCGCAGCACCTTCAAGACCCTGAGTTCTCCGGGCGGCAAGGGCTACAACGAATTCCGCATCGAAGACAAGAAAGGCGTGGAGCAGATCTACATCCACGCCCAGCGTGACTGGGACGAAAACATCGAGCACGACCAGAAGATCCGCGTCGGCAATGAGCGGCATGACACCGTTGAAGCCAACACCCTCAGCGAATTCAAGGTCGAGGAACACCGCATCACCCACCTGGACCGCAAGAGCGAAATGCGCGCCAACGATCACCTGACCGTGGGCGTGACCCAACATGTGAAGGTCGGCACCGGGCAGTTCGTGGAAGCGGGCACGGAGATTCATTACCACGCTGGCGAAAAAGTGGTGATCGAAGGCGGGATGGAACTGACGGCCAAGGCCGGGGGGAGTTTCGTCAAGGTCGATGCGGGGGGTGTGACCATCAGTGGTGCGGAGGTGAAGGCCAACACAGGTGGTGCGCCGGGTACCGGCACCGGGATCGGGATTCTTACTCCCCTGATTCCAGCCGCAGCCGCCGTAGGGAGTGTCGGGCAATTGCTGGAGCGCAAGATTGTCCCCGAGAAATCCGAACATGACCTGGACTTTCTTGTCACCAGTCAGGACACCGGGCTACCGCTCAAGAACTTTCCCTACGTTATCAGGACCACCTCCGGCAAAAGCATCGTCGGTCGCACCAATGAAGAAGGCAAGACCGCAAAGATTTCGAGCACTGAAGCGGAAATGGCAGTAATCGAAGTCTTTGATGACATTCCACCGATCAACCCAGGATGGGACGATTGAAATGGCTGGAAAAAAACCACTGACCACCACTCAGAAACCACTCACGCCGAAAGCGGACACGGCCTCAGCAAAAGTTGCCGTGGATGACAGTAAACGCTTGAAAGAAATCCGCAAACTGGTTGAAGCCAATAACCAATCCACGATTGATACCAACACCGTAATTTGCCAGATCTATATGGAATCGCGTTTCGATCCTGAAGCCGGTCGAGGGAAGCACGCAGCCAGGGGACTCATGCAAATGCAGGAACCTGCAGTCAAGCAAGTCTATAAATACCGTAAGAAAAAGGAACTGGGTCGTATGCCCAACCAGGCCCAGACGGACGAGGCATTCAGTGCCGGAGCGGCTTTTTACGCGTCCCCCCTTATCTGGGACGAAGCCCAGAACATCAGAATCGGTACCGAGTACATGCAATATTGGCTGGACATTTCGAGTTCCACCGAGGAGGCATACAAAAAGTACCGCGGTAAATCGAACGGGGTTTATTACCGCAAAATCAGTGAATGTGCCAGAAAGCTGGACGCCAGCCCCAACTCTATGGAAGTGCTCAGGGATACATTGAAATGAAAAAACTGTGGTTCCCTTTCCTCCTCGCACTTGCCTGTGATCCCGCTTTTGCAGACGCTCCAAAAGCCCTTCTGGACTGCCCCCTTTCGGACGGCTCGGTGGCCTCTCTGCTGTCCACCTCCAGCGAGGACGGGCAAAGACTTTCCGTCAAAATCGATAACCACACCGAAACGGCTTTCACCGACATGCCCGATTCAGACTTTGTTGGTGAAGTCGCAATGGCCAAATGCACGGGTTCCGGGCTGATCTACGCCATGAACTATGGCTCTCCGTATTTGAAAGGTGCCTTTATTCGCAGGCATCCGGGCAGCAAAGTCCTGGAGCGAATCGACTTTGCCGAAAAGGCCCTCCCGGTTTCTCTGTACCTGAATGCGCAGCAGATGCGCCTGGTCATCCCCAACGACGGTTATGAGATCCCGGAAAAATTCATCGTCTACGACTACACCAGTCCAAAGGGCCAGCCGGAAGAACCCAAAGGGATGAATGCGATGCCTGACAAGAAAGGCTTCGAAATCATCGAACTGAAATGACCGCGTAGTCGTAAAGCCTCGTATCCATTGGCGAAACCGCCCGTCCTAAGGGAAAACCCTACGCCCCTGACGGGCAATTGCGGGTTGTACGAGCCGGGCTAATCCTGCACCATCCGCCCCTTGCTTATTCAATGGACGGAAATCAAGGCATGCTGGACGCCAATGCTACGCACATTACCCTCACGCTCGAAGGCGCTTCCGCCGACCTCCAGGTTCTCAGCTTCACCGGTCGCGAAGCCCTCAACGAACCGTTCCGTTTCGACCTCGAACTGGTCAGCGCCCGTCCCGACCTCAAACTCGAAGAACTCCTGCACAAGCCCGGCTGCCTGACCTTCGGCGCCACCGGCGAGGGCAAGATTCATGGTCTGGTGTACCGCATCGAGCAAGGCGATTCCGGCAAGACCCTGACCCGTTACAGCATCAGTCTGGTGCCGCAACTGGCCTACCTGCGGCACAACCATGACCAGCAGATTTTCCAGCACCTCAGCGTGCCGAAGATCATCGCCCAGGTGCTCGAAGATCGCGGCATCCTGGCCGACGCCTACAGCTTCCAGCTCGGCGCCGAGTACCCGGAACGCGAGTACTGCGTGCAGTACGACGAGTCCGACCTACATTTCATCCAGCGCCTGTGCGAAGAGGAAGGCATTCACTTCCACTTCCAGCACAGCAGCAACGGCCACAAACTGGTGTTCGGCGACGACCAGACCGTGTTCCGCAAACTGAAACCGGTGAACTACCAGCAAGACTCCGGCATGAGTGCCGACAAACCGGTGATCAAGCGCTTCAACCTGCGCCTGGAAACCCGCACCAGCCGCGTCAGCCGCCGCGACTACGATTTCGAGAAACCGAAGATCCTGCCCGAAGGCGCAGCCAAATCCACATTCGCCCCGGACCTGGAAGACTACGACTACCCCGCCCGCTTCACCACCCGCGAGCGCGGCAAGTTCCTCTCGACCCGTGCCCTGGAGCGCCATCGCAGCGACTATAAACTCGCTGAAGGCCAGGGTGACGAACCGACCCTGACCACCGGCCACTTCCTCACTCTGGCCGAACACCCCCGCGCCGAATGGAACGACCTGTGGCTGCTGCTGGAGATTTTCCACGAAGGCAAACAGCCGCAGGTGCTGGGGGAAAACGTCACCAGCGACGTCACCGACAGCAAGAGCGATTTCCATCAGGGCTACCGCAACAGCTTCGTGGCTACCCCGTGGGACGCCCACTATCGCCCTGCCCTCGAACACCCGAAACCGAAAGTCCTCGGCAGCCAGACCGCCATTGTCACCGGCCCTGCCGGCGAAGAAATCCACTGCGACCAGTACGGCCGCGTGAAAGTGCAATTCCATTGGGACCGCGAAGGTCAGGCCGACGACAAGACCACCTGCTGGCTGCGCGTCGCCAGCGGCTGGGCCGGCGCAGCCTACGGCGGCATCGCCATCCCGCGCATCGGCATGGAAGTGCTGGTGACCTTCCTCGAAGGCGACCCCGACCAGCCGCTGGTCACCGGTTGCCTCTACCACAAGGAAAACGTCGTCCCCTACGACCTGCCGGCGAACAAGACCCGCAGCACCTTCAAGACCCTGAGTTCTCCGGGCGGCAAGGGCTACAACGAATTCCGCATCGAAGACAAGAAAGGCGTGGAGCAGATCTACATCCACGCCCAGCGTGACTGGGACGAAAACATCGAGCACGACCAGAAGATCCGCGTCGGCAATGAGCGGCATGACACCGTTGAAGCCAACACCCTCAGCGAATTCAAGGTCGAGGAACACCGCATCACCCACTTGGACCGCAAGAGCGAAATGCGCGCCAACGATCACCTGACCGTGGGCGTGACCCAACATGTGAAGGTCGGCACCGGGCAGTTCGTGGAAGCGGGCACGGAGATTCATTACTACGCTGGCGAAAAAGTGGTGATCGAAGGCGGGATGGAACTGACGGCCAAGGCCGGGGGGAGTTTCGTCAAGGTCGATGCGGGGGGTGTGACCATCAGTGGTGCGCAGGTGAAGGCCAATACGGGTGGTGCACCGGGGGTGGGTTCCGGTATCCAGATTCTGGAGCCGGTCATCCCGTGGGCCGCCGCCAAAGACAAGGCAGGTACCCTGCTCGTCCCTGCTGCCGCGCAAATGGCCCTGGCCAAAGCTGCGCGCAAGGCCGGTGACACCCGCTGCCCGATCTGCGAGGCCTGCCGTGAAGGCAAGTGTGATTTGGGAGCCGTGGCATGAGTGACGCGCTCAACAACTGGCTGGGTGAACAATCGCGCCTCAATCGCGTACTGATCCTCGTGCTCGACTGCCTCGCCGAACCGAACCCGGTCACGCCATTGTACAGCGCCGGCGTAATGCAGCGCTCGGTGCAGCTCTACCGACGTACCGAGTTCGCCCAGTTCGCCGCCATCAGCCCATGGCTGACCGAACTCGAAAACCCGGGCGGCGAAGCGGTCACCCAGTTGCTGGATGACCCGCAGCGTAACTGGGGCTGGATCGGCAGCATGGACAAGGCTGATCTCGACAGCCTGACCCAGCACTGGATCGCCCGTATGGTCATCGACGAGGACGGCGACCGCTCACTGTTCCGCTTCCAGGACAACCGCGTACTCGCCCGTTGCCTGGCCAACATGAAAGACACCGAATGGCCACTGCTGCTCGGCCCAATCAGCAGCGTGCTGTATTGGGATGAAGATCAGTGGAAAAGTGCCGACAACAGCAGGCCGGGCATGTATGCCGTGCCGAATCCGGCGCCTTGGTTGCAAGTCCCTACCCCGCCGGAACGAACCCGCGAAATCCTGCGAGCCAACCTGAAACGCTGGCTGTTGGTGTATCACGCCGAAACCGCCGCGAAACTCTCCGAAACCCGCCCAATCCTCGAATGGCTGGAAGAACAGATGGATCTGCTCGAAGCCTGGCAATGGAACGCACCAGAGCAACGGGAATTCATGTTGACCCTGCGCCTTGCCCCCCAAAATGCCGGAGATGTGGCCTGGCAGCCCTTGCCGGGGGAAACACCGAAAAAGCATTTCGAGCGGTGCGAACGGTTTTTCGCTGTTCACAGCGATGACGTCGCACTGAATTGAATTCAAGACCTTGGGCGTCACTCGCTCGAAACGACCGCCATGGGACAAAGGACAATCAAATGCGTCATCGCAATGTTTTCAATGGGTTTTTTCGTAGTTTGATGATTGGGCTGGGTGCAATTGGGGCTACTGGTTGTTCGGTTGCTCAGCAGGACAGCTTTACGTTGGTGACTGAGCTTCCGCCGGGGTTTCGAATTAGCGGTGAGGCGCAGTACGTGCCTCGTCCCGGAGAAACCTGCACCGTTCCGGTGAAGAAAGGCCGGGAACATCCTGGCTTCAAGTTTTTCAGGCAGGAGCTCAGCGAGAAGGTCCAGACTGCGCAGTTTCAGGTTCCGTTGAGCAGCGTTGAGGGGGGCTGCCCATTGGTTCTGAATAGTTTCGACTATGAAGTTGATGCTAAATATGCTGCTGGATTTGATGATGTTGGAAGGGACTACACCGGCATTGTGTTTCAGGAGAGTACAACTGATAACGTAAAACTTCCTACGCCAACTACTTTGCAACGCGAGTGCGAGTGGTTGTTCCGAACAATGGGGCCTAACCGAATTATTGCAAAAATCCTGAAGTGCACCCCAGTTGCAACGCCGGAACAGGCAAGTGGCTCTGTTGCGAAGGGCCCCCTGCAACGCTCGCAATTGGCAGGTAAGACATTGAAAGTTACTTTCTCGTTGTCCCACGAGGAAAAACCAGCCGTAGGGGATAACTGGGTAAAATTCCCCAACGGATGGAAGCGATGCATGGGCAAGAGTCTGGAAGACCCTTATGCGTTCTGCCGCGGTAACACCACTGATTTCAAACCCTTCAAAATGCCGGACGGGCGCGATTGCACAATCTACCCAACGTGTACCGAATAAGGACATTCATCAATGACGGAAAAAAAAACAGCCCAACCACTACTCGGGGATGCCAAGGAACCGTGCCCTCTAAGAGGCACAAAAGTCCGATTTCGACTGGTCGATGAAACCGGTGATGGTAAGCCCTATGCTGGGCTGAAGTATGTTGTAACCGACAGCGTCGAACAGCGCTATGAGGGTACGCTGGATGCGGCGGGCTTTGGGGAGGTTCTGAACCACTACGAAGGCCCTGTTGTTCTCACAGTAGATCAGCCTTACGCCGGGGGGGAAGAAGAATATAACTGGTTGATGACCCGACCAAGCTACCCGCTAAAAATCAGCGAGCTACAAGTACGGGCCGAAAAAACGCGCTTTGTCCGTGACGATGGACAGCGGGTTGACAACAATCCCGCAAAAGCCGAAGCGGACCATTTTTTTCATGTCGAAGTACGCCACCTCGTTGAAAAAAACGCGCACCTGCCTCGCGAGTCAAAAGCCAAATATCCTCCCAATCAGAATCTGCTGAAAGTCATGGGAGACATCGGCTTCGGCCCGGAGCAATCAAACCTCTGGGGCGTTGCGCTGGTGCCAAATAAACTCACTGTTCTAGAAGTTCGTCCGCTTCGCGCTTTCCGTCCCATGCTTTCGACAGACAACAAATTTAGCGCATTGAACTTGTACCAACTCTCATTATTCGCCGCATTAAGCTACTGCGATTTCGGGCAGGCACCTGCAGAACAGCCAACTGACACCGTGAGTTTCCCTCTAGAACCGAGCGTAGGAAACATGTTTGGTGAAGGTATGGCTTGTTTTGAAGAGTCCTGGAAGGTAGACGCGAAACAATCATCCCCTTACTACCCGCTTTATGAAGACGTCCCATACTCAAAACGTTTCGAAATTCTGCCGTACGATCCAACCCTATATGACCAGAACAAGCCAGAGTCAGGCGCCAACCAAGAGCACCCGGCAAAGTTGCATTTCTTTGACGACAGTAAATTTGATGATGGAACAAATACTCAGGGTTTTATAACGCATCACGATGAAATCGTACTCGTTTCCATACGTGGAACTTTAGAGTTTGTCGATTTTCTACGAGATACTGATGCCGAGCAAATATCCGTAAAAATTGGTGTAGGTAAGGCTCACCAAGGGTTTTACCAAGCTTATGAAGCGATCAACACTTTTGTACAAGCCTACCTCACCCGATTCCACGTTAATCAAAAAGTCATTATTTGTGGCCACAGCCTTGGAGGCGCCATTGCAACGTTGCTCGCAGAGGCGCTTAGACGTAACGCTAAAAATTATGACATTTTGCTTTATACATACGGCTCACCCCGCGCAGGCGATGCAGATTTTGTTCAAGGCGCAGCGGCCTTGGCACACCACCGCATGGTCAACGATAACGATCCGATTCCAAGCGTGCCAGCGCCGTGGATGAACACTCGCAAAAGAATCTGGATGCCTGGTGCCGTCCTTAGCTTTATCACGGCGCCATTTGGCGCGCTGATTTTTGCTTTGGGTCTGAGTCGAACAGGAGGTTCACCTTACGAGCATCAGGGCGATCTGCACCACTTTATGCCTGTGCACTTCAAAGGGCGTGAGCAATCTTCCGTACTGTGGAACCCTGGATGCGAGTCCATCGAAGAAGCCGCGTGCACCCGGGCGGTGAAAAAGTTCGGCGACTTGCCTGATCGCGCCATGTTTATCCGCCAGCTGTTCAAGATGTCTGACCACTTCATGCTGGCATCTTACATTCCAAATGCATGGGCAACGTTGCGCCGCTGGCAACAGACCCAGGAAAGCGGCGGCACGGTGGTTACAAAGACTGAATACGACCAGATCTACTACCAATTGCAGGAAATGCAGGATCGCTTGAAAGCCAAAGAGGCGGAGTTGAACAGTCCTTTCCAATCCGATCGCCGAGCCGCCATGCAACAGGCAAGCGTATTGAGATCGGAAATCGGTAGACTGGACACCTCTCGCCAGCGCCTTCATACCCTGAACTATCTCAAGCTCACACCTGAGGACATCTACGGTTCTGCCACTCAGGCATCAGAACATGATCAGAACGTTGAACGATGGCTGGCGAAGAAAGAGAACAATGTGGAGGTTCGACTCGCGATGATTCCTCAGGCGGGCAGTGCTCAGCTAAGGACTGCGTGATTCGGTATGAACATCCGATCTCACCGGCTTCATCCAGCCCAATGACCAAGGGGAGTCCAGACGGACTCCCCTTTTTGCTTTTGCGTTCCGTCAAACCGGCGCCTGCCAGTTCAACATTTTCTGCTGCGCAACCTGCAGCAAATCATTGCCATCCTGCGCCAGCAGGTACAGCGCATGGGTGATGTGGGGAATGTCCTGCACATCGGCGTGTTTGAAGCACAGGCAATGCAGGGTTTCGAGCAGGTCGGCGGCGGCGCGTACGCGTTGGACGGCGGCTTCGAAGATGTCTTGGGGGTTGGCTTCGGTGTCGATGACCAGCGGTGCGCTGTCGGTGACGCCGCTGTTGAGCGGGAGATAGCGGGCGGAGCTTAGTTTCAGTATTGGCATTGGAATGACTCAAGGCAGCTTGAATGTAACCGCCAGCACCGTGACCAAACGATGGGGAGGCGGACTGTGTACAGGCTTGGTCAACCGAGAACCACCCGACTCGGCTCGCCCGAAGGCGACCCTGCACACAGCCGCCACAGCAATGCACTCCACAGACACGAATGTCCGCCGGGGCGAATAATGGCACACATGCACAGGTGATTACGTTAGGTGACCAAACCTAAGTCGCTGATTTTGCAGCAACACCAAAACCATAACCGCCCCGCTCCAGCCGCCGGAAGCAGACAAGGCACCGATTCCTGTAGGAAGGCGCCGAGACTCCCCCGAGAAACAATCCCCCGTCAGACAGCCGGCGTTCAGCCCGGTTAACCCTCGCTTAACGCCATGGTCAAAGACTCTGACCATCCGCACGCACTCAGCTGATGCTGACGCCCAGTGCGGCAGGTCTGGCGTGTTTCACGCCGGGCTTTCTATCCGTCGCACGGGAGTTTCTCCATGAACATTCGTCCGTTCCTGCTCACCACCGTCCTCGCCTGCACTGCGTTTGCCGGGCTGGCCCAGGCCAATGACACCACAACCACCAAAGCAGTGCCGTACACCTATGGCATGCCGTTGAACGTGGCCAAGGTGGTCTCGATGACCGAGCAGCCAACCAAGGCCTGCAAAGTGATCGATGCCGACATGAAGTACATCGACACCAATGGCAAACCCGAGGAAATCACTTACCGGAAAATGTCTGACGCCTGTGACTTCCAAAACTGACAGAAAGCTCTGATTTGCGGCTTTGCGGTAGGCGGACAAGGGTCCCGAAGGTTATGCTCGGGGCCCTCCTCACTGCCGCAAGGACTCGCCATGCAGTTGTCGTTTCGCACGTTGTCGACCATCACCTTTTCCCTGTGTTTCCTGCTGGCGCTGGCCTGGGGCCTCGTGCCGCAAATACTGCTTTCGATCTGGAGCATTGAGTACTCCGAGGCAGCAGGATTTGTCGCACGACGCATGGCGGTGCTGTTCGCGGCGTTGGGGGTGATGTTTTATCTGGTGCGCAACGCGCCGGTGTCGATCGCGCGCAATGCGCTGAGCAACGGTTTTATCGTCGGCTGCTTTGGTCTGGCCGCGCTGGGTTTTGCCGAATGGCTCAACGGCCATGCCGGCCCCGGGATTCTGCTCGCGGTGCTGGTCGAGTTCGCGCTGGGCCTTGGTTTCGTGCAGGCCCGGCGCGTGACGGTCGAACTGGGTGAAACCGTGGGTTAACCCACTTTCATACGCTGTGCAGGCTGATGATTGGCGGTGTGTTGCGCAAGGTCGGAGCGCAACCCGGCAATCAGGCCGTTGATCTCGCGGCAGCTGTTCAAGTGACTGGCATCGATACCGCTGACCAGCAGATCGACCTGGTCAGTCTGGTGGTCGCCGAAGACCTTGACGGTCATCGACAGATCGGAAGACAGCGTGCATTGGCAGCGTTTCGGCAGAAAGCTGCTTTCAATGATGTTGCGCAGTTCCAAGGCAGACAAAAACATGGCGAACCCTCTCCTTTCTGTGAGACTGCCAATCAAGTATTCACATGTCCGTTGCCACTGTTCCCGGCAGGTGTGTCCCCGCTGAATCCCTGGGTGTGGCAAGCGGCTGTACTGCGAAATGCCCATTGGAGTGTAGGCGCCCGGACTCGGTGCGCCGCACCCGATCAACGCATAAAACGTGCCTTCCATCGGGTCGTATTAAGGCCGTTGAAAATCAATGGCTTGGCGAAAGCATCAGTCTCTGGTCCGTTGCAGAATGCAAGATCACCCCATTTGCGCCACGCATTTTGCAATCCACCGGTGGTTTGCATTCATGGCGCACGGCAGTGAAAATGCCCCTAACCACCCTACACCCGCCAGGAGGCTTCCATGGGAAAATTCACTGTCTACGCGACCGCCGGCCTGATGCTCGCGAGCGTCTCCACCCTTGCCCACGCCGCCAAACTCGAAGACACGGCGCCCTACCCCAAAGCCGAAGCGGGCTTCACCCGCCAAGTCATTCACCTGCCGCAACAAGCTCAGGAAGACAACTTCAAAGTCGAAATCCTCGCCGGCAAAACCCTTGAGGTCGACTGCAACCACCAGCGCCTGGGCGGCACTCTGGTAGAGAAAAACCTCGAAGGCTGGGGATATCCGTTCTACCGCCTGGAACAAGTCAGCGGCCCGATGAGCACACTGATGGCCTGCCCGCCCGGCCCCCAGAAAAAGCGCGCCTTCGTACCGGTGATCGGTGAAGGCTTCACCGTGCGCTACAACAGCAAGCTGCCGATCGTGGTCTACGCACCGAAGGACGTCGAGGTGCGTTATCGCATCTGGTCGGCTTCGGACAAGGTCGGCGTGGCCATTCCAGAGTAACCTCACGCAACAGCGCCACACGCCGCCACACGCTCGGCAACGTGGCGCAAGCTGTCGAAGTTGATATTGGCGCCGGAGTCGATGGCGATCAGCGTCTGATTCCGTGCGCCGGTCTGCGCCACGTACTTTTTGATACCCGCAACCGCCAACGCGCCGGAAGGCTCGGTGATCGAGCGGGTATCGTCGTAGATATTCTTGATCGCCGCGCAGAGCTCGTCGTTGCTGACGGTGATCACTTCATCCACGCAGAAGCGACACACCTCGAAACCATAGGCACCGATCTGCGCCACTGCCACGCCATCGGCAAAGGTGCCGACAATAGGCAGCACCACTCGCTCACCCGCTTGCAACGCAGCCTTCAGACAGGCCGAGTGCTCCGATTCAACGCCAATGATGCGCACCTCTGGCCGCAGGTATTTGACGTAGGCCGCGATACCGGCAATCAACCCGCCACCGCCCACCGGGACGAAAATCGCATCGAGCGGCCCCTGATGCTGGCGCAGCACCTCCATCGCCACCGTGCCCTGACCGGCGATGACATCGGGATCATCGAACGGCGGGACGAATGTCCGGCCGGTCTGCTCGGCCAGTTGCAGAGCGTGAGCCAAGGCAAACGGAAAACTGTCGCCATGCAGTACCGCTTCGGCGCCGCGACTGCTGACGCCCAGCACTTTCAATTCCGGGGTGGTCGCCGGCATCACGATGGTCGCCGCAATGCCCAGCTCGCGGGCGGCCAGCGCTACGCCTTGGGCATGATTGCCCGCCGAAGCCGTGATCACACCGCGCGCCTTCTGCTCATCGCTCAACTGCACAAGCCTGTTATAGGCGCCGCGAATCTTGAAGGAGAACGTCGGTTGCAGGTCTTCGCGCTTGAGCAAAATCCGGTTGGCCAGTGTTTCGGACAACGCCGGCGCTGATTGCAGCGGCGTGCGCACTGCCAGTTCATACACCGGCGCGGCGAGGATCTTCTTCACATACTGTTCAAGCAGGGCTTGCTGGGCGGGGCTGTGGCGCATGGTCGTCTCCTGACTTTTTATTCAAAACCCCGGAGACAGAAAGTAGAAACCCGCCTCTAGGGCGGGTTGGGTGCTGCAGTCGTGAGCTAGCCCGCCAAATGAGGAATGGCGGTAATAATGCTTGGCTGGCAGCGCCATACCTGTCTCTTTTAC
>NZ_JBJJMM010000029.1:0-70298 GCF_046231795.1 Pseudomonas sp. KCJK9016 | reverse complement strand
GTATAAGAGACAGAAATGATGGCGGCGCTTGGCGGGGGTGTAACGCGTGCCGAAAAAGACGAGGAGGGGTCTGAACGGGTGGGGGCTTGTGGGGAGGGAAAAGGAACGGCCTTGGGGGGGGGGTCTAAAACCAGCTTTACACTCAGACCACCGCCGCTACCATGGGTTCGCCATGTCGACATTAGATGAAGAAGATCGCCGCGAATACTACCGTATCGAGGACACGATCGCACTGGAAATTCGGCCCCTGTCCGCTGCCGAAGCCGCAGGCCAGGAAGTGTTGCAGGATGCTTCCCCATTATTCAACGTGCTCAGTGAACTGCACCTGAGCGAATTCGAGTCGCAGCACCTGTTGCGCCAGATCAACGAGCGCGACCGTGCCATCGCGGCATTCCTGAAATCCCAGAACAAGCGCATCGATCTGCTCAGTCAGGTCATTGCGCTGACCGCGCTCGGGCAAATCGGCGAGCCGCAACCGGTGATCATCTCGGAGGGCGGTATCGACTTTCAGAATCCGACACCGATCGCTGCAGGCTCACGCCTGTCGGTCAAAATGGTGCTGATGCCGCAGGCCCACGGCTTGCTGCTGCGCGCCCGGGTCACCCATTGCGACCGCAAGGGCGACGGCTACGACATCGGCACCGAGTTCGAACACTTGACCGACGCCCAGCGCCAGCTGCTCGCCCGTTATATCTTGCAAAAGCAGGCCCAGGAACGACGCCTGGCCCGCGAACAGAACGAATCAGGCATTTAATTAAGGAAGAACCGTGACCCTTATCTATGGCCACCGCGGCGCCAAGGGCGAAGCACCGGAAAACACCCTGAGCAGTTTTCAGGAATGTCTCAAGCACGGCGTGCGCCGTTGCGAACTGGATCTGCACCTGTCCAAGGACGGCGAGCTGATGGTCATCCACGACCCGACCCTCAAGCGCACCACCGACCGTCGCGGCAAGGTGGTCGAGCATACCGCCGCCGAACTGGTGACTTACGACGCTCGCAAGGGCGGCCCGGGCTGGATCAAGCCCTGCCCGATTCCGACCCTGGAAGAACTGTTCGAAAAGTGTGATTTCGATCACTGGCAGCTTGAAGTCAAAAGCGCTTCGCGCACCCGAGCTGCAACGACCGTTCTGGCCATTCGTGAAATGGCGGTCAGGCATGGGCTGCTCGACAAGGTGACGATCACCTCGAGTTCGCGGGAAGTGTTGAAGGCGGCGCTGGATCTGGTGCCGGACGTGTCGCGGGGGCTTGTGGCCGAGTACGCCTGGCTCGACCCGCTGAAGGTCGCGGCAAGCTATGGCTGCGAGATTCTGGCCCTGAACTGGACGCTGTGTACGCCGGAACGCCTGCAGAAGGCGCAGCGTCAGGGGCTGCATGTGTCGGTATGGACCGTCAACGAGCCTGCGCTGATGCGCAGACTCGCCGACTTCGGCGTTGACAGCCTGATTACAGACTTTCCCGGTTTGGCCACTGCCACCCTCGGGAATGGCTGAAATCGGTCTCCCCGGCCGGCTCAGGCCACCGGCCGGAGCCGCTCAAAAAAGCCGGTTGAGGCCGTCGTACGCAGCTACCCGATAGGCTTCAGCCATGGTCGGGTAGTTGAAGGTGGTATTGACAAAATACTTCAGGGTATTGAGCTCACCCGGCTGGTTCATGATCGCCTGACCGATGTGCACGATCTCCGACGCCTGATAACCGAAGCAGTGAACGCCCAGCACCTGCAGGGTTTCGCGGTGGAACAGGATCTTCAGCATACCTTGCGGTTCGCCGGCGATCTGCGCACGCGCCATGCTCTTGAAGAATGCCTTGCCCACTTCGTACGGCACCTTGGCCTGAGTCAGTTCCTGCTCGTTCTTGCCGATCGAGCTGATTTCCGGAATGGTGTAGATGCCGGTCGGCACGTCATTCACGAAACGCCAGCTGCCGTTGTCGACAATGCTGCCGGCCGCCGAGCGACCCTGGTCGTGGGCGGCACTGGCCAGGCTCGGCCAGCCGATCACGTCACCGGCGCCGTAGATGTTCTGCACGCAGGTGCGATAATTCTCGTCGACTTCGATCTGGCCACGGCTGTTGACCTTGACGCCGATGTTTTCCAACCCCAACTGATCGGTGTTGCCGGTGCGACCGTTGCACCAGAGCAAGGCGTCGGCCTTGATCTTCTTGCCGGACTTCAGGTGCAGGATCACGCCGTTGTCCACGCCTTCGACGCGGTCATACTCTTCGTTATGACGCACGGTGATGTTGTTGTTGCTGAAGTGGTAGCTCAACGCCTGGGAGATTTCCGAATCGAGGAAGCTCAGCAACTGACCGCGGTTGTCCACCAGCTCGACCAGTACACCCAGACCGCTGAAGATCGAGGCGTATTCGCAACCGATCACGCCGGCGCCGTAAACGATCAGTTTGCGCGGGGTGTGGCCGAGGCTGAGGATGGTGTCGCTATCGTAGATACGCGGGTGGTGGAAATCGATGTCCGCCGGGCGATAAGGACGCGAACCGGTGGCAATGATGATGTGTTTGGCCACCAGTTTTTCGACCACGCCGTTGGCACAGACCACTTCGATGGTCTGCTCGTCGGCGAAGCTGCCGGTGCCGAAGAACACGTCAACGCGGTTACGGGCGTAGTAGCCGGTACGCGAAGCGACTTGCTTGGAGATGACTTTCTCGGCGCTTTTCAACACATCCGGGAAGGAGAACCAGCGCGGCTCACCGATGGCCCGGAACATCGGGTTGGTGTTGAACTGCATGATCTGCCGCACCGAGTGACGCAGGGCCTTGGACGGGATGGTGCCCAGGTGGGTGCAGTTACCGCCGACCTGGCGACGGCTGTCGACCATCGCCACCTTGCGCCCTGCTTTGGCGGCGTTCATTGCCGCGCCTTCTCCCGCCGGGCCGGAACCCAGCACTACCACGTCGTAGTTGTAGACAGCCATGCGTACTCCTCAGAACAGGCCGCGGTGCCAGCAGCACCGGCGGCTAAATCACGCCGGACGACGGCGCGAAGGAACAATTGGGGGCCAGTTGAAAACCCGGACACAGTCTATAGAAGCGTCAACGCCGCGCACATTAACCCTTGGTCGCGTCGTAGGCTACTTTTGCCTGCACTACAACGCCAGTTTTAGCATTGCTGCCGGTCAATTTTTTGCGCCTGCGAGCCTTTCGAACGCCCGACTGGTGCGAATCACGAAACCTTTATCGGCACGAATCACGAAGAATGCACCAATGTCGTGTTTTTCGGCATAGTCCCAGGCCTTTTCCGGGCCGAGAATCAGCAACAGTGTCGATAGTCCATCGGCCATCAAGGCTGAAGGATGTATTACCGTGACTGACGCCAGGTCGTGTACGACGGGCGCTCCGGTGCGGGCATCGAAGGTATGGGAATAACGCCTTCCGTCCTGTTGAAAATAGTTGCGGTAATCGCCTGACGTGGAAAGCCCATAGCCATCGACATTAATGACGCGCTCTGCCACTTGCTTATCGTCACGCGGCTCCTCCAGGGCAATGCGCCAGGGCGAGCCATCGAGCTTCTTCCCGGACGCCTTGAGCTCGCCCGTAGCCTCGGCGAGGTAATCATGAATGCCCATGGCGTCGAGTCGCGCGGCGATGGTGTCGACCGCATAACCGGCAGCGATGCTGTTGAAATCGACCTCGACCGCCGCGTCCTTGCACAACTGGTCGCCATCGATACGCAAATGCCGATAACCCACCCGCTTCTGCACCTCGGCCAGCGCATCGGCGCTCGGGACTTTTTCTTCGCGCCCTTGCGGACCGAATCCCCAGAGATTAAGCAGCGGCTCTACCGTCAGGTCGTAGGAGCCTTCGCTTTGTTGTGACAGCTGCTCGCCAACCCGCACCAGTTCGAGGATCGGCGCTGGCATGGTCTGACAGCGATCGGCGGGCAATGCGTTGAAACGCGAAATATCGGAGTCGGCGCGGTAGGTGGACATTTGCCGATCCACGTCGGCGAGGATCTTTTCCACTTCGACCCGGACGTCCTGGGGAGCGGGCAAGTTGATTCGTCGCACGTACTTGATCGAATACGTACTGCCCATGGTCGGACCGCCGAAGCTTTCCATGGAGTCGCCATTGCCGCATCCGGACAGGACACCGAGAACACTCACGAAAACCAGCATCCGTCCAGTTAACAATTCTTCATCTCCGAGCAAAATCGCGACGGCCATTATGGCCACAGAGCCCGCTCGCTCCCAAACGGATACAACGCCTTCACACAAAATCAACAAGTGAGTACCTGAACATGTCCTCCTCCACGGGCAAAGGCAAAGCGATTTTTCGCGTTGTCAGCGGCAACTTTCTCGAGATGTTCGACTTCATGGTCTACGGCTTTTACGCCACGGCCATTGCCAAGACCTTCTTCCCTACCGACAGCGCATTCGCCTCCCTGATGCTCTCCCTTGCCACCTTCGGCGCAGGCTTCCTGATGCGTCCGCTGGGGGCGATTTTCCTCGGCGCCTACATTGACCGTCACGGCCGTCGCCAGGGCTTGATCATCACCCTCGCCCTGATGGCGGCCGGTACCGTGCTGATCGCCTGCGTCCCGGGTTACGCCACCCTTGGCGTCGCCGCGCCGCTGATCGTATTGTTCGGTCGTTTGCTGCAAGGCTTTTCGGCTGGCGTGGAACTGGGCGGCGTGTCCGTGTATCTGGCAGAAATCTCTACACCGGGGCGCAAGGGCTTCTTCGTCAGCTGGCAGTCCGCCAGCCAGCAAGCCGCCGTGGTATTCGCCGGCCTGCTCGGTGTAGGCCTCAACCACTGGCTGAGCCCGGACCAAATGGGCGAATGGGGCTGGCGCGTGCCTTTCCTGATTGGTTGCATGATTGTTCCGGTGATTTTCGTGATTCGCCGCTCCCTGGAGGAAACGCCGGAATTCCAGGCCCGCAAACATCGCCCTACCCTGCAGGAAATCGTCCGCTCGATCGGTCAGAACTTCGGCATCGTCCTCGCCGGCATGGCACTGGTGGTGATGACCACCGTGTCGTTCTATCTGATCACCGCCTACACCCCGACTTTTGGCAAGGCAGAGTTGCACCTGTCGGACTTCGATGCGTTGCTGGTAACCGTGTGCATCGGTCTGTCGAACTTCTTCTGGCTGCCGGTGATGGGCGCCGTATCTGACAAGATCGGCCGCAAGCCTCTGCTGCTGGCGGCGACGAGCCTGGCGATCCTGACCGCCTACCCGGCGCTGTCGTGGCTGGTGGCGAATCCGAGCTTCAGCCACTTGCTGATCGTCGAGCTGTGGTTGTCGTTCCTGTACGGCTCGTACAACGGTGCGATGGTGGTGGCCCTGACCGAAATCATGCCGGTAGAAGTGCGCACGACGGGCTTCTCGCTGGCCTACAGCCTGGCCACCGCAACGTTTGGTGGTTTCACGCCAGCCGCCTGCACTTACCTGATCCATGTGCTGGACAACAAGGCTGCGCCGGGAATCTGGCTCAGCGGCGCAGCGGTGCTGGGCCTGATCGCGACCCTGGTGCTGTTCCGTGGCAACAGGCATGCATTGCGTACGGCACAAACCGCCATCCCCCACTGACCTGAATCGCGCAAAAACAAAAACGCCCCGACAATGTCGGGGCGTTTTCATTTGCGGCTAAGGCTTAGCGCGGGAACGCTGGCGGGTTTACACCGGCCATGTCTTCCATCACGCGAACCACCTGGCAGCTGTAACCGAACTCGTTGTCGTACCAGACGTACAGAACAACGCGGTTATCCTGGGTAATGGTTGCCTCGGCATCCACGACACCAGCGTGACGCGAGCCCACGAAGTCAGTGGAAACCACTTCCTGGGAGCTGACGTAATCGATCTGCTTGTGCAGCTCCGAGTGCATGGCCATCTGGCGCAGGTACTCGTTGATTTCGTCGCGAGTGGTGGCCTTTTCCAGATTCAGGTTCAGGATGGCCATCGACACGTTCGGCGTAGGTACGCGAATCGCGTTGCCGGTCAGCTTGCCCTTGAGCACCGGCAGTGCCTTGGCGGCGGCGGTGGCGGCACCGGTCTCGGTGATCACCATGTTCAGCGGCGCGGCGCGGCCACGACGGCTGCCCTTGTGGAAGTTGTCGATCAGGTTCTGGTCGTTGGTGAACGAGTGAACGGTTTCAACGTGGCCGTTGACGATGCCGTACTGGTCGTTGACAGCCTTGAGCACCGGCACGATGGCGTTGGTGGTGCAGGACGCCGCCGAGATGATCTTGTCGTCAGGGGTGATGTCGCCATGGTTGATGCCGTGAACGATGTTCTTCAGCGCGCCTTTGCCCGGCGCGGTCAGAATCACGCGGGCAGCGCCCGGGCAGGCCAGGTGCTGGCCCAGGCCGTCGGCATCACGCCATACACCGGTGTTGTCGACGATCAGCGCGTTCTCGATGCCGTACTGGGTGTAGTCGACTTCGGACGGGTTCTTGGCGTAGATCACCTGAATCAGGTTGCCGTTGGCGGTGATGGTGTTGCTTTCTTCATCGATGGTGATAGTGCCATCGAACGGGCCGTGTACCGAGTCACGACGCAGCAGGCTGGCACGCTTGACCAGATCGTTCTCGGCGCCTTTGCGCACAACGATTGCACGCAGACGCAAGCCGTCGCCACCACCGGTTTTTTCGATCAGGATGCGCGCCAGCAGACGACCGATACGACCGAAGCCGTACAGCACGACGTCAGTACCTTTACGCGCGGAAGCGTTTTGCTGACCCACGACATCGGCCAACTCTTCGCGAACGAATTGTTCGGCCGTGCGGCCATTGCCTTCAGCGCGGAACTTGAACGCCAACTTGCCCAGATCCACCGAAGCCGCGCCAAGCTTCAGCTCGCTCATGGCCTTCAGCAGAGGGAATGTTTCGTGGACGGAGAGTTCGCTATCGTCGGAAGAACGATGGCGAGCAAAGCGATGAGCCTTGAGAATCGCGATGACAGACTGGTTGATCAGGCTGCGGCCATAGATCGAGCTCACCACGTTGTTATTGCGGTAGAGCTGACCGATAAGCGGAATCATCGCTTCTGCGAGTGCTTCACGGTCGATCCATTCACCAAGACACTGGTCGGGCTTCTGAGTCACGGGAACCTTCCACATGTAGGGGCAGAAAAAAGGGGCTACATTATGCCGCCGAGAACCTCTCGTAGCAATGCGCGCTTGTCGTGCAACCGGTAACAAAACACCGTCCAAAAAAATAACGCCCTGCGCAAGCCCAGTAAAACCGGGGCCTGCAGCGCAGTCAGTTTTTCGACGACTGTTAGACGATGTCTGTAACCCTCCGTAACACCACTCGATTTCAGCACTACATAATCATTAAAAAAGTACCTGTTTTTATGGTTACCACTACATTTTCCGGAAACAGCGCAGATAGACGCAGTCTGCAACTGACAGGCGGCACCGGACGCCGCTACAATTACCGACTTTGTCGCAACGCCTGGAGCTCAACCTTCCGTGCCTGTTCTGCGTCTACCGCTTCTCCCTGCTGCGGCAGGTAAACAGCACTGGGGCAATCTGCCCGGTGCTGCACTGAGCCTGGCCATTGCCGAGGCTGCCAGCGCTGCCAAGCGCTTCACGTTGCTGCTGACCGCCGACAGCCAGAGTGCCGAACGGCTGGAGCAGGAACTGAGCTTCTTCGCCCCGGATTTACCGGTGCTGCACTTCCCCGATTGGGAAACCCTGCCCTACGACTTGTTTTCACCGCATCAGGACATCATCTCCCAGCGTATCGCCAGCCTTTACAGACTGCCGGAGCTGGAACATGGCGTACTGGTGGTGCCGATCACCACGGCCCTGCATCGTCTGGCGCCGACCAGGTTCCTGCTCGGCAGCAGCCTGGTGCTGGATGTCGGCCAGAAACTCGACGTCGAACAGATGCGCACGCGGCTCGAAGCCAGCGGCTATCGCTACGTCGATACGGTGTACGAACACGGTGAGTTCACGGTACGCGGCGCGCTGATCGACCTGTTTCCGATGGGCAGCAAACTGCCTTATCGCATCGACCTGTTCGACGACGAAATCGAAACCCTGCGCACTTTCGACCCGGAAACCCAGCGTTCCATCGACAAGGTCGATTCGGTCAAACTGCTGCCGGCCAAGGAATTTCCGCTGCAGAAAGAAGCGGTCACCCGTTTCAAGGCGCGTTTTCGCGAGCGCTTCGACGTCGATTTCCGCCGCTGCCCGATCTTTCAGGATCTGAGCAGCGGCATCACGCCGGCCGGCATCGAGTACTATCTGCCGCTGTTCTTCGAAGAAACCTCGACCCTGTTCGATTACCTGCCCCAGGACACTCAGGTGTTCTCGCTGCCGGGCATCGAGCAAGCGGCGGAAAACTTCTGGAACGATGTGCGCAATCGTTATGAAGAACGCCGCGTCGATCCATCGCGTCCTTTATTGCCGCCTGCCGAACTGTTCCTGCCGGTGGAAGACTGCTTCGCCCGCCTGAAGAACTGGCCGCGCGTGGTGGCCAGCCAGCAGGACGTGGAAACCGGTGTCGGCCGCGAGCGCTTCCCCGCGCAGGCACTGCCGGATCTGGCGATCGAAGCCAAGGCCACGCAGCCGTTGGCCGCGCTTTCCACCTTTCTCGACCAGTTCCCGGGACGCGTGCTGTTCACTGCCGAGTCCGCAGGTCGTCGCGAAGTGCTGCTGGAGTTGCTGGATCGACTGAAGCTGCGACCGAAAACCGTCGACAGCTGGCCGGACTTCGTCGCGAGCAAGGATCGCCTGGCGATCACCATTGCGCCGCTCGATGAAGGCCTGATGCTCGATGACCCGGCGCTGGCACTGGTTGCGGAAAGCCCGCTGTTCGGCCAGCGCGTAATGCAGCGTCGTCGCCGCGAGAAACGCGCCGACGCCAACAACGATGCGGTGATCAAGAACCTCACCGAATTGCGCGAGGGCGCGCCGGTGGTCCACATCGACCACGGTGTCGGTCGCTACCTCGGCCTGACGATTCTGGAAATCGACAGCCAGGCTGCCGAATTCCTCACCCTCGAATACGCCGAGAACGCCAAGCTCTACGTGCCGGTGGCCAACCTGCATCTCATTGCCCGCTACACCGGCAGCGACGATGCCCTGGCCCCGCTGCACCGACTCGGCTCGGAGACCTGGCAGAAAGCCAAACGCAAGGCTGCGGAACAGGTCCGCGACGTGGCCGCCGAACTGCTCGACATCTACGCCCGTCGCGCCGCTCGCGAAGGTTACG
The DNA here is from genome assembly GCF_046231795.1 of Pseudomonas sp. KCJK9016. Lineage (NCBI taxonomy): Bacteria > Pseudomonadati > Pseudomonadota > Gammaproteobacteria > Pseudomonadales > Pseudomonadaceae > Pseudomonas > Pseudomonas sp. KCJK9016. The sequence continues at coordinate 61,124 of NZ_JBJJMM010000029.1, read as the reverse complement.
CATTCGCCGATCCGAAAGCCGATTACGCGACGTTCAGCGCCGGTTTCCCGTTCGAGGAAACTCCTGACCAGCAAGCCACCATCGAAGCCGTGCGCGAGGACATGCTTGCGCCGAAGCCGATGGACCGGCTGGTCTGCGGTGACGTGGGTTTCGGCAAGACCGAAGTGGCCATGCGTGCCGCGTTCATCGCCGTGCACGGCGGCAAGCAAGTGGCGATCCTGGTGCCGACCACCCTGCTCGCCCAGCAGCACTACAACAGCTTCCGCGACCGCTTCGCCGACTGGCCGGTGACCGTGGAAGTAATGAGCCGCTTCAAGTCGGCGAAAGAAGTGAACGCGGCGGTGGCCGAACTGGCCGAAGGCAAAATCGACATCGTCATCGGCACCCACAAGCTGCTGCAGGACGACGTCAAGATCAAGAACCTGGGTCTGGTGATCATCGACGAAGAACACCGTTTCGGCGTCCGTCAGAAGGAACAGCTCAAGGCCCTGCGCAGCGAAGTCGACATTCTGACCCTGACCGCCACCCCGATTCCGCGCACGCTGAACATGGCGGTGTCGGGCATGCGCGACCTGTCGATCATCGCCACGCCGCCGGCGCGACGCCTGTCGGTGCGCACCTTCGTCATGGAGCAGAACAAGAGCACGGTGAAGGAAGCGTTGCTGCGGGAACTGCTGCGCGGTGGTCAGGTTTACTACCTGCACAACGACGTGAAGACCATCGAGAAATGCGCCGCCGAACTGGCCGAACTGGTGCCGGAAGCGCGGATCGGCATCGGGCACGGGCAGATGCGCGAGCGCGAACTCGAACAGGTGATGAGCGACTTCTACCACAAGCGCTTCAACGTGCTGATCGCCTCGACCATCATCGAGACCGGCATCGACGTGCCGAGCGCCAACACCATCATCATCGAGCGCGCCGACAAGTTCGGTCTGGCGCAGTTGCACCAGTTGCGCGGTCGCGTCGGTCGCAGCCACCACCAGGCTTACGCCTACCTGCTGACCCCGCCACGCCAACAGATCTCCGGCGATGCGGAAAAACGCCTGGAGGCGATTGCCAATACGCAAGACCTCGGCGCGGGCTTCGTGCTGGCCACCAACGACCTGGAAATCCGCGGCGCCGGTGAACTGCTGGGCGACGGCCAGAGCGGGCAGATTCAAGCCGTCGGCTTCACGCTGTACATGGAAATGCTCGAGCGCGCGGTGAAATCGATCCGCAAGGGCGAACAGCCAAACCTCGATCAACCGCTCGGTGGCGGCCCGGAAGTCAACCTGCGGGTGCCGGCGCTGATTCCGGAGGATTACCTGCCGGATGTGCATGCACGGTTGATCCTCTACAAACGCATCGCGTCGGCCACCGACGAGGAAGGCCTCAAAGACCTGCAAGTGGAGATGATCGACCGCTTCGGCCTGCTGCCGGAACCGACCAAGAATCTGATGCGCATCACAGCACTGAAATTGCAGGCCGAACAGCTGGGCATCAAGAAGGTCGATGGCGGCCCGCAGGGCGGCCGAATCGAGTTCGCCGCACAGACCCCGGTCGATCCGATGACCCTGATCAAGCTGATTCAGAGTCAGCCAAAACGCTACAAATTCGAAGGCGCCACGATGTTCAAGTTTCAGGTGCCGATGGAGCGCCCGGAAGAGCGCTTTAATACTGTGGAGGCGCTGTTCGAGCGCCTCCTCCCGAAAACTGCTTGAAGGACGCCGCATGCGCCTGTTTCGCTCACTGACTTTGCTGCTGACCCCGCTCTTGATGACGCTGGCGGCACCCTCGGCGTTTGCCGATGACCTGTATCAGGTTGAAATGATTCTGATACGCCAGAACGCCGTCCCCGCCATCATCAGCCGTGCCGCACCGGAAGACTGGGCCGCTGGCGCCAGACGCCTTGACGATGCCAGCCTGCGTACTCCCGCATTGGGTGAAGTTGCCAGCAAGCTCGCTGCCAGTGGCGAATACAGTGTGCTGATGCACAAGGCCTGGCAGCAGCCTCTGGGTGAGTCGCCGACCAAAGTCGCGATCAGCGACGGCAAGGAACAGTTCGGCCAGTTCCCCATCGAGGGCACGCTCGAAATGAAGCTCGGGCGCTTCACCGACGTCAACGCCGATTTCTGGGTCAACCAGATCGACGCCAACGGCATGGTCACCGCCAGCGAACGCCTGAAACAGGACAGCCACACTAAAAATGGCCAGCTCAACTACCTGGACAATGGCCACCTGGCCATGCTGATCAAGATCACTTCGCTGACGGCGCCGGCGCCTCGGGAAGCGCCTGAATCCATTCCGGACTGATCGAAGTCCTCATGCCCCCACCTCTGAGCAAACCGCTGGCCTCCTCCTGGGTCAGCCGGTTCAAGGAACAAAGCCTGGAGCGTGGCCGCCGCTACGCTCTGGAAAACCGGGTGCGGATCGTGCAGGTCGGTGACGCGACGATTACCGCCAGTTGCGAAGGCTCTGGCGGCAACATCTATCGCCAGACGATCCGTTTGCGCGAATCGGCCAAAGGCACCCTGCTGATGGTCGACGCCACCTGTACCTGCCCGGTTCACAGCAACTGCAAACACTGTGCAGCGGTATTGTTGCAAGTGCAGGAAACCCTCGAATACCCTGCCGCCGCCAAAGACGCCGAGCTGCTGGAAAAACTTCAGGCCGTCCTGGAAAACCGCAACCCCAAGGCACCGCCGCAAGTGCTGGTCGACAACGTACAGCCGGTGCCGCGCCTTTGGCTGGCCAGCGTCGAGTTCAGCGCCTTCGAACCGCGCAATGGCAAGATGCAGCGCTATATCCAGCATCGTGCGGCACTGTCGTTCAGTTATCTCGACGAATACGTCAGCGGGCAGAAAAACAGCGACATTCTGATACGCCAGGAAGCTCAGATACTGCGGGTAAAACGCCACCCGGAGATTGAACAAAGCTACCGCGAACAACTGCGGATTCTCGGCTTTCGCATAGCCACAAGGCAGAGCAAGGCTCTACCGGAAAGCGCCGGCGAACTCTATGAAATGGTCAATGACAGCGCCTGGCTGACGTTTACGCTGAACGACCTGCCGAAGCTGCGCACCCAAGGCTGGGAACTGCTGGTCGACGATGAATTCGGCTTCGACCTGACTGCCGTGGACGACTGGTACGCCACCGTCGAGCAGACGCCAGAGCGCGACTGGTTTGATCTGGAGCTGGGTATCATCGTCAATGGCGAACGCCTGAGCCTTTTGCCGATCCTGCTCAACCTGATGCGCTCGCACACAGAGATCCTCAACCCCGAACGCCTCGCCCGGCGCCGGGACGACGAGCTGATTCTGGTGAACATTCCGCAACGCAACAGTGAGCACGGCCCCCTGCAGGTCGCCCTGCCGCTCGGCCGGCTGAAACCGGTGCTGGCGACGTTGGGCGAGTTCTATCTGCAAGAGCCGGGCGAAACCTCACTGCGCCTGAGCAAGGCTGACGCCACCCGCCTCAATTCGCTGGAAGACATTCCGCTGCTGTGGGAGGGCGGAGAACAGATTCGCAGCTTCGCCCAACGCTTGCGCGATATCCGCAACTATAGCGCCGAAGCGCCGCAAGGACTGAACGCAACGCTGCGCCCTTATCAGCTCGAAGGATTGAGCTGGATGCAGTCGCTGCGGCAACTTGAAGTCGGCGGGATTCTTGCGGATGACATGGGTCTGGGTAAAACCCTACAAACCCTGGCGCACATTCTCAGCGAGAAAAACGCCGGGCGACTGGATCGACCCTGCATGGTGGTGATGCCCACCAGCCTGATCCCCAATTGGCTGGATGAAGCGGCGCACTTCACACCACAGCTCAAAGTGCTGGCCCTGTACGGCGCCAGCCGCAAAAAGCATTTCGAGCATCTGGCCGATTACGACCTGATCCTCACGACCTACGCGCTGCTGCCCAAGGATGTCGAGCACCTGACCCGGCAGCCGCTGCACGTATTGGTGCTGGACGAGGCGCAGTACATCAAGAATCCGAACAGCAAAGCCGCCCAGGCAGCCCGCGAATTGAACGCTCGCCAGCGCCTGTGCCTGAGCGGAACCCCTCTGGAAAACCACCTGGGCGAATTGTGGTCGCTGTTTCACTTCCTGCTGCCCGGCTGGCTCGGCGACGTCAAGAGCTTCAACGCCGATTACCGCGTGCCGATCGAAAAACGCGCCAGTGAGGTCAGACTTCAACACCTCAATGGCCGGATCAAACCGTTCCTGCTGCGGCGCACCAAGGAACAGGTCGCGACCGAGCTGCCGCCGAAGACCGAGATCATCCACTGGGTCGACCTCAACGAGGCCCAGCGCGATGTGTACGAAACCATGCGCCTGGCGATGGACAAGAAGGTGCGCGACGAGATCACCCGCAAAGGTGTGGCGCGCAGCCAGATCATCATTCTCGAAGCGCTGCTCAAGCTGCGGCAGGTCTGCTGCGACTTGCGCCTGGTCAACGATGCCACCCTGCCCGCCCGCGGCAGCACCTCGGGCAAGCTCGACAGCCTGATGGAAATGCTCGAAGAACTGTTCGAGGAAGGACGGCGGATTCTCCTGTTTTCCCAGTTCACTTCAATGCTGTCGCTGATTGAGGAGGAGCTGAAAAAACGCAATGTTGCCTATGCGCTGCTGACAGGACAGACCCGAGATCGGCGCACACCCGTGAAGGAATTCCAGAGCGGCAAGCGTCAGATCTTTCTCATCAGCCTGAAGGCCGGTGGTGTTGGCCTGAACCTGACAGAAGCGGACACCGTCATTCACTACGATCCGTGGTGGAACCCGGCGACGGAAAACCAGGCCACCGACCGCGCCTATCGCATTGGCCAGGAAAAACCTGTGTTCGTCTACAAGATGATTGCGCGAGGAACGGTCGAGGAGAAGATTCAGCATCTGCAACGGGAAAAATCCGACCTGGCGGCTGGCGTGCTGGATGGCCGCAAAGCCGGAGACTGGCAACTGCAGAGCGATGATATCGAGGCGCTGTTCGCACCATTGCCGGACAAGTTCGACAAGCACTGAAATTTTTGTCGTTTACCAGATCGATTCGCGGGCAAGCCCGCTCCCACAGAGATAGCGCTTAACCTGTGAGAGCGGGCTTGCCCGCGAATGGCTCGACTCGGTTTTGAGCCGGACTCAGCCCTTCAACACCCGCGCCAGCGTCGATTTCACCTTGCCCATGCCGTCATGCAGCGCCTGCTCGATCTCGGCCATGGTGATTACTGCCGTAGTCTTGCCCGCCGCCGGATTCACCACCAGCGACAGGCAGGCGTAATCCAGATCCAGCTCACGGGCCAGCGCAGCTTCCGGCATACCGGTCATGCCGACGATGTCGCAACCGTCGCGCTCCAGACGCACGATCTCGGCCACGGTTTCCAGTCTCGGGCCCTGGGTGCAGGCGTAAACGCCTTGATCGCTGTACTCGCAACCTTCGGCGGCCAATGCGGCAATCAGTTGCTGACGCAGTGGCTCGCTGTAGGGGAAGCTGAAGTCGATGTGCGTGACGTGCTCCAGATCGTCGGCGAAATAGGTGTGTTCGCGCCCGCTGGTGTAGTCCACGATCTGATGCGGCACGCAGAAATGCCCGGTGCCCATCGCCGGATGAATCCCGCCCACGGCGTTGACCGCAATGACCGCTTCGGCCCCGGCCTGCTTCAACGCCCACAGATTGGCGCGGTAATTAACCTTGTGCGGCGGGAAACGATGGGGATGGCCGTGCCGAGCGAGGAACAGCACTTCCTTGCCAGCATATTCGCCGATCTGGACGTCAGCCGACGGCGCACCGTAAGGGGTATCCACCGCCAGCGACTGACGAATGCTCAGACCTTCCAGCTGGGTCAGGCCCGTGCCACCGATGATTGCGTAAACCGTCATAGCGAAAAATCCTTAATCGATCAATTGAGCGTCTTTGAGCGCGCCGACAGCAGTCAGCCAGCGTGGATCCTGACGGTATTCAGTAGTGGCGAACGCCTGACCACGCATGCGTGCAATACGTGGCGACGGCTTGACCTTCAACCGTTGCGCGGCGCTCAGCGCCAGCTCGGCAGCAGCACGGTCGTTGCACACCAGGCCCATGTCGCAACCGGCACTGAGCGCGGCTTCGATACGACTGGCGGCATCACCCACCACATGAGCGCCAGCCATCGACAGGTCGTCGCTGAAGATCACGCCGTCGAACTGCAACTCACCGCGCAGGATGTCCTGCAACCAGCGCCGGGAAAAACCGGCGGGCTGAGCATCGACTTGCGGATAAATCACGTGGGCCGGCATGACGGCGGCCAGTTGCTTGCTGAGTCGGGCGAACGGCACCAGGTCGTTGGCGCGGATCTCTTCAAGGCTGCGCTCGTCGTTCGGAATTGCGACGTGAGAATCGGCTTCCGCCCAGCCGTGACCGGGAAAATGCTTGCCGGTGGCGGCCATGCCGGCACTGTTCATGCCTTTGATGAAAGCACCGGCGAGCCGTGCGGCGCGCTCAGGATTACCCTCAAATGAGCGCGTGCCGACGACAGCGCTGCGCTGATAATCCAGATCCAGCACCGGCGCGAAGCTCAGGTCGAGCCCGACCGCCAATACCTCGGTGGCCATGATCCAGCCGCATTGTTCGGCCAGATATTCGGCATTCGGATTGTCAGCGATGGCGCGCATCGCCGGCAGACGCACGAAGCCCTGACGCAGGCGTTGGACGCGACCACCTTCCTGATCCACCGCCAGTAAAAGATCCGGACGGATGGCGCGAATCGCCGCACTCAGCTCGCGCACCTGGCGTGGATGCTCGATGTTGCGGGCAAAAATGATCAGGCCGCCCACTTCGGGCTGGCGCAACAATTGGCGATCTTCGGCCGTCAGCCAGGTACCGGCGACGTCCACCATCAACGAGCCTTGCAGGCCAGCAGTCATAGAAATTCCTTGAAAACGAAAAACCCGCTGCCCACGAAACCACCACCAGGGCCAGCGCCCGGCAGGACGGTGATTTCAATGAGAAACGGGTTCAGAACGAGAGTCGGCATGGGCGGCTAGCTTAGCGGATGTCCGCCGCCACGCCCACCCATGGACAGTCAAACCTTGGCAGGCGCCGGTACTGACTTGCTGCGCGGCCGCAACTGCGCTGTTGCCATGGCCGGATCGGTGACACCGGTTTCGGCACGCATGCCGGCCGCCAGGAACGGCACCATCAGGCGCATGACTTGCTCGATGGAAGTATTGACACCGAAATCGGTCTCGGCGATCGCACGCAACGCCTTGATACCCGACATGCTGAACGCCGCCGCACCCAGCATGAAATGCACGCGCCAGAACAGCTCGATAGGAGGAATGCGCGGTGCGGCCTCGTTCACCAGCAACATGTAGCGACGGAACACCTTGCCGTACATATCTTCCAGATAACGGCGCAGGTGTCCCTGGCTCTGGCTGAATGCCAGACCGAGCAAACGCATGAAAATCGACAGATCGTTGCCACTGCGAGGCTGTACCACCAGAGCCTGCTCGACAAGGATCTCCAGCAGCTCTTCCAGTGAAGGCTTGTTCTCAGGCTTGGCCTGACGCCGCTCCAGCTCTTTATCGAGACTGATACAGAACGGGCCGAGAAAGCGCGAGAAAACCGCCTGGATCAGCGCCTTTTTCGAGCCAAAATGATAATTCACCGCTGCCAGGTTGACCCCTGCCTTGCTGGTGATCAGACGCAATGAGGTTTCAGCGAAACCTTTTTCCGCGAACAACTGTTCTGCAGCATCAAGAATGCGTTCAACGGTTTCCGACTGGGCCATGGCTACTCCGCCTGACAAACACTTGTTTGAAACATACGTTTCAGCCTATGCCTTGTCAAGCCTGCCGGTTCGTTTTGGGAATGGTCGGTCAGATATTTAACCACAACAAGGACGCCGCATTAATCGACGCCGTCACTGACCGTCCGGCGCCCTGGCAAAAAACGAGCATTGCCAATACCGCTTCACTGTATATAATCCCAGTCACTGTATAAAAAGACAGAGCGATCAATATGCTTAAGCTGACGCCACGCCAAGCCGAGATTCTGGCTTTCATCAAACGTTGCCTCGAAGACAATGGCTATCCGCCGACCCGCGCGGAAATCGCTCAGGAACTGGGCTTCAAATCACCCAACGCGGCCGAGGAGCATCTCAAGGCGCTCGCCCGCAAAGGCGCGATCGAAATGACACCCGGCGCCTCTCGCGGCATTCGCATCCCCGGTCTCGAAGCCAAGGTCGACGAATCCACCCTGCCAATCATCGGTCGCGTGGCTGCCGGCGCGCCGATTCTTGCCCAGCAACACATCGAAGAGTCCTGCAATATCAATCCGGCCTTCTTCCACCCTCGCGCTGATTACCTGCTGCGCGTTCACGGGATGAGCATGAAGGACATCGGCATTTTCGACGGCGACCTGCTGGCCGTTCACACGACCCGGGAAGCACGCAACGGTCAGATCGTCGTTGCCCGGATCGGCGACGAAGTGACGGTCAAGCGCTTCAAGCGCGATGGCAGCAAAGTCTGGCTGATCGCCGAAAATCCCGAGTTCGCTCCCATCGAAGTCAACCTGAAAGATCAGGAACTGGTGATCGAAGGCTTGAGTGTCGGCGTAATCCGCCGCTAAAGGAGGCTTTATGCAGTTCCCACACGCACCTCAGCAAACACAACTGCCGCTGTTCGAGGCATTTCTGGCACAACCACTGGCCCCGATACTCAAGGATACAGCGGAGCGCACATGGAATGTCGAACCCGAAGCGTACAGCGAACTTTCGCTGCGCGGTGCGACCGGGAACTGCCTGAACCTGCTTGCACCGATTCTTCGTGAATTGAGCGACGATCAGGACGCGCGTTGGTTGACCCTGATTGCACCACCCGCGAGCCTGACACAGGCCTGGCTACGAGAGGCAGGATTGAATCGCGAGCGCATCCTTTTATTGCAACCGCGCGGCACACAGAGCGCCATGCAGTTGGCTTGCGAGGCTCTGCGCCTTGGTCGAAGCCACACTGTAGTGACGTGGCTGAATCCGCTTAATGCAGCCTCACGCCAACAACTGGTCAGCGCCGCCCGCATCGGGGACGCTCAAAGCCTGAATATTCGATTGGGCTGACTGCATGCGCGCCATCTGAAGCGCGGGGCTTCTCAAGGGATAGAGAAGCCGAACTGACGTGACAATCGACGGGCGGTGTTCAATGAAGAACTCGCGGCCCCTCTTCCTTATCAAATTCGCCTTCAACCATTCGACCGGCCATCTGCACGCCGACGCTTAGCATTGCTTTGGCAATCTCAACATGCTGCCCCTGCAGAAACGCCTTGGCATCCTCGGAAAAATCCAGCGTCACCAGGGAACCCTCGTCCTCGGCCCTGCGCAGTTCGATTCGGCCGTCTGGTAGCTCGACAATTTCTAGAAAGGACGTTGGCATATAGGTGTGTTCTCCGCGAAAGGCAGGGATTATATAGACATCATTCAAGATTCGCTCAGGATCTTGACCAGCAGCATGCATCTCGTCGCCGCCAGCCAAGTCTCCATCAGCATTCGTTCAAGCCTTCACGGAAGCGGACAGCCAACCCCTTCAGGTGTTGTCGCCAGCTCTCCAGCTCTTGCCGGCTCAATTCTTCTGGCGCCTGCTCTTCATCCAGATTTACCGCCTGAATCAATGGCTGGGTCACATCCCCCTTCGGCTTGTGTGGCACCCGTGGTGGCTGAAACAGCGCCGAATGTGCCGCCAGCAATTTCGCCAGCCAGGTTTCCGGATTACCCGCCAACTCGATCATCTCGGCCAGTTCTGGAATTGCAATAGACTCAAGCACTTCGCTGGTCAACAGGGTTTCCGCTCGTGGTGCGTTAGCCTGTGGCAACCGATAGAACCCTGCGATCTCGTGACACAGCCCCAGCAGCGCACCGTAGAGATGAAACAGCGCCGATTCGCGCCCAGCCTGTATCAGCGCCAGCGAATTCATTGTCCGCCCCTCTTCAGCCCTGGCCAGCGCCTCCAGCGACAATCCCGCGAAATAGATCTTCTGATTGGTACGGGTATAGAGCTCGTGGGCCATATCGGCACTCTCCGCGGCGAAATAAATGCTTCATACAGGTCGGACAGTGTCATGGATCAACCAATCCGACCGCAAGCATTAAACAAAAAGGCCGCATGAAAACCCGAGGGCTGCCATGCGGCCTTTTGCGCTGACGAAGCCGCTCAGGACTTCATCAGCTCAACACCGGCTCAAGCCTTCGCTTTTGCCGGACGCTTGTCTTCAACCGTCCATTTGCCACCGTCGAAGAAAGCCTTCCAGCCTGTCGGCTTGCCGTCGACTTCGGTCTGGACGTACTGCTCCTTGGTCTTGCGGCTGTAGCGGATGACCGCCGGCAAACCGTCCGGATCCTTCTGCGGCGCGTCGCACAGGAAGTGATACTTCGGATCGATCTCTTCCTTGTGTGGCAGAAGCTCGATGACCAGCGGTGCACGTGTCTCGCGGTTCTTGGGGAACTGACTGGCCGCCAGGAACAGGCCGGAAGCACCGTCCCGCAGGATGTAGGTGTCGTTGACCTTTTCGCATTTCAGCTCGGGCATCTTCACCGGATCCATCTTCGGCGGCGCTGCATCGCCACTTTTCAACAGCTTGCGAGTGTTCTTGCAGGTCGGGTTGGTGCAACCGAAGAATTTGCCGAAACGGCCGGTCTTGAGCTGCATCTCACTGCCGCACTTGTCACACTCCAGGCTCGGACCTTCATAGCCCTTGATGCGGTAGCTGCCTTCTTCGATTTCATAGCCGGCGCAATCCGGGTTGTTACCGCAAATGTGCAGCTTGCGCTTTTCGTCGAGCAGGTAAGCGTCCATCGCCGTGCTGCAGATCGGGCAGCGGTGCTTGCCGCGCAAGACCAGAGATTCCGACTCTCCTTCGTCGTCCGCAGCGATTTCATCGCCCGGAACCAGGTTGACGGTGGCCTTGCAACGCTCTTTCGGCGGCAGGCTGTAGCCCGAGCAGCCGAGGAACACACCAGTGGATGCAGTACGAATCTGCATCGGACGGCCGCAAGTGGTACACGGAATATCGGTCATCACCGGCTGGTTGGCGCGCATGCCGGCATCCGGGTTCTCAGCCACTTCAAGCTTTTTCTTGAAGTCGCCGTAGAACTCGTCCAGCACGTTTTTCCAGTCACGTTCGCCCTGGGCCACGTCGTCCAGGTTCTCCTCCATGCCGGCGGTAAAGCCATAGTCCATGAGGTTCGAGAAGCTTTCAGACAGACGCTCGGTGACGATATCGCCCATCTTTTCCGAATAGAAACGACGGTTGTGCAATGTCACATAGCCGCGGTCCTGAATGGTCGAAATGATCGCCGCATAGGTCGAAGGACGACCGATACCGCGCTTTTCCATTTCCTTGACGAGGCTGGCTTCCGAATAACGGGCTGGCGGTTTGGTGAAATGCTGGGTCGGATCAAGCTTGATCAGCTTCATCACATCGCCCTGGGCCATGTCCGGCAGGACATCGTCGTCGCCAGGCTTGGTGATTTGCGGCAGAACGCGGGTGTAGCCGTCGAACTTCAGAATTCGGCCCTTGGCACGCAGTTCGAAGTCGCCAGCGGCCACGCTGACAGTGGTCGACAGGTATTGCGCAGGCAGCATCTGGCACGCCAGGAACTGGCGCCAGATCAGCTCATAAAGGCGCTCAGCGTCACGCTCCATGCCCGACAGCTTGCTAGGCGTGGTATTGGCGTCGGAAGGACGAATTGCTTCGTGAGCCTCCTGTGCGCCTTCCTTGCTGCTGTAGACGTTCGGCGTTTCCGGCAGGTACTTTTTGCCGAATTCGTCTTCGATATAGGTCCGCGCCATCGCTACGGCATCTGCCGAGAGGTTGGTCGAGTCGGTACGCATATAAGTGATGTAGCCGGCTTCGTACAGACGCTGTGCCATCATCATGGTTTTCTTCACGCCGAAGCCCAGGCGGTTGCTCGCGGCTTGTTGCAGCGTGGACGTGATAAACGGTGCCGACGGCTTGCTGCTGGTCGGTTTGTCTTCGCGCTTGACGATGCTGTAGCTGGAAGACTTCAGCTTCTCCAGCGCCGCCATGGCCTGGGCCTCGTTGAGCGGCTTGAAAACCTCGCCTTTCTCACGCGCGACTTCGAAGCGCACGGTCGAGCCTTTTGCGGTGCCGAGGTCAGCGTGCACTTCCCAGTATTCTTCCGGGATGAAGGCGCGAATTTCACGTTCGCGCTCGACCACCAGCTTCACGGCCACCGATTGCACCCGACCGGCAGACAGACCGCGAGCAATCTTCGCCCACAGCAGCGGCGAAACCATGTAGCCCACGACGCGGTCGAGGAAGCGGCGGGCCTGCTGGGCATTCACTCGATCGATATCGAGTTCACCAGGCTCCGAGAAGGCTTCCTGAATCGCCTTCTTGGTAATTTCGTTGAACACCACGCGCTTGTAGCGGCTGTCATCCCCACCAATGGCTTCGCGCAGGTGCCAGGCAATGGCTTCCCCTTCGCGATCCAAGTCGGTTGCGAGGTAGATGGTGTCAGCATCCTTGGCGAGCCGGCGCAGCTCTTCGATGACCTTTTCCTTGCCCGGAAGGATCTCGTACTTGGCTTTCCAGCCGTGATCCGGATCGACTCCCATGCGCGAAACCAGCTGCTTGCGCGCCTTCTCTTTCGGCGACAGTGCTGGCGCTTCACCTGCAGCGGCCTTGCCGCGCTTGGCGGCCGGCTCTTTGCCGGCGCTAGCCGAACCGCTGGTGGGCAGGTCTCGGATATGGCCGATACTCGACTTCACCACGTATTGGTTGCCCAGATACTTGTTGATGGTCTTGGCCTTAGCCGGGGATTCCACAATGACCAGCGATTTGCCCATGGATCGGAAAATTCCTGAATTCTAGAAGTGAAAGGCGGTTGGCGCCTGACGCGGCACCGCTATATATAGTGGCTACAAGGTGAGGTCAAGCGCAGGGTTCTGCGCGCCCTCGCCTCACGGCTTCGAAAAAAGGCTCGGTTCGGCTTGCACCAAAGCAAAGCGTGGGACCTGCTCGCCGTCAACTTCGACGGACTCCAGAAACATGCTCAAGGGACGCACCCAGAAGCCATAATCACCATACAGGGCTTGGTAAAAGACCACTTCCTCTTCGGTCTCGGAATGCCGCGCAACACTGAATACGCGGTACTGCGGACCTTTGTAATGTTGGTAGAGCCCAGGTTGTATCGGCATGCTTCGGCCCTCACTCAAATTTTTTCAAAATAAATACAAAAATAAATCCGCAAAAACAAAAACCGGGGCACTTGGCCCCGGCTTCCATCGACGAGACGCTTAAACGCGTTCGAAGACAGTGGTGATGCCCTGGCCGAGGCCAACGCACATGGTAGCCACCCCGAAAGTGCCGCCATTCTGCTTCATCACGTTCAGCAAGGTGCCGGAAATACGGGCACCGGAGCAACCGAACGGGTGACCCAGGGCGATCGCGCCGCCGTGCAGGTTAACCTTCTCATTCATCTTGTCGAGCACTTTCAGGTCCTTCAACACTGGCAGAGCCTGTGCGGCGAACGCTTCGTTGAGCTCGAAGAAGTCGATGTCGTTGATGGTCAGACCGGCACGCTTGAGCGCTTTCTGGGTCGACGGCACTGGACCGTAACCCATGATTGCCGGATCCACACCTGCCACCGCCATCGAACGAATGACGGCCATTGGCTGGATGCCCAGATCCTGCGCACGCTGTGCCGACATCACGATCATGCACGAAGCACCATCGGTGATCTGCGACGAAGTACCTGCAGTCACGGTCCCACCCTTTGGATTGAATGCCGGCTTCAGAGCCGCCAGGCTTTCCAGGGTGGTTTCCGGACGAATGGTCTCGTCATAGTCGAAGGTTTTCAGGAAACCGTTCTCGTCGTAGCCCTGCATCGGGATGATTTCATCCTTGAACTTGCCTTCCACGGTTGCCTTGTGGGCCAACTGATGGGAACGCACGCCAAAGGCGTCCTGCTGTTCGCGAGTGATGCCGTGCATTTTGCCCAACATTTCAGCGGTCAGGCCCATCATGCCCGAGGCTTTCGCCGCGTACAGGGACATGTGCGGATTCGGATCGACACCGTGCATCATGCTCACGTGGCCCATATGCTCGACGCCACCCACCACGAAAACGTCACCGTTGCCGGTCATGATCGCTTGCGCAGCGGTATGCAGTGCGCTCATCGACGAACCGCACAGACGGCTGACGGTCTGGCCGGCCGACGTGTGCGGGATCTGGGTCATCAGCGACGCCATGCGCGCGATGTTCCAGCCTTGCTCCAGGGTCTGGTTCACACAGCCCCAGATCACGTCCTCGACTTCGGCAGGATCGACCTTGGTGTTGCGCTCCAGCAGTTTGCTGATCAGGTGCGCCGACATGTCTTCGGCGCGGGTGTTGCGGTGCATGCCGCCCTTGGAGCGGCCCATCGGAGTACGACCGAAATCGACAATCACGACGTCTCTAGGATTCAAGCTCATAAGTTCACTCTCACTCTGGTTGGGGGCGCTTAACCGAAGAAGCTCTGGCCGTTCTTGGCCATTTCGCGCAGCTTCGCGGTCGGGTGGTACAGCGCGCCCAAATCAGCGTACTGGTCGGCCAGGGCAACGAACTCGGCGACACCGATCGAGTCGATGTAGCGCAGCGCACCGCCACGGAACGGAGGGAAGCCAATGCCGTAGACCAGACCCATGTCGGCTTCGGCAGCGGTTTCGACGATACCGTCTTCCAGGCAACGCACGGTTTCCAGGCACAGCGGGATCATCATCCAGTTGATGATGTCTTCGTCAGTGACTTCGCGTTGCTCGTAGACGATCGGCTTGAGCACTTCCAGTACCGACGGATCGGCGACTTTCTTCTGCTTGCCTTTCTTGTCGGCCTCGTAGGCATAGAAGCCCTTGCCGTTCTTCTGACCCAGACGCTTGGCTTCGTAAAGCACGTCAACGGCGGAACGACGGTCATCTTTCATGCGATCCGGGAAGCCTTCAGCCATCACGTCACGACCGTGGTGGCCGGTGTCGATGCCGACCACGTCCATCAGGTATGCCGGGCCCATCGGCCAGCCGAATTTCTCCATGATCTTGTCGATACGGACGAAGTCCACACCGGCACTGACCAGCTTGGCGAAACCGCCGAAATACGGGAACAGTACGCGGTTGACCAGGAAGCCCGGGCAGTCGTTGACGACGATCGGGTTCTTGCCCATTTTCTTGGCGTAGGCAACGGTGGTGGCGATGGCCAGCTCGCTGGACTTCTCGCCACGGATCACTTCCACCAGCGGCATCATGTGCACCGGGTTGAAGAAGTGCATGCCGACGAAATTTTCCGGACGCTTGAGGGCCTTGGCCAGCAGGCTGATGGAAATGGTCGAGGTGTTGGACGCGAGGATGGTGTCCTCTTTGACCTGATCTTCGACTTCCGCCAGAACGGCTTGCTTGACCTTCGGGTTCTCGACCACGGCTTCAACGACCAGGTCAACGTGACCGAAATCGCCGTAGGACAGGGTCGGACGAATGCCGTTGAGCACTTCAGCCATCTTCGCGGCAGTCATGCGGCCTTTATCAACGCGGCCGACCAGCAGCTTGGCGGCTTCCGCCAGACCTTGCTCGATGCCGTGCTCGTTGATGTCCTTCATCAGGATCGGCGTGCCTTTGGAGGCCGACTGATAAGCGATACCGCCACCCATGATACCGGCACCCAGTACGGCAGCCTGTTTCACGTCCTTGGCGATTTCGTCGTAGGCCTTGGCCTTTTTCTTCAATTCCTGATCGTTCAGGAACAGACCGATCAAGCTCTGCGCGGCGGAGGTCTTGGCCAGTTTCACGAAACCTGCGGCTTCGACTTCCAGAGCCTTGTCACGACCGAAGTTCGCGGCTTTCTGGATGGTCTTGATCGCTTCGACCGGGGCCGGGTAGTTCGGACCCGCCTGGCCGGCCACGAAACCTTTGGCGGTTTCGAAAGCCATCATTTGTTCGATGGCGTTCAGCTTGAGTTTTTCCAGCTTCGGCTGACGCTTGGCCTTGTAGTCAAACTCGCCGGAGATGGCACGCTTGATCAGCTCGACGGAAGCCTCCAGCAGCTTCTCGGGAGCAACCACGGCATCCACGGCTCCGACCTTCAGCGCGTCTTCAGGACGGTTTTCCTTGCCGGCGGCAATCCACTCGATGGCGTTGTCGGCACCGATCAGACGCGGCAGACGCACCGTACCGCCGAAGCCCGGGTAGATGCCCAGTTTGACTTCCGGCAGACCGATCTTGGCCTTGGTCGACATGACGCGGTAGTCCGCTGCCAGGCACATTTCCAGACCGCCACCCAGGGCGATACCGTTGATCGCGGCCACGGTCGGAACGCCGAGGTCTTCGAAATCGCTGAAGATCTTGTTGGCTTCGAGATTGCCTGCAACCAGCTCGGCATCCGGCAGCTTGAAGTTGTCGACAAATTCAGTGATGTCGGCGCCGACGATGAACACGTCCTTGCCACTGCTGACGATCACGCCCTTGATCGAAGCATCTGCCTTGATGGTGTCTACGGCCTGACGCAGTTCGTTCAGGGTAAGACGGTTGAACTTGTTGACGGACTCACCCTTGAGGTCGAATTTCAATTCGACGATGCCACTTTCAAGAGCTTTAACCGTGATGGCTTTACCTTCGTAAATCATCAACTGATCTCCACGATATGGAAGCTGAACAGTACACGTCGGACGCAGGCAAATGGCTCGGCAGGACGTTTTTTCGTCAATGCTGACACCCATCCGCCCGGCACACCCGCCAACGCGATAGTCGGGATTCTGTAGGAGCAGTCTGCAATACAAACGCTCAATTCATACGCCCGTTTGATTTGGGTACGCCACCTTCACGGAATTTCCGACAATTGTCAATCGCCCTAAATGCGGGTTGAAAAGCGACTTTGCGGTCATTTCTGTAGGACGCAGCCCGGCCACACACGCTTGCATGTCAGGGCATTCATAAGATTAATAGTTAGAAAAGTCGCCCTAATTCGCTGCAAGCCTTGTTTAACAGGCTACGCTGGCGGGACCACGAAGGAAAACGGCTGCATGACTGCTGACCGGCTCGCCCGGTTCAACGTCAAAAAGAATTCCGGCCTGCCTGGCCAATCCCGCCCGACGAATCATGTCGGGCTTTTTATTGCTCGTCTGCCAGACGTTTCACACCCTTGCAGCGCGAAACGTCTACGGTTCATGCCAGTGCTTTCAGCGTGGCGTCGATTTCAAGCAGAACCGAAGCGTCACCCTTCTCGCCCCAATAAAGTGCAATCATCTGCTGGTCGGCCTCGACCTTGAAAACATTGCCCGGCAATTTTTCGAAATGACTTTGAAGACGCGGGTCCTCACAGACTTCCTGCCACTGATTGACCCAGATCCCGGGGCTTTTCTGCCAGTAAGTCCAACACGACGGCTGCTTGCCGCGCCGTGGCCGATGATATTGCGCACAGGGGTTTGGAGGTTCCTGGCTCAGCCAGTGCGGCCATTCCTGAGGGGCAAGCTGCATGGCCAACCCGATGCGCCGGGCTTCGGCGCGCAAGGCTATTCGGTCACTCTGCGCACGGGACGGGCGCAACCATGCCAGCGGACTCAACACCACCAGCAGGATTGACACCACCAGCCAGACCGTCATATCTCTACTCCCGAATCTTGATGAGCCCATTGTGTCACTTTGGAACCAATGCGCTCGAAACCAGCCATACTTAACAATATTGATCCCTCACGAGGAGCACCTCATGCCCTACCACCATATTCTGGTCGCCGTAGATCTGACCGAAGAGTGCGACCCTGTGATACACCGCGCCCGAGAGCTGTCGGTGAGCAATGGCGCCAAGTTGTCGCTGGTGCATATCGTCGAACCGATGGCCATGGCTTTCGGTGGTGACGTACCTATGGATCTGTCACAACTGCAACAACAGCAATTCGATCAGGCCAAGGAACGCCTCGAGCGCCTGAAGCACAAATACTCCGAACTGGAAGGCTCCAACTGCCACCTGACCTATGGCCAGCCACGTCAGGAAATCCATCATTTCGCCAAGGAACAGGGATGCGACCTGATTGTGGTCGGCAGCCATGGCCGACATGGTCTGGCCCTGCTGCTGGGTTCGACTGCCAACGATGTCCTGCACGGCGCACCTTGCGACGTGCTGGCAGTGCACCTGGTCAAACGCTGATTACAGGCACTGTGAAAAGTTGAAAAGCCCGGCGTCCATGACTGGAGCCGGGCTTTTTCATGTCTGGAAACCATCAGGCATCCAGTTCGGCCCAACGTTCCACCAGTGCATCCAGCTCCACCTGCATCTGCTCCAGCGAAGCAATGACCCTGGCCGTCTCGACCGGCGGACGCTGATAGAAACCGGCTTCGGCCATTTCAGCTTCCACCGCGGCAATCTGCTGCTCCTTGGCATCGATCTCGCCCGGCAACGCCTCCAGTTCGCGCTGAAGCTTGTAGCTCAGCTTCTTCTTCGCAGCCGGAGCCGCAGCAACCGGTGCGGCAACCGGAGCCGGTTCGGCAGTGACCACTGCCGAGTTCAGGTCGGCCTTGCCGGATTTGCTTTCGGTGACGCCCAGAAGGCGCGGTGAACCGCCCTGACGGATCCAGTCCTGATAGCCGCCAACGTATTCGCGAACCTTGCCCTCACCTTCGAAGACCAGCGTGCTGGTGACCACGTTGTCGAGGAATGCCCGGTCGTGGCTGACCATCAGTACGGTGCCGTTGAAGGTCAGCAACACTTCTTCGAGCAGTTCGAGGGTTTCCACATCGAGGTCGTTGGTCGGTTCGTCGAGTACCAGCAGGTTGGCAGGCTTGCTGAACAGTTTGGCCAGCAGCAGGCGTGCGCGCTCGCCACCGGACAACGCCTTCACCGGCGTGCGGGCACGCTGCGGGCTGAACAGGAAGTCGCCGAGATAGCTCAGCACGTGGCGGCTCTGGCCATTGATTTCGATGAAATCGCGACCTTCGGCGACGTTGTCGACCACGGTCTTTTCCAGATCCAGCTGATGGCGCAACTGGTCGAAGTAGGCCACGTCGATCTTGGTGCCCTCTTCCACTTTGCCGCTGGTCGGTTGCAGACCGCTGAGCATCAGTTTCAGCAGGGTGGTCTTGCCGGTACCGTTGGCGCCGAGCAGGCCGATACGATCGCCGCGCTGCAACACCATGGAGAAATCGCGGATCAGGAACGGGCCACCCGGGTGCGCAAAGCTCACGTTCTCCAGCACCATCACTTGCTTGCCGGACTTCTCCGCTGTTTCCAGCTGGATGTTGGCCTTGCCGGTGCGCTCACGACGTTCGCTGCGCTCGACACGCAGGGCCTTCAACGCACGCACGCGGCCTTCGTTGCGGGTGCGACGGGCCTTGATGCCCTGACGAATCCACACTTCTTCCTGAGCCAGGCGCTTGTCGAACAGTGCGTTGGCGGTTTCTTCGGCCGCCAGCTCGGCTTCTTTGTGAACCAGGAAACTGGCGTAGTCGCCGTTCCAGTCGATCAGACCGCCGCGATCCAGTTCGAGGATGCGGGTGGCGAGGTTTTGCAGGAAAGAACGGTCGTGCGTGATGAACAGCACCGCGCCCTGGAAGTCCTTCAGCGCTTCTTCGAGCCAGGCAATCGCACCGATGTCCAGGTGGTTGGTCGGTTCGTCGAGCAGCAGCAGATCCGGCTCGGACACAAGCGCCTGCGCCAGCAGCACGCGACGACGCCAGCCGCCGGACAACTCGGCGAGGGTCTTGTCGGCCGGCAATTGCAGGCGGCTCAGGGTGCTGTCGACCAGGGTCTGCAAGCGCCAGCCGTCACGGGCTTCGAGATCGTGCTGGACGTGCATCAGTTTTTCCAGATCGGCGTCGGTGACGATGTTCTGGCTCAGGTGATGATATTCGGCAAGCAAGGCGCCCACACCGTCGAGGCCTTCGGCTACCACATCGAATACCGTCCGCTCGTCGGCCAGCGGCAATTCCTGCGGCAATTCACCGATCTTCAGACCGGGGGCGCGCCACACGGCGCCGTCATCAGGCTTCTGGTCGCCCTTGACCAGTTTCATCATGCTGGACTTGCCGGTGCCGTTGCGACCGATGATGCACACCCGCTCTCCACGGGCGATCTGCCAGGACACCTTGTCCAACAACGGCATCGCGCCGAATGCAAGGGACACATCGCTGAATTTGAGCAGGGTCATGAGCTTCTCCAAAAACCGGGCGCGCATTCTACCTGAATCGAGGGCCAAACAGGCCGGCAATTTCGCCGCTGACGTACTCTGCACAAGATTTGTTGCGAACTTGTGCTGCAAGGCCGGCAAAGCTTTCACCGTCTGCTGGCAAAAGGCTAAGCTACAGACAATTCAGTGCCGCCCACGCTGGCACTTGTCATGATTTCTCTGCCCGGATGTCTCATGCGCAGTCGCCTTCTCAGTGTTTTGTCCTGTTTGCTACTCACCGCCGCTGCTGCTCAATCCGCCCAGGCGGTGGACCTGTCAACCCAGCGCCAGTATTACGATGAGGCCAAGCGCGCCCTGGCCAAGGGCGATACCGGTCCGTATTTCCGTTACAGCCAGGCCCTCGCCGATTATCCGCTGGAGCCGTACCTGGCCTACGACGAGCTGACCGCCCGCCTGAAGACTGCCAGCAACGCGGAAATCGAGAAATTCCTCGCCGAACACGGTGACCTGCCCCAGGCCAACTGGATGAAGCTGCGCTGGTTGCGCTGGCTTGCCGACCGTGGCGACTGGGCGACGTTCACCAAGTATTACGACCCGAAACTCAATTTCACCGAACTGGACTGCCTGAACGCACAGTACCAGATCAGCAGCGGTCACAAGGCCGAGGGCTACGCCAACGCCGACAAACTGTGGCTGACCGGCAAATCGCAACCCGCCGCGTGTGATGCGTTGTTCGGCATCTGGGCCGCCGACGGCCAGTTGACCGAACAGAAACGCTGGGAGCGCACCAAGCTCGCCGCCCAGACGCGCAACTACCCGCTGGCCAACAGCCTGGTCAACGGCCTGACCACGCTCGCCCCGCGCGGACGTCTGCTGGTGGATGTCGCGCAGAAACCCGAACTGCTCAACCAGCCATCGCGCTTCACCCCGGCCGATGAGCCAATGTCCGATATCGTGAGCCTCGGCCTGCGCCGTCTGGCCCGTCAGGATCCGGACAAGGCCATGGACCTGCTCGATGGCTACGCCAGCAGCATGCATTTCTCCCGGGATGAAAAAGTCGCGATCGCCCGGGAAATCGGTCTGACTCTGGCCCGTCGCTTTGACAGCCGTGCGCTGGATGTGATGACCAAATATGACCCGGAACTGCGCGACAACACGGTGTCCGAATGGCGTCTGCGCCTGTTGCTGCGCCTGGCGCGCTGGGACGATGCCTATCAGTTGACCCGCCGCCTGCCACAGGATCTGGCCACTACCAACCGCTGGCGCTACTGGCAGGCCCGCAGCCTGGAACTGGCTCAACCGCAAAACCCGGAAGCGCAGACGCTGTACAGGAACCTCGCACGGGAGCGGGACTTCTACGGATTCCTCGCCGCCGACCGCTCCCAGCAACCCTATTCGCTGATGAACAAACCGCTGGTGCTCAGCCAGGCCATCATCAACAAGGTGCGCAACACCCCCGGCGTCCGCCGCGCGCTGGAATTTCACGCCCGCGGGCAGATCGTCGACGGGCGTCGCGAGTGGTATCACGTCAGCCGTCATTTCAACCGCGACGAAATGGTCGCCCAGGCCAAACTGGCTTACGACCTGAAATGGTATTTCCCGGCGATCCGCACCATCAGTCAGGCGCAATACTGGGATGACCTGGACATCCGCTTCCCGATGGCCCACCGCGACACCCTGGTGCGTGAAGCCAAGGTCCGTGGCCTGCACTCGAGCTGGGTATTCGCCATCACCCGTCAGGAAAGCGCCTTCATGGACGACGCCCGTTCCGGCGTCGGTGCCAGCGGCCTGATGCAACTGATGCCCGGTACCGCCAAGGAAACCGCACGCAAATTCAGCATTCCGCTGGCCTCGCCGCAGCAGGTGCTCGATCCGGACAAAAACATCCAGCTCGGCGCGGCCTACCTGAGTCAGGTGCACAGCCAGTTCAACGGCAACCGCGTGCTCGCCTCCGCCGCCTATAACGCCGGCCCCGGCCGTGTGCGCCAATGGCTGCGCGGTGCCGATCACCTGAGCTTCGACGTATGGGTGGAAAGCATTCCGTTCGACGAAACCCGCCAGTACGTGCAGAACGTTTTGTCCTACTCGGTGATCTACGGCCAGAAACTCAACTCGCCGCAACCGCTGGTGGACTGGCATGAGCGATATTTTGACGATCAGTGATCGTGCAAAGATCGACGTGAACAACAATGCCCGCATCGAAAGATGCGGGCTTTTTTTATGGCACTCGACCGGGTCGGCTACAGGGTCGCTTACTTAGTCGATTACTGGGTCGGTCGAAGCCTGATGCCCATCACTGAACTGCAACGCTGCCAACCGCGCATACAGTGGATTGCTGGCAATCAGCTCCTGATGCGTGCCGATCGCCACCAGTTTGCCTTGGTCCATCACCGCAATCCGGTCGGCGTTTTTCACCGTGGCCAGGCGGTGAGCGATCACCAGGGTGGTGCGGTTTTGCATCAGGCTGGGCAGGGCTTGCTGGATCAAGTGCTCGCTCTGGGCATCCAGGGCGCTGGTGGCTTCGTCGAGCAGCAGGACCGGCGCGTCGACCAACAGCGCCCGGGCGATGGCCAGACGCTGGCGTTGCCCGCCTGACAGGCCTAGCCCGCCGTCGCCCAGATGAGTCTGGTAGCCATCGGGCATTTGTTCGATGAAATCGTGGGCATGGGCGATTTTCGCAGCTTCCCGCACCTGCTCCGGCGTAGCGCTCGGGCAACCGTAGCGAATGTTTTCTTCGACGCTGCCGAAGAACAGCGCCGGCGTCTGCGAAACCAGGGCAAAGCAGCGGCGCAAGTCCATTGGATCAAGGCTCGTCAGCGGTACACCATCAATGAGAATCCGGCCCTCCCGCGGATCGTAGAAACGCAGCAGCAGGTCATACACCGTCGACTTGCCTGCACCGGAAGGTCCGACCAGCGCAAGGGTTTCCCCTGCGTTAACCGTCAGACTCAGGCCGTCAACGGCAAAGCGTTCGGGCCGTGATGGGTAGGAAAAACGCACGTCCTGCAAAGCCAGCTCGCCTTTGACCCGCGTCGGCAAGGTCACCAGTCCGTCTTTCGGCGGCTGGATGATGTTCTCGGAGCGCAGCAGTTCGGCGATGCGTTCGGCGGCGCCCGCCGCCCGCTGCAATTCCCCGATCACTTCGCTCAACGTGCCGAAAGCACTCCCGACGATCAGGCTGTAGAACACAAACGCCGCCAGCTCACCTGCGGAAATTCGCCCGGCAATCACGTCCATTCCGCCGACCCACAACATCACCGCGACGGCACCGAGGACCAGCACGATCACCAGCGTAATCAGCCAGGCCCGCTGAAAAATCCGTTTGCGCGCGGTTTCGAACGCCTGCTCGACGGTCGAGGCGAAACGCTGCTCGTCCTGCACCTGATGATTGTAGGCCTGCACGGTCTTGATCTGGCCGAGGGTTTCCGAAACATAGCTGCCAATGTCGGCGATCCGGTCCTGGCTCAATCTCGAGAGGTTGCGTACCCGTCGCCCGAAAATCAGGATGGGCGCAATGACCAGCGGCAGCGCGATCACCACGATGCTGGTGAGCTTGGCGTTGGTGATGAACAGCAGCACGACGCCACCGATGACCATCAGCAAATTGCGCAGGAACAGCGAAAGTGAGGAGCCGATCACCGATTGCAGCAACGTCGTGTCAGCCGTCAGTCGCGACTGGATTTCCGAACTGCGGTTGTCTTCGTAAAACCCGGGATGCAGGTACACCAGATGGTTGAACACCTGCCGACGGATGTCTGCCACCACCCGTTCGCCGATCCATGACACCAGATAAAACCTGGCGAAAGTACCCAGCGCCAGACCCAGCACCAACAACATGAACAGGCCAATGGACTGGTTGAGCAGGTGCGGCGACTGGGTCATGAAGCCCTGATCGACCAGCAGTTTGATGCCCTGCCCCATCGACAGCGTGATGCCGGCCGTGACGATCAGCGCGAGCAGCGCACCGAACGCCTGCCGGCGATACGGCACGAGGAAATGACAGGTTAGGCGCAGGGCCCGGCGGTGACGCGAAGAAAGCATCGGGATCATTGGGTTCACATCGTGTGCTGATTAATGGGGCCGGCCTGGACACTCAATGGGGTGGAACTCTGCAAATCACAATGAGTCAGGTTAATTATGACCGGCCAGACTACCCCCTAGATGCTATCGGTCTAATGTCCGGGTTGAGACGAACGGTCATTTCTGCTTGAGTTGAAATACCGTTCCGGAAAGATCGAAGGGGGTTGTCACAGCCTGGTCACCTGACGGTTTTATTGTGCTTACACAACCTGATGAGGAGACAGGCCATGTCCTTGCAACACAGCAGCGACGACAAGATTCAAGTGATCCGCACCAAGCCCGGCCAACCTCTGGGTTGCTCGATTATCGATAAGGATGGGCGCGAAGTGCCAATCACTGAAGACATGATCCAGAACGCTTGCCGCGAACTGGAGAAGCGATTGGTCAAGCCTGCCGAACAAAAGTGATATAGCCACCGTCTTCCTGACCCGGCCCCTTTGGAGGCCGGGTTTTTTCTGTCCGTTTCTTAAACGGCCACAGCACCCAACGCCGACACAATCTGCCGCAAGGCCGGCGAATCACCTTCAATTCTTACTTTCAGCCCTTCGATTTCGCGACGCACCGGGTACTGCTTGCGCAACACATCGAACGCTGCCCGCTGCTCGCCGACGCTGCCCAGCAAGGTGCTGCGAAAATCCGCATCGTCCCGGCGCGGGTCGTACACCCCGCGGCACAGCATCGCCAATGCCCAGGCCGGATCGCAGTCGGCATGCAGGGAAACTTCCGACAGCCACGGCGCCGGCAACAGATCGGCCAGCTGAATGCTGGCCGGCTGCCCGATAAAATCGCAGTAGGCCTGATAGATCTGTGCCGTGCCGCGCTGCTTGCCGTCGAGGCTGTAACCGGCAATGTGCGGTGTGGCCAGCACACAGAGTTCGGCCAGCGCCACATCGACTTCCGGCTCGGCTTCCCAGACGTCCAGTACCGCTTGCAGATCTTCGCGTTCCAGCAGCACTTTGCGCAGCGCAGCGTTGTCCACGACCGGGCCCCGGGCAGCGTTGATCAGCCAGGTACCGGGTTTGAGTCGTTGCAGGCGTGGCTCGTCGAACAAGTGCCAGGTCGCCTCTTCACCATTGCGGGTCAGTGGCGTGTGCAGGCTGATCACGTCGCATTGCTCGATGACCTGTTCCAGGCTGACATAGTCACCGCCCTCGGCAATCTGACGCGGCGGATCGCAGACCTTCACGTTCCAGCCGAGCCCCTTGAGCACCTTGATCAGGCGACCACCGACTTCACCGGCGCCGATCACGCCATAGGTGCGCCGGGTCAGGTCGACGCCTTCGATTTCAGCCAGGGTCATCAGGCTGCCGAGCACGTAATCCACCACGCCTCGGGCATTGCAACCAGGCGCACTGGACCAGGTAATGCCCGCTTCATTGAAATAGTCGAGGTCCAGATGATCGGTGCCAATGGTGCAGGTGCCGACAAACCGCACCTTGCTGCCTTCGAGCAACGCCCGGTTGACATTGGTCACCGAGCGCACCAGCAACACATCGGCCTGTTCGACCGTGGCCCGGTCAATGGAACGGCCCGGCACTCGGCGGATTTCGCCGAAACCGGCAAAAAAGGCATCGAGCAGCGGGATATTTTCGTCGGCAACTATCAGCATGGCGGGGCTCCTTGGGCGGATCGGCAGTGTAGGCGCTGGGACTGCGATGAGCCAGCAGGCTGTTGATTACAAATCCGCAACAGAGGATTTTTCCTGACCATAACGTCAGCGGCGTAGAATGCCGGGCCTTGCGCATCAACCCCTGTGGACGCTTTGCCTGTGAACTCCGTAACCGAACGCCCTGCCGCCGTGTCTCTCAACCGTCCTGCCCGGGTTCGCCTGGAGCTGAAGAATCTGCTCGGCCTGGCCCTGCCGATCATGATCGCGCAACTGGCGACCACCGCCATGGGCTTCGTCGATGCAGTGATGGCCGGCCGAGTCGGACCGAGGGATCTGGCGGCGGTCGCGTTGGGCAACTCGATCTGGGTCCCGGTGTTTCTGCTGATGACCGGCACCCTGCTGGCCACCACACCGAAAGTCGCCCAGCGTTTCGGCGCCGGCACTCACAGCGAAATCGGCCCGATCGTTCGTCAGGCCTTGTGGCTGGCTCTGGTGGTCGGACTGATGGCGACCACCCTGCTGCTCTGCGCCGAACCGGTTCTGCACCTGATGAAAGTCGATCCAGAACTGATCGGTCCGTGCATGCAGTACCTGCACGGCATCGCCAGCGGTCTGCCGGCCGTGGCCTTCTACCATGTGCTGCGCTGCACCAGTGACGGCCTGGGCCGCACCCGCCCGGCGATGGTCCTGGGCCTGTGCGGTCTGGCGCTGAACATCCCGCTGAACTACGTGTTCATTTACGGCCACTTCGGCGTGCCGGCCATGGGCGGCGTCGGTTGCGGCTGGGCCACGGCGATCGTGATGTGGGTAATGGCGCTGGGTCTGGCCGGTTACGAGCGCTGGGCGCCGGCCTACAAGTCGAGCGAACTGTTCAGCCGTTTCGACTGGCCGCAATGGGCGGTGATCAAGCGTCTGCTGGCCATTGGTCTGCCGATTGGTATCGCGGTGTTTGCCGAGTCGAGCATTTTCGCGGTGATCGCGCTGCTGATCGGCAGCCTGGGGGCCACCGTGGTGGCCGGGCACCAGATCGCGCTCAACGTCAGCTCGCTGGTGTTCATGATTCCGTATTCGCTGGGCATGGCCGTGACCGTACGGGTCGGCCAGGCATTGGGCCGTGAAGAACCCCGTGAGGCCCGTTTCGCGGCGGGTGTCGGCATGGGCACCGCGCTGGCCTATGCCTGCCTGTCGGCGAGCATGATGCTCTTGATGCGCGAGCACATTGCGGCGATCTACACCTCCGATCCGATGGTTATTCACATCGCGGCGATGCTGATCGTGTACTCGGCGTTGTTCCAGTTCTCCGACGCAATCCAGGTGACCGCCGCCGGCGCCCTGCGCGGTTATCAAGACACGCGGGTGACGATGATCCTGACCCTGTTCGCCTATTGGGGCATTGGTCTGCCGGTGGGTTACGCCCTTGGCTTGACCGACTGGTTCGGCGAGCCACGCGGCCCGAGCGGTCTATGGGAAGGCCTGATCGTCGGCCTGAGTTGCGCGGCGCTGATGCTGTCGATCCGCCTCACGCGTAGTGCGCGCAAACGCATTCGCATCAGCCATTCAGCAGGCTGATCAGTCATAAAAAAAGACCTGCAACTGCAGGTCTTTTTTTTGCCTTCCGATCAACCGGACTTCTTGCGGATCCAGTAAAGATAGGTCCCGGCCTCTTCGTGCTGTCCCACCAGTTCATGGTCGAGAAACACGCAGAACTTGGGGATGTCGCGGCGGGTCGACGGGTCGGTGGCGATCACCTTCAGCAGGCCGCCGGGCACCAGGTCACGAATGTGCTGGTGCAGCATCATCACCGGCTCCGGGCAGTTTAGGCCCGTGGCGTCGAGGGTGCCGTCGACCGGCGTATTGATCATTTCACTCATGATTCACTCCTGAAACTGGCCGGCATTGTCGCCCAACGCCGGGGGTTCGGTCACCTGTCGCGCGCTCAGCGGGCCCTGGCTTTCTTCACGTCATGGCGGCGCAAGTGGCAGGTCACTTCCTCGCGGTCGTGATACAGCTGCTTGCAGCCGATGTCGACCTTGATCCCGCGGACCTTGAACCCGTCGGCGATGCGCTCGAGCAAGCGCTTCACCTCCGCGTAACGCTGCTTCATCGGCAACTTGAGGTTGACCACCGCTTCCCGGCAATGCCCCTCGCCGATCCACTCTTCGAGCATCGCCGCGTTGCGTGCCGGCTTCTCGACGATGTCACAGACCATCCAGTCCACCGGCTGCCTGGGTTTGAAGGTGAAACCGTCGGCCATCAAATGCTGGACCAGGCCGGTGTCCATCAGGCTTTCGGCCATCGGGCCATTGTCGATGGCGGTCACCAGCATGCCGCGATTGACCAGTTGCCAGGTCCAGCCGCCCGGCGCAGCACCGAGGTCGACGCCGGTCATGTCACTGTGCAGGCGCTCGTCCCATTGCTCCCGGGGGATGAAGTGGTGCCAGGCTTCTTCGAGCTTCAGCGTGGAACGACTGGGCGCCTCGCGCGGAAATTTCAGACGCGGAATGCCCATGGGCCACATCGCCGAGTTTCCGGCGTCGGCCAGACCCAGGAAAACTTCACGGCCGCTCTTGAAGGTCAGCAACAGGCGAGGCTTGCCGGCATCGTCCACCAGTTTGCCGGCGCCGGTCAGCGCCTTGCGCAGCGGGCCTTCGAACTTCTTGCAGAAATTCGACAGTTCCTTGCCGTCGTTGGTGTCGACGACTTCCAGCCACAAACTGCCACAGACCGGGAATTCAGCCATGTGCGCGAGGATCACGCTGATGCGGTCGGTTTCCGGCAGATCGATGAAAAAACCACGGGCCCACTGGCGCGGGAAGATCAGCTCGGCGAAACGCTGGCCACGCATCAGACGCTCGGCGCCGCCTTCTTCAGTGCAGACGAACTCGGCACAAGCGGTCGCCGGTTTGGCCTTGGCGTAGCCGGCCACGTTCAGTCGGGCGGCGAGGTCGGAAATCTCCGAGCAGACTTCGCCTTCGAAGCCCGGCCGGCAATGCATGAATAGGGTGTTCATTCTTACTCCTGGGCAGAGGGCGATCATTCATCCCCTGCGCGATGTCCAGACTTGCATCAAAGCAAAGCCTGTCACGAAAACCGGCGCATGATAGCCGATGTCGGAACCTTGGTTCCTGTCATAGAGTCCAGTTATTAGCCAGCTACCTAAAACAGGGCTAAGTTTTAAGCTCTATTCGTCCCCTCAATCCGTAGCCGTGCGGATTCAAAGGAGTGATCGTAATGCCGTCCCTCGATAGCCTGAACACC
This sequence comes from Pseudomonas sp. KCJK9016, assembly GCF_046231795.1. Lineage (NCBI taxonomy): Bacteria > Pseudomonadati > Pseudomonadota > Gammaproteobacteria > Pseudomonadales > Pseudomonadaceae > Pseudomonas > Pseudomonas sp. KCJK9016. The sequence continues at coordinate 32,079 of NZ_JBJJMM010000029.1, read as the reverse complement.
CTTAAACCCTTGAAAGTCGATGACAAGACTTACCACTATTTCAGTCTGCCGGATGCCGCCAAGACCTTGGGCGATCTCGACAAGCTGCCGATGTCGCTGAAAGTCCTGCTGGAAAACCTGCTGCGCTGGGAAGATGAAAAAACCGTCACCGGCGCCGACCTCAAGGCGCTGGCCACGTGGCTCAAGGAACGTCGCTCCGACCGGGAAATCCAGTACCGTCCTGCCCGGGTGCTGATGCAGGACTTTACCGGCGTACCGGCCGTGGTCGATCTGGCCGCCATGCGTGCGGCCATGGCCAAGGCCGGCGGCGATCCGCAGCGGATCAACCCGTTGTCGCCGGTGGATCTGGTGATCGACCACTCGGTGATGGTCGACAAGTTCGCCAGCGCCAGCGCGTTCGAACAGAACGTCGACATCGAAATGCAGCGCAACGGCGAACGCTACGCCTTCCTGCGCTGGGGCCAGAACGCCTTCGACAACTTCAGCGTGGTACCGCCGGGCACCGGGATCTGCCACCAGGTCAACCTCGAGTATCTCGGGCGCACGGTGTGGACCAAGGATGAAGACGGGCGGACTTACGCGTTTCCCGACACGCTGGTCGGCACCGACTCCCACACCACCATGATCAATGGCCTCGGCGTACTCGGCTGGGGCGTCGGCGGTATTGAAGCGGAGGCGGCGATGCTCGGGCAACCGGTGTCGATGCTGATTCCCGAGGTGATCGGCTTCAAACTCACCGGCAAGCTCAAGGAAGGCATCACCGCCACCGACCTGGTGCTGACCGTGACCCAGATGCTGCGCAAGAAAGGCGTGGTCGGCAAATTCGTCGAATTCTACGGCGATGGCCTCGCCGACCTGCCACTGGCGGATCGCGCCACCATCGCCAACATGGCCCCGGAATATGGCGCGACCTGTGGTTTCTTCCCGGTGGATGACGTGACGCTGGAGTACCTGCGCCTGTCCGGCCGCCCGACCGCAGCGGTGAAACTGGTCGAGGCTTACACCAAGGCCCAGGGATTGTGGCGCCTGCCTGGTCAGGAGCCGGTATTCACCGACAGCCTGGAGTTGGACATGGGCAGCGTCGAAGCCAGCCTCGCCGGGCCGAAACGCCCGCAGGACCGGGTTGCCCTGCCGAATGTCGGTCAGGCGTTCAGCGACTTCATGGATCTGCAATTCAAACCCACCAGCAAGGAAGAAGGACGCCTGGAAAGCGAGGGCGGCGGCGGTGTTGCCGTGGGCAATGCCGATCTGGTCGGAGAAACCGATTACGAGTATGACGGCCACACCTATCGCCTGAAAAACGGCGCAGTGGTGATTGCCGCGATCACGTCCTGCACCAACACCTCCAACCCGAGCGTGATGATGGCTGCTGGCTTGCTGGCGAAAAAAGCCGTGGAAAAAGGCCTGACCCGCAAGCCATGGGTCAAGAGCTCTCTGGCACCGGGCTCCAAAGTCGTCACTGACTATTACAAGGCTGCCGGACTGACTCAGTACCTTGATCAACTCGGTTTTTCATTGGTGGGCTACGGCTGCACGACTTGCATCGGCAACTCCGGTCCGTTGCCGGAACCCATCGAGAAAGCCATCCAGAAAGCCGATCTGACCGTGGCGTCGGTACTGTCCGGCAACCGCAACTTCGAAGGCCGGGTGCATCCGCTGGTGAAAACCAACTGGCTGGCGTCGCCACCACTGGTCGTTGCCTACGCCCTGGCTGGCACAGTGCGCACGGACATCAGCAGCGAGCCGCTGGGTGAGGACAAGCAAGGCAATCCGGTCTATCTGCGGGATATCTGGCCGAGCAGCAAAGAAATCGCAGACGCAGTGAATCAGGTCAACACGGCGATGTTCCACAAGGAATATGCCGAGGTGTTTGCCGGCGACGAACAGTGGCAAGCCATCGAAGTGCCGCAAGCCGCCACCTACGTCTGGCAGGATGACTCGACTTACATCCAGCACCCGCCGTTCTTCGATGACATCGCAGGCCCCCTTCCGGTGATCAGCGACGTGAAAGGCGCACGGGTGCTGGCACTGCTGGGCGATTCGGTGACCACTGACCACATCTCCCCCGCCGGCAACATCAAGGTCGACAGCCCGGCCGGGCGTTACTTGCGAGAGCAAGGTGTCGAGCCACGGGACTTCAACTCCTACGGCTCGCGCCGGGGCAACCACGAAGTGATGATGCGTGGCACCTTCGCCAACATCCGTATCCGTAACGAAATGCTCGGCGGCGAAGAAGGTGGCAACACGATCTACGTTCCAACAGGCGAAAAACTGGCGATCTACGACGCGGCCATGCGCTATCAGGCCTCGGGGACTCCGCTGGTGGTGATTGCCGGCCAGGAATACGGCACCGGCTCCAGCCGCGACTGGGCCGCCAAGGGCACCAATCTGTTGGGTGTGAAAGCGGTGATCGCCGAAAGCTTCGAGCGGATCCACCGCTCCAACCTGGTGGGCATGGGCGTGCTGCCGTTGCAGTTCAAGCTGGATCAGAACCGCAAGAGCCTGAACCTCACCGGCAAGGAAACCCTGGATATTCAAGGGTTGAGCGGAGTCGAACTGACACCACGGATGAACCTGACGCTGGTCATCACCCGGGAGGACGGACGCCAGGAAAAAATTGAAGTGTTGTGCCGCATCGACACCTTGAACGAAGTGGAGTACTTCAAGTCCGGCGGGATCCTGCATTACGTGTTGCGACAACTGATTGCCTCGTAAAGCAGTCAGATACAGAAACACCGCCAGATCGGCGATGTTTCTGTTTGGGTGTGGCTCTTTTTTGCGGACGAAAAAAAACCCGCCGAAGCGGGTTTTTCCCAAGACCATTATCGACTCCCTGTCGGCAGCGATCCTTGCATTGGTCGATCATCCATGATCCTGAAACACTCCCTGTGCTTCAGTTGATGTGGCTAGATTACGCTGTGGATCCAATCTGCAATAGTCGAAAAAGCTACCAGCGCGTGTAAGACATTCGCCATAGCGCCCCTTCCGAAAACCCTTAGACATGTCGGACATGGAGTGTAGAAGCCGCCAGCGCCGCGACTTTCAGCTGTCGGGTGGCGGCTTCCTGCTCGTCATCCTCCATGAACCACGCGGCAGAAAGCCCGGCGAATGCCTGCACCCATTGCAGCAGGCGTTCTCGCTCGATATTCGCAGCGTCGCAGATCACATCGACCTGCCGAGCAAAGCGCTCGGGATCGGTGGCCGTCGGCAATTGCGGGTTGCAGATCAGGTTGGCGTAGTCATACCCACGCTCGCCCCTCACCCGCTTGGGATCGATGGCCAACCAGCCGCGCGGGCCAAAATCCAGAACGTTGTCGTGGTGCATGTCACCATGCAGCACCACCACGTCCTGTGGATCGGCGAGCAAGGTCCGGGCGGTCTGCAGGCAATTCGCGTACGGGCCGCCGTATCGGGCCGCCGCCGTTCGCAACGAAGCGAACCAGGGTTCCAGTTCCACCAACGACGGGGGCGGCGTCGGTCGTGGGGCATGCAGCCTCGCGAGCGCCCTGCACAGGATCCGCGTGGCTTCATCGTCTTCGCCGTTGAGCGCCATGTGCATCAGCGATCGCTGGCCCATGGCACGCTCCAGCAACAGGCCTTCATTGTGATGAGCCAGCACCCTGGCGGCGCCCTCGCCATCCCACCAGGTCATCAGCAGGTTGCCGTATTTTTCCTCGTCGTCCACCGCGATTTTCAGCATGGCCGGTGCAGCGCCCTGACGCACTGGCAACAGGCGGCTGCCCGGAGTCATGATCGGCTCGCCGTCCGCTGTCAGCGCCCAGCGTTCCAGCCACGGCGTGAACAGGTGGTGATCATCCACCTTCATGCTCGCGGGCCCTTTCGGTTTCGGCGAGAAAGTGTTCGAGCCGGCTCAATTGCTCTTCCCAGCCACGGCTGTCCATGTAGTACGCCTCTTTCTGACGCACATCGGGAATGTGCGCGAAACCGGACTCGGAAACCTTCAGCAGCGTGCCGTTCTCGTAGTCCTGCAGTTCGAATTTGACCAGCGTGGTCGGTTCCTGGGAGTAATCGATTTTCGGGTTCACGGCATAGGGATGCCAGCGGAAGGAAAACAGCTGCTGGGGCTCGACCCGTTCCACCAGCACGTTCCAGAGCACATGTTCATAACCGGGATAGGTGACCTGCCCCTGCGTCCATTCGCCCGCAATAAACCGCCGCCCTTCCAGAGCCACGCCAAACCACTGGCCAAACGCCTCGGCATCGACCAGCGCACGCCAGACGTGAGCGCGCGACGAGCGAAGCGTGATTTTACGTTCAAAGCTGTTGGGTACTGGTTTCATACGTCACCTCCTGTTTTGAACAGTAGGCTTGTATGACCACATGTCCAATGCGAAGTTGTATCAATCCAGTGCAGCCGTCCGACGTGGCGGAAATATCCAGCAGTATTTTTGCCCGACGGTTCGTCCGAGTCTGGAAGAATGATCACCTCGAACCTGATAACACTTGCCACATTCAGCACGCTCACAAGGACGTCATCATGCAACTCTCCCTCCCCGAACGTTACCAGGGTGCCCTGCTTGGTCTGGCCTGTGGCGACGCAGTGGGAACCACCGTCGAATTTCAGCCCCGCGGCGCCTTCCAGCCCTTGACCGACATGGTCGGGGGCGGCCCCTTTCAACTGAAAGCCGGTCAATGGACCGACGATACCTCGATGGCATTGTGTCTGGCAGAAAGTCTGCTGAACAGGAACACATTCGATGCCGGCGATCAGATGGGTCGCTACCTGAACTGGTGGAAATGGGGTTATCTGAGTTCGACCGGCGATTGTTTCGACATAGGTACGACCGTACGTCAGGCACTGGATCGCTATCAGCACACGGGGGATCCGTTTGCCGGTTCCACTGATCCCTACAGTGCCGGCAATGGCTCGTTGATGCGTCTGGTGCCCGTGGTGCTATTTTATTTTCCCGATGCCCGGCGTATCAGGCGATTCGCCGCCGACAGTTCCCGCACCACGCACGCCGCGCCCGAGGCGGTCGAATGCTGCCAGCTGTTTGCCGAGCTGCTCGGCAAAGCCCTGGAAGGCGCCTCTAAAGCTGAACTGCGCAGCCTCCCGCCAACCTTCAGCCAGCCCAAGGTGGCAGCAATTGCCCGGGGCGATTATCTGGACAAGTCTGAAAGGGAGATCCGCGGCAGCGGCTACAGCGTCGAATCCCTGGAGGCCGCGTTATGGTGCTTCCAGAACACCGACAGTTTTGCCGCAGCCGTCCTGCAAGCAGCCAACCTTGGTGATGACGCAGACACCACAGCCGCCATCGTCGGTCAGTTGGCGGGTGCCCATTATGGCGTGCAGGGAATTCCGTCCGGGTGGCTGGAAAAGCTGCACGACGGAGCAGAAATTGCGGCGATTGCCGAACGGCTGCTGAGCGCTTCAAGGCGTCACGAGCCTTGTTAGCGCCACAAAGCCGCTAAACTGCCCGGCATCTATATTCAACTCAGCGAGAAATCCTATGCCCCCACGCCTGCTCCTGGCCCTGACATCCTTTCTTTTCACGTCCATCGCCCACGCCGCCGTTGACTGCGCCAATGCCAGCGATCAGTCGACGATGAATCAGTGTGCCGGGCAGGAGTACAAGGTGGCCGACAAGGAATTGAATGTGGTGTATCAGCAAATCACTGCGCGTTTGAAGGACAACGCCGAAGGCAAGAAGCTGCTGGTCAGCGCGCAACGGGCCTGGATTGGGTTTCGTGATGCCGAGTGCACATTTTCAGCGTCCGGAGTGGCAGGCGGGAGTGTATATCCGCTGATTTACAGCAACTGCATGACATCGGTGACCAAAGTTCGTACCGAGGCCCTGAAGCAGTATCTGAAATGTGAGGAAGGTGACTTGAGTTGTCCGGTGCCCGGGGCCTGATTTTTTGTAGAGTGTTCAAGAATCTCTTCGTGAGCAGGCTCGCTCCCACAGGGATATGCGTTCCAAAGTGGGAGCGAGCCTGCTTGCGATGACGTCATCCCTGACGCCACAAGTTACCGAACAAAAACCTGCGCCGTGGTAATCGCCATATCCCCGCCCGGCAACTTGATACTGCCGGTCTGTTTCATGGTCTCGGCATCGAAGATCGCCACATCGTTGAAGGTCCCTGCCAGGTAAATCTTGCTGCCGTCCCTGTTGAAGGAAATGCAATAGTAGGAGTGATCCAGATTGGCCGCCTGGATCAGTTTCTTCTGCTTGATGTCATATTTCGCCAGACGATTGAGCACGCCGAACATCAGGTTCGGATCCTTCGGCGAGCGCATGCCGCTGAAGTAGATTTCGGTCAGCGGGCCGAAGTCGGTGGTTTCGGTCTTTCCGGTTTTCAGGTCGACGCTGAACAAGCCGTACAGGTATTCAGCGCTGGCTGGATCCTGTTTCTTGTCCTTGAACTTCGCTGCGGTGTACAGCAGCGAGAAGTCATGGCGGTAGGTCTGCTGGTTCCACACGTAAAGCACGTCCGGCGCGCTGTAGTTCGGGCGTTTCCAGTGACGGCTTGGGATCAGCACGTCGAACTTGCCGGTCTTTACATCGACTTTGTAGACATCGGCACCCGCCACATAGAGCGTGCCGTCATCGCCGCCTTGCATGATCGTCAACTGCCGGGGAGCCGGGAAACTGCGCACCGGTCTGGCGTTCATTCCGGCATCGGTGGCGTAGACGTCCAGACGCGGCTGTTTCACCTCGTAGTGGTCGTTGAGCATCAGCGTCGGGTTGGCGATGGTATACAGCTCCTTGCCGTCATGGCTGACGGTGAAGGCAAACATCGATCGCGCCTTCTCGCCCGGCTGCTGGGTGATGCTGGCGTGGAATACCTGCTTGCAGCTGTCCAGCTCGACACCGTAAACATCGGCGTAATGGTTGTTCAGCACATAGGCTGTCTTGCGATCCGGCGACAGCTGCACGGTGCCCGGACCGAAAGCGTCAGGCATCTTGCAGGTCTTGTACAAGCTGTCTGTGGACAGGTCGATGACGTGCAGGTTGTTCGGGTAATTGGTGGTCAACATGTACTCGTGACCCTCTTGCAACGCGGTGCTTTCATCGGCGAGAACCGGAAGCGAACAGGTGCTCAGAACCACGAGTGCGGCAACACCGCAGGCTTTGAAGTTGTGCATGCTGGAATCCTTCTTCTTATGGATCACTTGTCTTTCGGAAAGACAGTGCCGAGGTTGCGCCAGTTGTCGTTGGACGCCTGGGCATCCTTGTTCCAGTCCGGGTAGGTGCTCATCATGTCCGGCACCTGAGCCGGCCACCAGCATGGATCGGAGCAGCCATACAGGTCGGCTTCCATCGGCTGGCACAGCGAAGACACGCCGCCGAACGCATCGATTTCCCATCCCGGGTCGGTGGTCGAGGCACAACCGGCGACCGAACTCATCGCCACCACTTCCTCGATGCGGTTCTCGTCCGCGGCCTGATCCAGCTTCAACGCTTTGTTATTGATTGCCTTGAGATGTTTCATATCAGTGAGCCTTGCGCGGAGTGATGTAGCGGCTGATGAACGCAGGGTTGGCGGCCATGATCCGGGTGTAGACCTCGATGCCGAAGTCGACCCAGTCACGCATCAGTTCGCAATAGTGGTAAGTCGGATGGGCCGGGTCGCCGTAGCGGGCGTAGCTCTCGTGGTAGCAGCCGCCGGAACACAGGTTGCGGATCCGGCAGTCATGGCAACCGGTGTGGGTGCGATCCAGGCGTTGGGACAGGAAATCGTTCAGCTCGACCTGTTTCACCCCGCTGTGGACGTTGCCGAAGGTCGGCAGCGACGAGCCGGTAAAGCGGTGGCACAGGTTCAGTTCACCTTTGTGATCCACCGCCAGCATCTTCAGCCCGGCTCCGCATGGCAGGGCTTTTTTGTGGCCTTCGTGGATATCGGTGATCAACTGGTGCAGGTTGGAGAACCCGATGTTGCGGTGCTCCAGCGCCGCTTTCAGGTAACGCCGCCCCAGACGTTTCATACCGGCGAAGACTTCAATCAATTCGTCGTTGGTCAGATTGAAACTGCTGATGTCGCCGGACGTCACCGGGGCGAATCCGACCTCGGCAAACCCCAACTCGTTGAACAAATGATCCCAGATGGTTTCGACGTCGGTGACACCGGTGGTCAGGGTCACCCGCGCACCGACCGGGCGACTGTTGTAGCGCGACAGCAGCATCTCGGCCTTGCGCCGTACCACGTCATAGGTCCCCTGCCCGCCCACGGTGATGCGGTTGCGGTCGTGTACGGTTTTCGGCCCGTCGATGCTCACCGACAAGCCAAAGCGGTGTGCATTCAGGTAGTCCACGGTTTCTTCGGTGAGCAGCGTGGCGTTGGTGGTCATCACGAACTCGACGAACTTGCCGGCCTCGGCAAACCGCTTCTCGCAGTATTCGACCATGTACTCGATCAGCTTGCGGTTGCTCAGCGGTTCGCCGCCAAAAAACACCACGGTGTAACGCTCTTCATCAGGGGATTCACGCAGCAGCAGTTCCACCGACGCGATGGCGGTTTCGACATCCATCTTCTTGCCGGCGGACGGCTTGTCGAGGTCTTCCTTGTAGCAGTAGGTGCAGCTCAGGTTGCAGCCGGTGTTGACGTTGAGCACCACGGTGTTGATCGCCGTGCGTTCGACGCGTTTTACAGCGATGTCCGGCGTCAGCGGCGAGCCGTCGCTGACCAGTTCCAGCGAGATCAGCTCGCGCAGGGTCTCGTTGATTTCCTCGCCATTGAACCGCGCGCCGAGGCGCTGGACCAGGTCCTCTGAGGAGCACCCAGGGCCGCGCAGTGCATCAATGATGGTGCCGGTCAGTTCATCGCTGGCGAACAGCGAACTGCTGGGGATATGAAACAGCATGCGGTCGGCGTCGACGTGCACTTCGTGCAGATTACGTTCGACCAGATTCAAGATAGCGCCCATTGCAAACCTCCTGTGCAAGCCCCGTCTGGCGAGACTTGCGGTCATTCCGAAAATTGTCTGAATCGTTGAGGTTCAGGCCATCTCAGGGAATGGGTGGATTGTTCCAGCGTTGCACGGTGACGATCAGGTGGCCTTCGCCGGTCAGGGATTTCCCTGCATCGTCGACAGCGGCGATCACCTTGAGGTTGCCGGCATTGTTGGTGGACATCTTGCGGGCCGGATTCGGACCGGCATCGCCCGGGGTAAACACACCGGTGTCGGCCTGCATGGTGCCGGCGAACCTGACGTCTTCGTCTTCTTTGGCGCGCTCGTCAAAAGCTACAACTTTCCATTGCGCCGGGAACACACCGATCCGATACGGCTTGCCATCGGCACCCTTGCCCCAGGCTTCGGCATCGAAACGCCCCTGGACTTTCGGCGTCGAACCACCGCCTTCGCCGATTCGTGCCACCGAGAATTCGGGCACCACTTTCACCGAAGCGATCGAGCTGTACACCGACAGGCTCGGGCCTTTGAGGCTGCCGACGCTGACGGCGCGCAGGCCCGGCCGGGCACTGGCCGCCGCTTTGACTTTGACCTTGATCCGCTCGGCGCTCTGTTCGACCACTTCGACCACGTCTACGCCTTTGCCGAAATTCGGTTTTCCGCTCAGACCGCTGCCGATCAGCGTCACTTCGGTTTCGCTGCCGGCCTTCACGTAACCCGGTTGCACCGCCAGCAAGCGTTGGGAGCCCTGTTTGGCAGCGACAAAGTCCAGACCGCGCTCATCATGCTCGGCCTCGAACATCCGCCCCTGCATGGCGTTGCCCTGGGCGGCGAACACCTGACGCATCGTCACCCCATCGATGGTGACGTTGCCGCGCCATTCGTAGCCGCTGTAGAGAATCGCACTGCCATCGCCGTTGAACGGAGTGCCATCGGCGTACTGACCTTTGACGGCGACCTTGAAGGTATCGTTGCCGTCCGCCGTGACGCTCATGCTGCCGGCCAGTTCACCCTTGCCCGGCAGGTGGCCGCTGAAGCTCCAGGCACCGACCAGGGCTTCGGCTTTCGGTGCGGCTTTGACCCAGGCCTGCCACGCCGGGTTGTCCAGCGGATATCGCTTGGCCAGCAGCGGGACCATTTCCTGGCGGGCGATATCGAACCAGTCGCGGTCACGGGCCAGTGCCTGATACTCCAGCGACGGCCATTGGCCGAGGTGGAAGTTCACCAGACGCTCCCACTCCTGAGCCGGACGCCGTTGCAGGGCGATGCGAGCACCGGAGTGGCAGCGGCCGCACATCTGCGCGGTTTTCTCGTCGAACTGTTCGACGGTGTTCAGCCGTCGCTCCAGCGCATAACGCACGCCATCGGTTTCGCTTGGCGCCAGGCCCTGGGTGTCGGCCAGGTATTTGACCAGTGTGCGGCGGTCTTCATCACTGATCTGCAAACCGTGCATTGTCTGCATACGGGCAATGCTCATCAGCCAGCCTTCCGGGGTCTTGCGCTGGTGGCTGATGCGACTCAGTTTTTCCCCTGCTTCAGGCGTGTGACAGCCCTGGCAGGTTTCCTTGAGGATGGTCCGGGCGTCACGGGCCGCCAGGCTGTCGGGGGAATGCAGGGCTACGCAAGCGGCCACGGCCAGCAGACTGGCGCTCATGCCTGATCGGAGTTTTATCTTCATCAACGTCGAACCTCGCACGGTGCTTTCTTATTTTTGTGGCTTATCGTTTTTATGGTTTCTGCCGTTCGCGGCGATACACGGACGGAGGCAAGCGAAACGTCTGCCGTGAGCAATACACGGAGCGTGCCAGCTTGCCGATAAGCTTTTCTATCAAACAGTTACGTGAAGATCGCGGTGTTGGGCGAGCCTCCAGGGTTCGACCCGGCGTCCAATTTCGCGACAGTTGTTGCAGTGTGAGACAAGCACCGTTGCAGTACCAAAAACCCGGTTGCCGACGACTGACCGTTTGATATCAAAGCGCCTGCTACGCTTGCTGTTCGCACACTCCGTGCGTCACGCCTCAAACCACCGAAAATCTGAGGAATGGAATCATGGGATCACATGGAAAGGGTCAAGACTGCACTCATTGCGGCTGCGAAAATCCGGTATGGAATGCACTTCGACACACTGTCGACCTTAAAGCCTTCGCAGGCAAGGTCGCCGGCCACCTCCCGGAACCCGGCAGCGAATCGCTGATCTTCACCGGCGGCACCATCTACCCCCTGAAAAACGGCAACATGGACGAACAGGTCGAAGCGCTGGGCATCCATGGAGGCGACGTGGTCGCTTCCGGCACTCTGGCCCATGTGCAGGAGCGCATGAAGGCCCGGGGTATCAAATACACCACGCAATCACTGGGCGGCAGAACTCTGCTGCCGGGCCTGATCGAGCCGCATATGCACATCGTGCAATCCTGCGTCATGGATGGCTGGGTGAACCTTGGCCCCATCGACGAACACACGCAGAAGCTGACGCCCCGCTATAACTGGAACACGCTAAAGGGCCTCCTCCAGGCAAGTCAGCCAAAGGACAAGAAGCAGTGGATCCTCGGGCGCATGGTCGATCCGGCGCTGATGCCGTTCACTGTGGTACCGGGCGGCAAGAACACGCTGACCCACTTCTACTGCGACAGCAAGTTCGACCCGAAGGCTGACAACACCGGCAACCTCGACAGCATTGTCAGCGATAGCCCGCTGCTGATGATCAGCGCTTCGATGCACACCGTTTATCTGAACACGGCCGCCTGCAACGCTGTGTATTACCACGACAACGCCGCCAGTCAAAAGCTGCGGGACGAATACAAAAGCTTCGACATTTTCCTGGAAAAGACCAAGGGCAATCTTCAAGAAGAGGCTGGCATCACGCCTGCCTTGCTGTCGATACCGCTGGCGCAGGCGCTGGATGTGGTGAATATCTTCAAGTACATGAAGAGGTACTTCGAGACCGCCTCCAGCCGTGGCATCACCTTGCTGTATGACGCCATGGTCGACCCCGTGTCCAAGGCAATACTGGAAGCCTACGGCCTGACCCATCCGCGCAACGTTCGCGTCGGTTACGCGGCAGCCTGCAACGGTGTGGACTTCAGCAAGATCGAACCCTACAAACCCGTGACCAAAGAAGCGGCCCGGCTGTTTTATCAAGGCTCGGTGAAACTGATTTCCGATGGTTCTAACCAGGGGCTGACGGGCTATCAGGTCGATCCGTATTGCTGCGAAACCGATCGTCCCTACGGAAACTTCAACTTCTGTGAGCCGGGTGAGGATCACCAGGATCCGAAGACGCTGCCCGAGACTTATCAGAAGACATTGACCAATGCGGTCGCCACTGGCTGGCCGCTGATGATCCACGCTAACGGTGACCGGGCCATCGAGTTCACGCTACAGGCCTACAAGACCGCATTGAAGGGTCAGAGCGGGCTGGAAAAGCGCCACCGCATCGAACACTGCTCGATGCTGAACGACAAGACCCTCGACCAACTGAAAGATCTGGGCATCTCTCCCAGCTTTCTGATCGGTCATGTCGGTTACTGGGGTTACGTGTTCGAACAGGCCATTTTCGAGGAAAAAGCCACCGACATGCTCGACCTGTGCCAGGACGCTCTGGGCAGAGGCCTGCGCATTTCGCTGCACAGCGATTGCACGGTCACCCCGCTCGGCCCGTTGCGCTCCATGGAACAGGCCGTGACCCGCAAAATGGAAGGTGTACGCAATGAGGATGGTACTTTTGTCAAAGAGGCAGCCCGACAACCGGTACTCAACGAAGGCCAGTGCCTGACCCGCCAGCAGGCGCTGAAAGCCATCACCTATGACGCTGCATGGCAGTGCCATGCCGATGCGTTTACCGGCTCGCTGCAGGATGGGCATTTCGCCGACTTCGTGATTCTCGAAAAAAACCCGCTCGACGAAAAAGTCCCGGCCTCCGACATCCGCGACATCAAGGTCTGCGAAACCTGGAAAGGTGGGCACAAGGTGTACACCAACCCTCTATCCTGACCGATAACGCCCGATCACCCGGCTATCTGGCCGGATGGTCGGGCTCGGTCAGCCGCAGGGCCCGATCTAGCGAACGGAATTGTCCGGGTGAACCTTGTAACGCCCACAATTGTTGCAAACCATCGGGCATTCACAGTGTGCGCCGGCCTTGGCCGCCAATGCCGCGGAGTCACGCTGGGCCGCTTGAATCCGACGGTCCCGGTGATACGCAAACATGAGCAGCAAACTGACGCCCAGACACCACAGACCCACAATCAAAGCCGCTATCATTTCCCCTCCATCGTGGCAACACCGAATGAGGCAACGATTACAAAAAAACTGATTGACGCCATCCAGGCACCTGCCCGAATCGTATCGATGTCAGTCAGATCACCGATCAACAGTGCCGCAATCCCCGTCACCAGAAATCCGGTCCCCACGCCCATCGTAAAATTGGTTAGCCATCGAATGGTTAAATTGTTCATCGACATCCTTGTGAAGACACTGACCCGCCAAGTCCATGGCAGGAAAACCCTATTCGAAAAGCAACTTAGCTCGTACTTCATGCCTCCACCAGTCGGTAAAAACTGTCAGACTGGCGATTTTTCCTACTGCTGAAACAGCCCGATTTCTCCGAGCCCCCGTCACAGCGGCATTGGATTTGTAGGACGCGTATCCTGCATCTCAGTGATTGTCGCGTTTTGAGACAAATTCACGCCCATTGCCACTCAATCGCTTCCCCCGTCAACCCGTAAAACGGTGCTGTACGCCACCTTCCAGCATTTGGCACAACCATTGCGAAAGCCCTCTCGATCCCATCGAACAACAAGAGGTCTTCACCATGCCCCTGCCCTACTTGCTTCCTGCCACCTCGGCCTTCATCCAGCGCCCGCCGCGCATGCTGATCGGGGGCGACTGGGTCGAAGCCACCGACGGCCAGACCATGCCGCTGCACAACCCGGCCACCGGCGAAGTGCTGTGCGTGGTGCCTCGCGCCACGCCGGAAGATGTCGACCGTGCCGTGCTCGCAGCCCGTCAGGCTTTCGATGATTCGGCCTGGAGCCGCACCCGTCCGCGTGAACGGCAGAACCTCTTGTGGAAGCTCGCCGACCTGATGCAGCGCGACGCCGAACAGCTGGCGCAACTGGAGTGCCTGAACAACGGCAAGAGCGCTGCGGTGGCGCAAGTGATGGATGTGCAACTGGCCATCGACTTCCTGCGCTACATGGCCGGCTGGGCGACCAAAATCGAAGGTTCCAGCGTCGACGTTTCGCTGCCGCTGATGCCGGGTGATGAGTTCCACAGTTTCATTCGTCGCGAAGCGGTGGGTGTGGTCGGCGCCATCGTCGCCTGGAACTTTCCATTGCTGCTGGCCTGCTGGAAACTCGGTCCGGCGCTGGCCACCGGGTGCACTGTGGTGCTCAAGCCCGCCGACGAAACCCCGCTGACCGCACTGAAACTGGCGGAGCTGGTGGTGGAAGCGGGCTACCCCGAAGGCGTGTTCAACGTGGTCACCGGCACCGGTATTACCGCCGGCTCCGCGCTGACCCACAATCCGCTGGTCGACAAGCTGACCTTCACCGGCTCCACCGCTGTCGGCAAACAGATCGGCAAAATCGCCATGGACTCAATGACCCGGGTCACTCTGGAACTGGGCGGCAAATCACCGACCATCGTCATGGCCGACGCTGACCTGAAAACCGCTGCGGCGGGTGCCGCCAGTGCGATTTTCTTCAATCAGGGCCAGGTCTGCTGCGCCGGTTCGCGCCTGTACGTGCAGCGCAAGCACTTCGACAACGTGGTAGCCGACATCAGCGACATCGCCAACGCCATGAAGCTCGGCAACGGTCTCGATCCGAGCGTAGAGATGGGCCCACTGATTTCTGCGCGCCAGCAGGAGCGGGTCTATCGCTACATCGAAACGGGCCGGGAAAGCGGCGCGACCATCGCCTGCGGCGGCGAGCAGTTCGGGCCGGGGTTCTTCGTCAAACCGACGGTGATTGTCGATGTCGATCAACAGCATTCGCTGGTGCAGGAGGAAATCTTCGGCCCGGTGCTGGTGGCGATTCCGTTCGATGACGAAGCCGATGCGCTGCGCATGGCCAATGACAGCCCTTACGGACTGGGCGCCAGCATCTGGTCGAACGACCTGGCGGCGGTACACCGGATGATTCCGCGGATCAAGTCAGGGTCGGTGTGGGTCAACTGCCACAGCGCGCTGGACCCGGCGCTGCCGTTTGGTGGCTACAAGATGTCCGGCGTCGGGCGCGAGATGGGGTATGCGGCGATCGAGCATTACACCGAATTGAAGTCGGTGTTGATCAAGTTGTAATGGCAGTTCTCACGGCTCAGGGTTGAACCCCTGAGCCAATAACCACCCGCGAACCGCCCGTGCCTGCTCAAGCGTCAACTCCGCCAACACCTGATCCGCTGGCTCATCGTGCAACCGCCGCACCAGCGGCGCCAGTTCCACCCCTAGTACATGCCAGATCCCCAGCGGCTGATCCGCCGTGATCACCACCTCGGCCTCATCGACAAACCCGTCACGCAGCACCGGCATCCGTTCGATGCGCAACGTAGCAAAACCCGCCTCTGCATGAGCCACTTCCGCGTCCGGCCACTGTCGCCGCGCCTGCCAGAATGGCTGATCGAGCCAGCGCTGTTCATCGGCATAAAAGTCTCGGCCAATACGCGCAAATCGCAAGAACAGTTGCTCAACTCGCTGCTGGTGAAAACGTTGGGCCAGCGACGCTCGCTCGGGGTTGCGCAGCAGCGTATTGATCACCACTGGCGCCTGCAATGCCGAAGACAGCGACTGAAAGATTCCATTGCCGGACAGCGGATCCACCGCCATCGCAGCGTCACCGACCCGAATCCAGTTTTCGCCACAGACCTGAGACGCGAGAATCGCGGTGCTGCTACGGGCGTGCAGTTGCAACTCCAATTCGTGCCCGCCGGCAAAGAACGCCTGAGCAAAATCCGAGACTTGGCGCCGCGCCCGGCAGAATTCGAGCAACTGCGCCTTGCCCGGCAACCCGGTACTGGCTACGTCCACCGTCCATTGCCAATAACACTGGCCGTCATTCCGACGAGCCATCCAAGCCCAGCCGTCTTCGAGGCTTTCCACGGCGCTGGCGGTGGGCCCCGGTGCGCCTTGCCAGCGATTGAGCAGGCTGACCGTTTCCGGCCCGCGCAGGCCTTTGCCGGACGCCGGTGCCTGTCGCCCCCGGGCTTCCACCAGGAAATCCGCCTTCAGCATCCGGTTGCCATCAAGTTCGACGCGATGACCGTCCACCGAGGACTGAACTTTGAGGATTTTTCCCTCCATCACCTCGACCCCGGCCAGCCGCAAATCCTCCCGCAAACCGCGATCAAAGGCCGGACGATCCAGCAGAACCTCGATGTTCTGCGCATGCTGCTGACCGTTCCATGAAACCTGCCGCCGGGACGGTAACGTGGCGCCCGCCAACACATGATTGAACCCGGCTCCGCGCAGCGCCTCCAGTACCCGTTGCGACACACCTTCGAGGGCTGCAAAGCGACGCCATTCGCTGACCAGCGTCACGGCGTAACCCATCCGTCGCAGCCCCAGCGCCACCGCTGCGCCCGCCGGCCCGGCGCCGAGAATCAGGATCGTGGTCATGGACCGAAACGCCGTTCAGGGCCGCGATAAAGAGCGTGGTGTTTCAGCCAGTCGATGACCTCGGCATTGCTCGCCTGCGGATGCACCAGCAGATAGCTGGCAATGTGACCGCTCAACGCGGCACACCCCAGACTGGCCCCCGACTGCCCCGGATAAGTGCCACGGACACACGCGGCAAAATCCGCCTGCGCACTGTCGAGCCATGACCACTGTTCGTCGGTGCAACGGGCATCGCCGGTCACCCGCAGCACCTGCGGATAACTCGCCGGAAACACCGCTGTGCCCTGCGCCGGGCTTGATGCGCACAGCAACACACCACGAGCCACCGCCGCTGCGCAGGTGTTGCGCAACAGGCTGCGATCCTGGCGCAAGCCAAGGCTCAGGTTGATCAAACGCACGTCCTGCGCCACAAGCCAGTCAATGGCCGCGGAAATCTGCAAGGCGCTGGTGACACCGCGTTGATCGAACACCTGAGCTACACAGATCTGCGCGCCAGGTGCGCGACGGCTGATCGCCTCGATCACCGCGCTGCCATGGCCAAGCGGATCGTCCCGCAGATCCGATTCCGCCAGACCGTCCTCCAGCAATGAGAACCGCCGCCCGGCAATCACCTGCATCCGTTGTGCCGCCGAGTGTCCGCTGTCGACCACACCAATACGCAACTCAGGCTTCATGCAGCACCGTTTTCGAGATGAGCACACCGTCAAGCAGTTCGAAACGCAGGTCGGCATCGGCCAGGGTCGACGGTCGGTGGCTGATAAGGATGCGTGTACGCCCGGCAAACAACCGGTCGATGGCCTCGATCACCTCGCGCTCGGTCGCTTCGTCGACGGCCGAGGTGGCTTCGTCGAGCACCAGAATCAACGGGTCCTGCAATAGCGCCCGGGCAATCGCGATGCGCTGTTTCTGTCCGCCGGACAATTGCTGACCACGCTCGCCCAGCGGACTGTCGAGGCCTTCGGGCAGTGATGCGATCAGACTGTCGAGCTGCGCCAGCCGTGCAACCTCGGCGATGGCTTCGCGGCTGGCATCTGGCACCGCGTAAGCCAGGTTGTCGGCGAGGCTGCCGCGAAACAGCACGATGTCCTGGCTGACCACGGCAATGCGCCGACGCAACTCGAACAGTTCGAGTTCGCGCAAATCCACGTCGCCGAGCAGCACGCGTCCGGACTGCGGATCGTGATGCCGTTGCAGCAGATCGATCAGCGTCGATTTGCCGACGCCGGAGCCGCCGCTCAGGGCGACTTTCAAACCACAGGGAATCGTTGCCTCGATGCCGTTCAACGTGCTCGGGCGACCCGGATGACTGAAATGCACCGCGTCGAAACGCAGCTCCCCCGAAAACGGAAACGGTTTCGGTGTAACCGGCGAAAACACTGTGGGCTCTTCGCCGCGCAACTCCATGACTCGTCCCAGGCTGACGGTCATACGCTGGATCGCCACGTACAACCCCAACAGGCTCTGTACCGGCCCGACCGCCATCCCCAGATAGGTGGAGAACGCGATCAGCGCGCCGAGCTGCCAGGCGCCCTGCACCACCCAATAACCACCGATCAAAAACGCGCAGGCGCGGGACAGCGAGGTCAACGTGCCGGGCACAGCCTGGGTGAAAAACTCGGTAACTTGCAGGCGCAGCAACTGGTTCATGTAACCCTGCCCGAGGCTTTCCAGGCGCCGGGCTTCACGCTGTTGCTGGCCGGCGGACTGTATGAATTTCATCACCGGCAGGGTCTCGACCATGAACGACGACATGTCCGCCGAGCGCTCGCGCAGTTGCCGCACATCGCGCTCGACCTTGCGCCGCATCCAGCGCAGCCACAGCACGTCGAGCGGGATCAGCACCAGCGCCAGCAGCGACAGTTTCCACGACAGGGTGAACAGCATCGCGATCGCCACCACCAGGCCGATCACACTGGATACCGCAGAGAACAACGAGTCCACGGCGAAGCGCTGAATCTCCGCCACATCGCCATCGAGCCGTGACATCAGATCACCGATCCGCCGCTGGCCGTAGAAGCTCGGTGACAGCTTTTGCAAATGCCGGTAAAGGTCGTCACGAAGGGCAAACAGAATCCGCCCGGACAAGCGTGTGTGCAGATAACGGTTGATCCCCGATAACGCGGTGCCGAGCAATCCGGCGATGATCATCAGCACCGCGATCAGCACCAGCGTCGGGAAATTGCGCGCCAGCAGGCCATCGTCAATCAGCAGCTTGACCAGCCACGGCTGCACCAACACCAGCAACGAGGCGCACACCGACAGACCGAGCAAACCGGCAATCGCCAGCCGCTGCGGCCGCACGAACCCGTAGAGCCATTGCAACGCCGCCTGCAGCGCGGCGGGGTTGTGGCTGTCGATCAGCCGCACGAACAGGCGCTGCATCACGAGCGCAACTGTTTGAGTTTGCGATACAGGGTCGCGCGGCTGATACCCAGAGCGTGTGCAGCAGCCGAGACGTTGCCCTGATGGGTATCGAGGGACTGGCGGATCATATCCAGTTCGTTCTCGCGAATGCTGCCGGCCTGGGGTTTCTCGCTGGCAGAGAGTTCATCGAGCATGCTGTCGGGCAGGTGATCGAGGGTCAGCACGGTCTCCTCCGGTTCGCGCATCGCCAGGGCGGTGCGCAAGACCATCTCCAGTTGGCGAATATTGCCCGGCCAGTGATAACCCGCGAGCAAGCGATTGAGATCGTCGTGCAACACAGCATTCGGCGCATCGAGCTTGCCCAGCAGACGCGTGACCAGCGCGGCGAAGTCATCGCGCTCGCGCAGGGCCGGGAGCATCACGCTGATGCCGTTGACCCGGTAGAACAGGTCTTCGCGAAATTGCTTGTCTTCGACCTGACGCTTGAGGTCGCGGTGGGTGGCACAGATCAGCGCGACGTCGATGTCCTGTTCTTCGCCGGCACCCAGCGGCGCCACTTTGCGATCCTGCAAAACGCGCAACAAACGCGCCTGCAAAGCCAGCGGCATATCGCCGATTTCATCGAGGAACAACGTACCGCCATGGGCCTGTTGCAGGCGTCCGATCATGCCGCCACGGCGCGAACCGGTGAACGCGCCTTCGCGGTAGCCGAACAGTTCCGACTCGATCAGGCCTTCGGGGATCGCCGCGCAGTTCACGGCGACAAAGGGTCTGTCGCTGCGTCTGCCGGCCAGGTGCAGGGCGCGGGCGATCACTTCCTTACCGGTGCCGGTCTCGCCAAGCAGCAACACCGGCAACTCATTGGCGAGACCTTGGCGGGCCATGCGCAAGGCTCGGGCATAACGGACGTTGTTGCCGGCCAGCGCTTCCAGATCAGGTTGCGGTTTGGCGGTTTTCGCGACGCTGCGTGGCGGGCCGCCGAGGTTGACCGAACGCGCCGGGGCTCGCAGGGTCTTGTAGAAAAATTCGCCCTTGGCGGTCTGCACACTGCCGACGCCACCCTGTTGCAGACGGGTCAGCAATTGCACGCCATCGACCCCGAGAAACTCTTCGCAGCGTTTGCCGACCAGTGCCGAACGTTCAGCCCGCAGTAACTGACAGGCCTGGGCGCTGACCGCCAGAATCTGCCCGCCGAGACTGACCGCCAACAAGCCTTGCCACGGCGATTCCAGATACTGCCGGCGACTGTGGAAGGCGAGGACGATCTGATCGGGAAAGCTGTTGTTGAAGACCCGACTCTCGATCTGGCTGACCGCCATGCTCAGCAGCGCGGTACTGTCGTGGACGCGACCCAGAGGGCCTTCACGGGTGAGGTCGAGGACGCCGAGAATTTCGCCTTGAGGGCAATGGATCGGCACCGAGGTGCAGGAGAAATCGGTGAGGCGGTCGAGGTAGTGTTCGCCGCAATCGATCAGGGTGGGCCGAGCTTCGACCAGCGCGGTGCCGAGGGCGTTGGTGCCACGGGCGGCTTCGCTCCAGCAGGCGCCGAGGGCGATGTCCTGCAGGCCACTGCCCTTGAGCCGGTCGGCCCGCCCCTCCACTGCGAGGATAGTGGCGTCGGAATTGGCGAGGATAATCAGGCCTTCCTTGCCTTGGCGCTCGGCCAGGTAATCGATGGCCGGCATGGCGGCATCGAGCAGCAGACGATTGCTCGCCAACAACACGTCGAGACTCGCGCCCGACTCCAGCGCCAGCTCATGCTTGCCATTGAAATGCACGCCGTGGCTCAGGCTGCGCCGCCACGAAGCATCGATTTCCGCACGCAACACCCCATCCGGGACCTGCCCTTCGAGATGGAGTTTTTCCCGGGCCAGCCGGGCTTCGTGGTGAGACTTGGGATCGGTTGTTTTTATTAGAGTCATCAAGCGCTCCGCAGCGGTCCGCTTTGCGCTTCTTTACATCAGCGCCCTGACGCCAATGTTTACGTTAACGTCAGGGCGATGGCAAGCACCACAGGGCGCTTCGTCAGGTGGACCGTCTCAGCGCTGCCACACCTCGGCATTCACGAAAAACGCCCGGGCGTTGTCTTCGAGACTTTCCAGGTGATAGCCGCCTTCCTGCACGATCAGGCATGGCAGGCCGAGGCTGCGAATACGCTCACCCAGTGTTGCAAAGCCTTCGCGGGTGACGGCGACTTTGCTTTGCGGGTCAAGCTCGTAGATGTCGAAGCCCAGCGACAGCACCAGCACCTCGGCGCCGAACTCGCGCACCGCGCTCAAAGCGACTTCCAGTTGCCCGAGGAAATCCGCTTCGCTTGATCCATGAGCCATCGGCAGGTTGAGGTTGAAACCCTCCCCCGCACCGCTGCCGCGTTCATCGGCGAACCCGGCAACGCCCGGATAGAAGTTGGTCGGATCGCCATGCACCGAGACATAAAGCACGTCATCACGGTCGTAGAAAATTTCCTGAATGCCCTGGCCATGGTGCATGTCGGTGTCGAGCACGGCGACTTTTTCAAATTTATCGCGCAGCACCTGCGCCGCCACCGCCGCGTTATTCACGTAGCAGAAACCGCCCGCTGCTTCGGCCCGGGCATGGTGCCCCGGCGGACGGCACACTGCATACGCCGCCGGTTCGCCATCGATCAGCGCCTGAGCCCCGGCCACGGCGCTTTGCGCTGACCAATAAGCCGAGCGCCAGGTCTGCTCGCCGACCGGGCAACTGCCGTCCGCCAGATACCGTGCAGCCTGGGCGAGGATGCCGCGCAGGGCATTGGGCTCGCGGACGAAGATGTTCGACATCACCTCATCGCCCCAGTCTTCGGGGATTTCCTTCCAGCGTGCGTGTGCTTCCTTAAGGAACGTCAGATACGGCGCGCCATGCACCGCCAGCAACGGTGCAAGACCGGCATCGGCGGGTTGCTCGATACTGAAACCCAGACCGTGGGCGGCCTGCACCAGACGCTGCGCACGTTCCGGGACTTCCTGCGGTGTGCGCATCTGGCCACGGGAGTAATAGCTGCGTGGATGGTGGAGCAATTGTTCGGGATGGAAAAAGCTGCGCATGCTTCAGACTCCTTGTTCGATTCGACCGGCGCGGGCCAGCACGGCATTGAGCAAAACATCGGTGCCCTGCTTCACGTCTTCGGGCAACACAGCTTCGGCTTCGTTATGGCTCAAGCCACCGACGCACGGGATGAACACCATCGCCGTCGGGCAGTAGCGTGCCAGATGAATTGCGTCATGCCCGGCGCCGCTGACAATCGACTGCTGAGCGTAGCCCAGCGCATCCACCGCCTCTTGCACGGCTGCCACGCATTCGGCGTCGAACGGTGTGGCCGGGCTGATCCAGTGCAGGGTGATTGTCAGGCTCAGGCCGCGACCATCGGCAATCGCCTGCAACCGGGCGCGCACCTGTTGCTCCATGGCGGCAATGGCGTCGTCGCGGTGATGACGCAGATCGACGGTGAAATTCACCCGCCCCGGAATGGTGTTGCGCGAGGATTTGTTAATGCTGAGTTCGCCCACAGTGGTCAGGCCTTCCGGGGCAAAATCTGCGGCCAGACCTTCAATCGCCTGAATCATCCGCGCCACACCGTACAAGGCGTCTTTACGCAGCGGCATCGGCGTGGTGCCGGCGTGGGCGGCCATGCCTTCCACGCACACGTCGAGCCAACGGATCGCCTGACCGCCCGTGACCACGCCGATGCTCTTGGCATTGTCTTCAAGTATCGGGCCTTGCTCGATATGCGCTTCAAAATAGGCATCCACCGCGCCGCCCAACGGGCGATCACCGGCGTAACCGGTACGCTGCAAGGCCTCGGCAACGCTGATGCCATCGATGTCGCGCACCGCCAGCGCAGCGTTCAGATCCATGATTCCGGTGAACACGGCCGAGCCGAACATGGCCGGGGTGAAGCGCGCGCCTTCTTCGTTGGTCCACACCGCCACTTCCAGCGGTTTGCGGGTCTGGATATTCAGATCGTTGAGGCAACGCACCACTTCCAGCCCGGCGAGCACGCCGTAGACGCCATCGAAACGCCCGCCCTCAGGTTGAGTATCGAGGTGGCTGCCCATCATCACCGGCGCGGCGTCCGGATCGGTGCCGGCGCGGCGGGCGAACAAGTTGCCGATGGCATCCACGCTCAAGGTCATGCCGGCTTCGCGGCACCAATGGGCGAACAGTTCGCGCCCAGCCTTGTCTTCATCGCTCAGCGCCAGACGGCAGCTGCCGCCTCGGGCTGTCGCACCGATTTCGGCCATGGCCATCAGGCTCGCCCACAGGCGTTCGCCATTGATCTTCAACATAAGGTTCTCCTGAAATTCCGGGTCAGGCACGAGCCATTTCCGCCCGATGGGCACTGGCATGACGACGGGCAAGGGACAACACGCACAACAGCGAAATACCGGCGATCAGGCTGTAGAACAGCGCCATCGGCCACCACTGTCCGGTGAATTTGTGCGCGAGCATCGTACCGATCAGCGGCGTCAGGCCACCGGCCAGAGCACCGCAAATCTGATAGGCCAGCGAGATGGCTGTGTAGCGCACGCGGGTTTCGAACATGCCGCTGACGTAACCGGCGATCACCGCGTAGAACGAGGCCATGCACACCACCGCCAGCGCGATGCCAAGAATGATCAGCGGTGCCTGGGCCGAACTGACCAGCACGAACATCGGGTACGGTGAGGCCATCGCCAGCAGCGACACCAGGCACAGGAAACGCGTCGCGCCGATTTTTTCCGCCATCCACGCCGCCAGCGGCTGAATGCAGAACTGAATGATCGCTACGAAGAACAGGCACTCCAGAATCAGCGAACGCGGCAGCGCCAGTTGCTGAGTGGTGTAGGCGATCATGAAGGTGTTGGTGAAATACACCCCGGCGATACCCAGTGTGTTGGCGCCGATGCACAGCAGCAGCGGACGCCACGCGGTGCGCAAGACTTCCATCACGGGTGCCTGTTCTTTCTTGATCTGTTTCGCGGCCTGCTCGCGGCTGGCGAGGAATTCCGGCGATTCATTCACGCCCAGACGAATCGCCAGACCCACCAGCAGTAACAGTGCACTGGCGAGGAACGGCAGACGCCAGCCCCAGCTCATCAGGTCTTCTTCCGGCAAACGGGTCACCGCGCTGAACGCGAGCAGCGACAGGATCAACCCCGCCGGGCTGCCCAGTTGCGCGAACGACGCGAAGAAGTTGCGCCGGCCCTTCGGCGCATGCTCGCCGGCCATCAACACCGCCCCGCCCCACTCGCCGCCGACGGCGATGCCCTGGACAATGCGCAGCAGAATCAGCAGCACCGGTGCCGCCGCACCGATCTGCGCATAAGTCGGCAACAGACCGATGCACACCGTGACCACGCCCATCATCAGCAGCGTGATGATCAGCGACTTCTTGCGGCCGATGCGGTCGCCGATGTGGCCGAAAATGATCCCGCCCAATGGCCGCGCAAAGAAGCCCACGGCGAAGGTGCCGAACGCAGCCATGGTGCTGAACAACGGATCGTCGGAGGGAAAGAACAACGCGCCGAACACCAGCGCGGCGGCGGTGGCGTAGATGTAAAAGTCGTACCACTCGATCATGGTGCCGATGAAGGCTGCGGCTGCCGCACGTCGCGGCTGGTTCGAAGCGTGGGGCTTCATGGGGTCGGGCTCCTTTGATTGTTTTTCTGGCAGGAGGGAAGCGGCGTATCCGAGGCACTCTGACGGCACCTGTCCGGGGGATATTTTTCGTACCGAGGCAATGATCAGTCAATTTTCTATTTGTTATTCAAATTATTAATCCTGCTTATATTTAAAAGCCATTGACCCTTTCGAAGCAGCCCGGCGCAGCAGACTGCCGCTCATCCCTGCTCAGAAATCGCAATTTTGAGACACGTCCTAAAGCCGGCGATCAGCAAACGACTTAGCGTGAAGGCGTCCGTGCTGATTGCCGTTTTTCTCTGAATGATCGGGTGACTGTGCTCTATGGCGACTCCAACCTTGCGAATCCTGATAGCCGATGAACAGCACTCTCAGTGCAATCGGCTGGAAAAGATCCTCAACCGCCTGGGTTACTTCCGGATGACCCCGGTGCTGTCATTCACAGATCTGCAGACCCTGACGCATTACACCTGTGAGCCCTTCGAGTTGTTCGATGTGCTGCTGATCAACATGAATCTGTTCAGGGCTGCCGGCGTCAACGTGGAACGCTTCTGCCGCAGCAATCCGCAAGTCACCAATACCCTGGTCTATGGCATAGCCCCCGGGCAGAAAACCGGGGTGTTGTCGGCCAGCGGCGAGCCGGGCCAGATCCATCTGGTGCAAACCGCCGATGAGCAAACCGTGCGGCGTTTCATGGCGCAAATCGATCCGGGTGAGCTGTCGGCACTCAGTTGGTTTGCCTCGTGCGGTGCTTCACGAGCTCAGGCCAAACGCCGTGGTGGGGCGGGCAATTGAAAGCCGAACCCAGAAATCGATGACGACCGGGTTCACCTCATTACTACTGTCTGGAATGTCCTTATGAATATACAACGTGTGTCTTCCCGCGCGCGGGCATCCGCCTGCCTGCTCACTCTGGCAGGTGTCTTGAGTGCCTGTGCCAGCGCACCGATTCCCGAGCAGCAGATTTCGCTGTCCCGGGATGCGGTCAACCGTGCGGTGTCCGCTGAAGCGACGCAGTACGCCCCGCTGGAAATGAAAACGGCCCAGGACAAGATGTTCCTGATGGAACGCGCCATCGGCCAGCAGGATTACGTTCAGGCAAAAACCCTCGCCGAACAGATCGAAGTCGACGCCAACCTGGCCCAGCACAAGGCACAGGCGGTGAAACTGCAAAAACAACTGAGCGATGCGCACAACGGCATTCAAGTGCTCAAACAGGAAATGCTGCAAGACCCGGCCAACCCTGTTACCGGGCCGATCAGCGCCAATTAAGGAAACGACTATGCGTACTACCGTTTTTTTGCCAACCCTTTGTGCCCTCGGCGTGATGCTTGCCGGCTGTGCGACCCCACCGGAAAACTCGACACTCGTTCAGGCCCGCGCACAATTCAGCGCCCTGCAGAGCAAACCTGAATCAAGCACTCTGGCGGCCATCGAAACCAGGGATGCCTTCACTGCCCTGAACAAGGCCGACCAGGCTTCGCTGAAGGATCGTCAGGCGCCTGAGGTCGATCAACTGGCCTACGTCGCCAGCCAGAAAATCGCCATCGCCGAGCAGGTCATCAGCGGTCGTGTCGCCGAGGCCGGGCTGATGAAGATCGACGCCGAGCGCACTCAGGTGCAACTGGATGTGCGTACCCAACAGCTCAAGGCGCTGCAAGCGTTGAAGGCGAAGAAAACCGAGCGCGGCGATGTCGTGACTTTCGGCGATGTGCTGTTCGATACCGGCAAGTCTGACCTCAAATACGGCAGCCAGCGTAACGTGCAGCAACTGGCGCAATACCTGCTGGACAACCCGGAGCGCAAGGTGCGCATCGAGGGCTTCACCGATAATGTCGGCACAGACGCTTACAACCAGGGCCTTTCCGAGCGTCGTGCCGAATCGGTGGCGTTTGCCCTTTCCCGACTGGGCGTTGGTCCGGATCGCCTGACCACGACGGGATACGGCAAGCAGTTCCCGGTTGCAGATAACAGCAGTGCACAATCCCGACAGTTCAACCGTCGGGTTGAAGTGATCATTTCCTTCGACTCCGCTGCGGTCAAACCCCGTAGCTGAATAAAAACGAGCCCGATGAAGGGCTCGTTTTTTTTCGTCAGTAGAAATTGCGCGTCTGCGATGCATCCATCAATTGAGTCGCTGCGAGGTACAACGGTGCATGACCGTTACGGCACGCCTGACAGTGTTACGATCTGCGGAACGTGAACTTCACAGGATTATCGATCCTGCTTGTCGCGAGGTATTTCCCATCGGCCCTTTTTCGACTGAACGCCTATGCAGAGCCTGCTCAACGACCGCCTCGACTGGAACCTGCTGCGCACCTTCCGGGTGATCGGCCAGGAGCTGAGCATCAGCCGCGCCGCCGCGCGCCTGCACCTGACCCAACCGGCGGTGAGCCAGGCGCTCAAGCGGCTGGAGGAGCAACTGGGTCGCCAGTTGATCGCCCGTCGCGGCCCGCGCTTTGCCCTCACTGAAGTCGGCGAGCAGATCTTCGAACTGGCCGGCGAGATCTACGGGCAGATGTCCCAGGTCAGCAGCCTGCTGGAACAACCGGCCGACGAAGTGATCGGCAAGGTCAGGTTGCTGATCATCAGCCGGATCTTTTCCGAGCGCTTCGATGACTTCCTCGCTGACTTTCATCGGCAGTATCCACGGGTGGATCTGGAGGTGGATGTGATGCGCAGTTCGGACATTGTCAGTGCCCTTCAGGAGAAAACCGCAACCCTCGGCCTGAGCCTTAATCGCCGCCCGCAGCCGCGTCTGGAACAGCGTCTGTTCCTGCGTCAGCGCTATGCGTTTTTCTGTGGCAAACACCACGCGCTGTTCGGCCGCCAGGACATCGGTGAAGGCGATTTGCAGCGGGAGAATTTCGTCAGTTTCACCAGTGACCAGATTGGCGGGATGCTTTCGCCGCTGACGATTTTTCGCGATCAGCAAGGCTTCAGCGGACGCATCGTCGCCTCATCGCCGAGCCTTGAAGAAGTACGGCGACTGGTGATCGCCGGATTCGGCATTGGCTGCCTGCCGGAACACGTAGTGGCAGCGGACGTCGAGGCCGGATTGCTCTGGCGCCTGCCGCCTCACGAGGGAATTGCCGATGTCGACATTCATCTGCTGTGGAACCGCGAGCAGCGAATGAGCCGGGCCGAAACGCTGTTTATCGAGCGTTTGCAGGCCTGCCTGGCGGATCAGTAACCGAGCAGTCGATCCGCGCGGTTGAGCAATGGTTCACCGGCATTCAGACGGAGAAAGTTTTCGGCAATCTGTTCGGCGATGCAGTCATGAGACGCCGCCAAAGCCATGTGCAGCGTGATGGTCACACCCGGTGTTTTCCATAGAGGATGATCGGTGGGCAGAGGTCATGTTCGACGACATTGCTTGAACAACAGCGTATCGCGGGACATCGCGCGACGGTATTCATGACAGATAGGACTCACGCTGGGATTCGATCAGAGTCAGGGCGGCCTCCCAGGCGAGGTCGATGATGTTGTCCTGTTCATCCCGGTCGAACTGCTCGGCGGTGTGGGCACAGACATCCGGGGACGGGAAATGCAGCTCGCAACCGCCAGCCAACGCTTGGACTTGGGCCTGGCAGGCACGCTCCAGAAAGTGGATTTCCTGAAACGCCTGGGCCACACCGGAGCCTCCGACCAGCAAGCCGTGATTGCGCAGGATCATGGCCCGGTGCGGGCCGAGGTCGGCGATCAAGCGTTCACGTTCATCCAGCGACAGCGCAATGCCTTCGTAGGTGTGGTAAGCGAGTTTTCCGTAGAACTTCAGCGCGTGCTGGCTGATCGGCAACAAGCCTTGTTTCTGCGCCGCGACCGCCATGCCCGCAGCGGTGTGGGTGTGAATCACGCAGTTCAGATCCGGCCGCGCCATGTGGATCGCCGAGTGGATCACGAAACCGGCGGCGTTGACCCGATGCCCGGCGTATTCAGGGTCGACGATGCGCCCGTCCTGATCGATGCGCACCAGGTCGGAAGCTCGCATGCGGTCGAAGATCACGCCGTAGCGGTTGATCAGAAAATGATGCTCCGGCCCCGGAATCCTCAGGGTGATGTGAGTGTCGATCAGGTCGGTCATGCGAAAGTGCGCGATCAGGCGGTACAGCGCGGCCAGCTCGCAACGGGCTTGCCATTCGACAGGGTCGATGTGGGCGGGTTTACTCACGAATACACCTCTTTGCTTGTGTGAAGGACGACCGGTTTGGCCCGCGGACACGCGAGGCCGCAGACACCGATCAGCGACAGGGCCGTGCGATGAGGCCGACGGCAAAAACTGCCGAACGCGGCGAGCATGCTGGTGACCGGATCGTTGCTGGGAAAGAACAGTCGCCCGAGCCCCCGTGCGGCGACGGTGGCGCAGATAGAGAAATCGTAGAACTCGATGGTCGTGCCAATGATGGCAGCGGCTGAGCGGTGGTGTGCATGCAAGAACCCTGTGTATTTATGGTTTTGGGCAGGTGTCGAGGCGGCTGACGGTCGCGCTCTGTGGCGCTTGTCGGCTTTATCGCTTCCGTGAAAGGATTAGTCAATTTTCAAAAACTTATCTTTACTATTAGCGTGACTACTGCATGAGCTCTTCTTCGAATCCCTGGATCGGTCGGCGTTTTCTGAATGACCGGCTGGACTGGAACCTGCTGCGCACTTATCTGGTAATCGGCCAGGAAGGCAGCATGAGTCGCGCCGCTGCGCGCCTGCACATCACTCAGTCGGCTGTCAGCCAGGCGTTGAAACGTCTCGAGGAACAACTGGATTGCGTGCTGATTGCGCGCAGTGGCCGGCACTTTGACCTGACGGAAACAGGCGAGGAAGTGCTGCGGATTGCGGCAGACATCTACGGTGATATTTCCCGTTTGGGCACCGTGGTCGAGAACCGCCATGACGACGTTGTGGGCAAGATCCGCATACTCACTATCAGCGGTGTACAGGCGCGGCATTACGACGAGTTTCTTGCGGACTTCCATGAAACTCACCCGAAAATCGAGCTGGAAGTCGAGGTGATGGGCAGCTCGAACATCATCAGTTCACTGTTGCAGAAGACCGCCACGGTCGGCGTCGGTTTATGTCGCCTGCCACAGCCTCGACTGGAGCAACGGGTGCTGTTTCGCGAGCGCTACGCGTACTTTTGCGGGCAGCGGCATCGACTGTTCGGGCAGCAGAATCTGACCCTGAAACAGCTCGCCGGGGAGAACTTTGTCAGCTTTACCAGCGATCAACTTGGCGGCAACCTTTCACCGTTGACGCTGTTTCGTGATCAGCAAGGCCTTACCGGCAAGATCATCGCCTCTTCCACCAGTTTCGAAGAAATATATCGTCTGATTTGTGCAGGGTTCGGCATCGGTTGCCTGCCCACTCACCTGGTCCGACGAGATGTCGAACAGGGTTTGCTGTGGCGCTTGCCGCCGGAGGATGGGGTGGTGGATTTTGATATCCATCTGCTGTGGAATCGCGAACAGAAGATGACACAAGCGGAAACCGTGTTCCTCGATAGCTTCCAGCACATGCTCAGCCTCCGTGAGCCTGTGCTGTGAAGCTGTGGCGAATTACACGTGGGGATCGCCCTGTGGTTTGGTAGGTGCAGCGTATTGCGGCTTCAGGTGACCGTCCTGATCGAGCAGCCAGGCGTCCATGATCTGCCGAACCACCGGACCTGCGACTCGACCACCGGCCTCACCGTTCTCGATCATCACCGAAATGGCGATTTTCGGATGCTCGGCCGGGGCAAACCCGACGAACAAAGCGTTGTCACGATGGCGCTCGAGGGTTTTCTCACGGTTGTAACGCTCACCCTGCTTGATCGCCACTACTTGCGCCGTACCACTCTTGCCGGCGATGCGGTACTGAGCACCGACAGCAGCGGCGCGAGCGATACCCCGGGCATCGTGCATCACCATCTGCATGCCGTGGTTGACCTGATCCCAGTCACGCGGATCCTTGAGCACGATATTCGGCATCGGGTGGTCGTCCACTGGAGCAACACCGTCGACCGTCTTGGCCAGATGCGGACGGTTCCAGACGCCTTTGTTGGCGATCAGCGCGGTAGCCTGAGCCAGTTGCAGCGGCGTTACCTGCATGTAGCCCTGGCCGATGCCGAGAATCACTGTCTCCCCGGGGAACCAGGCTTGACGCCGGGTAGCACGTTTCCACGCCTGGGACGGCATCAGGCCGGGAGACTCTTCAAACATGTCCAGCGAGACTTTCTCGCCGAGGCCGAACATCGCCATGTAATCGTGCAGGCGATCGATACCGAGCTTGTGCGCCAAGTCGTAGAAGTAAGTGTCGTTGGAGCGCATGATCGCCGCATCCATGTCCACCCAGCCGTCGCCGCTGTGGTTCCAGTTGCGGTACTTGTGGTCGAAATCCGGCAGTTGGTAGTAACCCGGGTCGAAGACGCGGGTCTGTGGCGTGACCACGCCGGCGTCGAGCCCGGCGATCGCTACCTCGGGCTTGATCGTCGAACCGGGTGCGTACAAGCCGCGCAGCACGCGGTTGAATAGTGGCCGATCAATGGAGTCACGCAGTGCAGAGTATTCCTTGGAGCTGATACCGGTCACGAACAGGTTGGGGTCGAAGCTCGGGTTGCTGACCATGGCCAGCACTTCACCGGTCGATGGGTCCAGTGCAACCACCGAACCACGACGGTCGCCCAATGCAGCCTCGGCAGCTTCCTGGAGCTTGACGTCGAGGCTGAGGACGATGTTTTTGCCGGGAACCGGATCGGTATGCTTCAGGACTCGCAATACCCGGCCCTGAGCGTTGGTTTCCACTTCTTCGTAGCCGACATGGCCGTGCAATTGAGCTTCGTAGAACCGTTCTACACCCGTCTTGCCAATGGATTGCGTACCCCGATACTCGACGGAATCGAGCGTCTTCGATTCTTTTTCGTTAATGCGGCCGACGTAACCGATGGAATGTGCGAAATGCGCACCCAGCGGATAATTGCGGATGAACTGCGGTTCGACGTCCAGGCCCGGCAAGCGGAACTCGTTGACGGCCAGCACGGCGATTTGTTCTTCAGTCAGCTCATAGAACAGCGTGACCGGCGTAAACGGATGGCGCGACTGCTTCATCGCCTTGTCGAAGACCGTACGATCTTCAGCGGGCAGGCGCAGGAGACTGATGACTTCGTCCAGCTCCTGATTGACGTTGGTGGCGCGTTCGCGAGTGATCGTCAGGTTGTAGCTTGGGCGGTTATCGGCCAGTAGCACACCGTTGCGGTCGTAGATCAGTCCTCGCGTTGGCGGGATAGGCAAGACATGGACGCGGTTGTTTTCGGAGATGGTCGAGTGATAGTCAAACTCCACCACCTGCAGGATGTAGAGACGAACCACCAATGCACAGCTGATCGCAAAGACGAACAAGGCACAAGCGATCAACCGCTTGTTGACCAGACGCTTCTCTTTCTCATGATCCTTGATGGGTATGGGTTCAGGCATTTCTGCAGCAACTCTTTGACAGAATGAGCGCCGATCCTTGGGCGTGACATCAGTCCGTTAAAAAACGAGCTGCACCATACCAAAAACCGCGAGGTCATTTCAGAGGGATTTCCCCAATGGTTGCCATCGCGACAGTCGGCCCTTTTGCGTAA
>NZ_JBJJMM010000028.1:0-84179 GCF_046231795.1 Pseudomonas sp. KCJK9016 | reverse complement strand
GCTGGCAATGCTCGACGGCCAGGGCCCGAAACGCGCCTGCCCGTTCTACTACCAGCTCGATCACCTCGGCACCCCGCAGGAACTGACCGACTACAGCGGCGAGATCGTCTGGTCGGCCAGGTACAACGCCTACGGCAAAACCACCTCGGTGGAACTGGCGACCGACGACTACCTCGACCAGCCGCTGCGCTTTCAGGGGCAGTACTTTGATGCGGAAAGCGGGCTGCATTACAACCGCCACCGGTATTACGACCCGGACGTTGGACGGTACCTGACACCGGATCCGGTGAAGCTGGCGGGCGGGTTGAACCAGTACCGGTACGTGCCGAATCCGACGGGGTGGGTGGATCCGTTGGGGTTGAGTTGTACTTGCCCGCCGCCGATCCCGCGCCGTCCGATGCGATACGAAGCCGGTCGCGTAGTCGTCGATGAAGGTGCTCCCCCTCTGCCAAAGATGACAGCACAAGAGCGGCGGGCGAGGATTGATGAGGTAGCTGAGGAAAACGCCAAGCGACGGGTAACTGAATATGAAGACCTTTATGGTATGCACACCGTCAAAAAACATAGCTCTGAAATTTCTGATCCGGCACTTAAACAGCGAGCCATCGATGGTACTGACCCTCACACTGGCGTCACCCCAACACCACCCAGAGGAAATCCAAGCTCACAGTTTCATAACTGGCGAATGCATTTGGGTGCATTAAATAAGGCGATGACTAGGGATAAAGATGGCTTAATCAGGCATACGGGAAGGGATCAGAATGATAAACCGATAGTTAGGTTTGAATTGCCTGGAGCAGGGCGGGGATATAAGCCAAATAGGACGGATCCGCAAAATCCGATATTGAATGAGAATATGAGCTGGTTTGAAGTTAAGTTTGATGAGATAAATACGCAGAAACCATTTACAGGCTTTCCGTCGGAGAAAAAATAATGCTGAAAGATCCCTATTTGAACGAGCGATTCGAGCCAAGATTCACCTGGTTTATAGGCGTTTTCGATGTTTATGATCGAGAGGAGACTCGAGGCCTGGAACTCGCTGTATACAATCCGAACACTCCTGCGGATAGAGAGATACTCATCAGAAAGTATTGCCTGAACCTGCCATACCTTTCATATAGGCATAAGCTGGTTTTGGTTGAGGCCTTAAAAGTAGCGTTAGATGATTCAAGCTATGATTTCAGTAATCTCTTTGATATTGATGAGTGCGAGACGTCAAGTTGGCCTAGGGGAGAATGGTATTCGTTGGACAGTCCGCGGTGTTTTTTTAAAGAGGTCTACCGCTTGGCGAGAGATGTCTGGAGTAAAGACCTTGAACTCGCAGCGGCTGAGGATAGATCCACATGGTGAATGCGACTATTAAACGTAAAATAAATAATGGATGTTATTGGATTTGTTTGCTGAGTTAGTGTCTAGGTAAGCAGTTAGTTACGCTAACCTACCCTTCGTCTGCTTACCTGCTTTCAAGGGGGACGTGGTCTGGGGCTCAGCGTTGACCCATTAGTTGCGGAGAATGAAGGTTGGGAGCGGCGAGGCTATCAATCAAATGCACACTATATCCCTGCACATTCTTCGCATGATGCTTCGCCTGCGAAGCCATCTCCGCCAATTGACTCGCATCCAGCTGCGCACAAGCCTCAGGATGCAAATGCACCACGCCAATGGACAGTGACAACAACGGAAACTCCTGCCGAATGCCTTGGCGATTCGGCGCAACAAAACACCCAGCCTCAAGGTGTTCGGGCCGATAAAACCGTCGACATTGACTCTGAAAATCATCCAGCAATTGGTTCAGCCGTTTACGCCAATCCTCCGGGCCGAGCACCAACAGAAAATCATCCCCACCAATATGCCCGACGAAATCGCGAGATGGATCAACGCGTTCATTCAAACACTGTGCCAGACACAACAACACCTCATCCCCCCGCCCATACCCATAGATATCGTTGAAGGGTTTGAAGCTATCGATATCGACATAGCAAATAACCGACTCCCGTCCCTGTTGCAGCAGGCGAGTCAAACATTGCTGAATCGGCACATTCCCCGGCAGCAGAGTCAGCGGGTTGGCGTAACGAGCCTGCTGGATTTTCAGTTCGGTAATCAGTTTGAGCACGTCGATCACCCGGCCCAGGCCCAGATAGCTGCCGTTGAGGGTGATGATGAAGTCTTCTTCGATGCGCTGTCGGGCGCGGCTGGTGATCAGGCGGCTGACCTGTTGCAGCGACTGGGTCATTTCCACGGCGAGAAAATCGTCGTTCATCAGCCGGCTGATGGGTTTGCGGGCGAACAGGTCGGTGGCGAACGGCTTGAGCAATGCATCGGACAGGGAATGACGATGGACGATGCCACACGGCTGACCCTGTTCGTCGAGCACTGCCAGCGAGTTCAGGTTGGCCTGACGGCGAAAGGCTTCGAGAACAGTGGCGGTTGGCGTATCACGATTCACGGCCGGCTGATCATTGAGCAGGGCGCTGAGGTCGCTGCCTTCGTCATTCAGCGCCACGGCGCTGCTGTCGTGCTTGGGCATCAAGGCCCGGGCGTCCCGTGGCGGGTGTTCCTGGGGACGTCCGAGCAGGTAGCCCTGCACCAGGTCCACACCCATCTCGGTCAGCACCGCCAGTTCTTCCGGCAGTTCGATGCCTTCTGCAATCACTTGCGCCCGGGAGGCTTTGGCGATTTGCAGGATCGATCCGACGAACTCGCGTTTCAAGGCGTCCTGATGGATACCGTCGATAAAGTGCCGGTCGATCTTCACGTAATCCGGCCGCAGTTCCGACCACAAGCGCAGGCTCGAATAACCCGCGCCCAGATCGTCGAGTGCAATGGAAAACCCCATCGCCCGGTAGTGATGCAAAGCCGTTTGCAGCAACTGGAAGTCGTCAATCGGCGTCTGCTCGGTGAGTTCGATCACCACTTGGCTGGGTGGTATGCCGAAGTCCTGCAGTAATTGGAGGGTGCGTCCCGGCTGATGTGCGGCTTCGAGCAGGGATTCGGGAGAGACGTTGAGAAACAGCTTGCCCGGCAATTGCTGATCGTTGAAGCGCCGGCAGGCGCTCTGGCGGCAGGCGATTTCCAGTTCGTTCAAGCGGCCGGCCTGGCGGGCTACGGCGAACAGGGCGATGGGGGAGTGCAGCGGGCTGTTGGAGGGGCCGCGAGTCAGGGCTTCATAGCCGAGAATGCGTCGTTCGGAGAGGCAGATGATCGGCTGGAACAGGCTGTGTAAACCGCTTTGAGTCAGGATCGAGCTCAAGGCACTCAGCTGTTCGGTCGTGGTCATGGCAATCTCTGGCGATAAAAAAAGGACTGGGAGCGTTCTCGATGAAGAGAACCGCTCCCAGTCCTTTATTGCACGACAGAATGATGACTGTTTGATGACGATCCGGGGATCGTCACCATTAAATTGCCATCACCTTACTTCTTGGCTACCTGATTGCTCAGCTTCAGGTAATCCAGCAGCACACGCCCGGTCTCGCTCAGGTAGGCGTCGTCTTCCGGTTTGACCTTGTCCGGCTCGGCGGCAGCAAGGGCGTCGTCGTCTTCTTTCTTCAGCTCCTTGAGCGGCTCTTCGCCTTTGGCCTTGCGACGGATGTTTTCCATCGCCAGCTGCTTGGCGTCGATGTCGGCGTGCTGGGCACGGCGATCGGCTTCATTGAGGCTGACGGTTTTTTCTTCCAGCAGCTTCTGCGCCAGGGCCAGCTTGTCGCGGATGAACACGAACTCCGCATCCTTCGCCGAACGGGCGTCATGCTCGGACTTGAGCTGGGCCAGGTACGGCTTGAACGGGTCGACCGCCGGTTTGATCGCCGCTCGGATGGTGTCCCATGGCATGGCTTCCGGCAGGGCGCTCTCGCCGATTTCCTTGGTGTCGATGATCGACGGGTAGTCGATGTCCGGCAGTACGCCCTGATGCTGGGTGCTCTGACCGGAAACCCGGTAGAACTTGGCCAGGGTCAGCTTCAGTTCGCCATGGTTCAGCGGCTGGATGGTCTGCACGGTGCCCTTGCCGAAGGTCTGGCCACCGATGATCAGCGCACGGTGGTAGTCCTGCATGGCGCCGGCGAAGATCTCCGAAGCCGAGGCGGACAGGCGGTTGACCAGCAGCGCCATCGGGCCTTTGTAGAACGCGCCCGGGTTTTCGTCTTCCAGCACATCGACCCGGCCATCGGCATTGCGCACCAGCACGGTAGGGCCCTTGTCGATGAACAGGCTGGTCAGCTCGGTGGCTTCCTGCAGGGAACCGCCGCCGTTGTTGCGCAGGTCGATGACCACGCCGTCGACTTTCTCTTTCTGCAGTTCGGTCAGGAGTTTCTTGACGTCGCGAGTGGTGCTCTTGTAATCCGGATCACCGGCACGGAACGCCTTGAAGTCCAGGTAGAAGGCCGGAATCTCGATCACGCCGAGCTTGTAGTCCTTGCCGTCCTGCTTGAGGCTCAGAATGGATTTCTTCACGGCCTGGTCTTCGAGCTTCACCGCTTCACGGGTGATCGACACGATCTTGCTGGTCTGATCGTTCGGCGCATTGCTGGCCGGGATGACTTCCAGGCGGACCACGGTGCCTTTCGGACCACGGATCAGCTTGACCACCTCGTCCAGACGCCAGCCGACCACGTCGACCATCTCTTTGTTGCCCTGGGCAACGCCGATGATCTTGTCGGCAGGAGCAACCTGCTTGGTCTTGTCGGCAGGACCTGCCGGCACCAGACGCACGACCTTCACCTGGTCGTTGTCGCTCTGCAACACGGCACCGATGCCCTCGAGGGACAGGCTCATGTTGATATCGAAGTTTTCCGCGTTATCCGGCGACAGATAGTTGGTGTGCGGATCGTAGGACATGGCGAAGGTGTTGATGTACGCCTGGAAGATGTCTTCGGCACGGGTCTGGTCCAGGCGCGCCAATTGGTTCTTGTAGCGCTTGGTCAGGGTTTCCTGGATCTGCTTTGGCTCTTTGCCGGCGATCTTCTGCCGCAGCACTTCGTCCTTGACGCGTTTGCGCCACAGGTCATCGAGTTCGGCGGTGGACTTGAGCCACGGAGCGTCCTTGCGGTCGATCAGCAAGGTTTCCTTCGTGGTGAAGTCCATCTTGTCGACGCCTTTGTTCAGCTCGGCAATGGCGAAGTCCAGACGCGCTTTCACGCGGTCCAGATAGCGTTTGTAAATGGTGAAGCCGGCGTTGAGGTCGCCGCTCTTGAGGAAATCGTCGAACTGGTACTTCCACTTGTCGAATTCGGCGATGTCGCTGGCCATGAAATAGCTGCGCGACGGGTCCAGCAGCTTGATGTAGCTGTCGTAGATGATCGCCGAACGTGCATCGTCGAGCGGCGGCTTGCTGTAGTGGTGGCGCTTGAGCAACTCGACGACGTTCAGACTGGCGATCACTTCATCGCGATCAGGCTGCAACTTGTCCCAGCTGTTGGCTGCGAATGTAGTGCCCGACACCGGCAAGAGGCCGATACCGATGAAAAGAGCGAGGGCGGTGCTGGGGAGCAGATGCTTCATGCTGATTCGACGCGGGGACAATTGATAACGCATATTAGGCCGTCTTTGAAGTCGCCGGTACCTCTACGCTCTGTACGATAACTGCTGTTCAGCGCTCGTTCAGACCCCAGGGCCGGTCGCATAATGCAAAAAGCCCGGCGCTACAGCTTCGGGCTCAGTCCAGACTCACTATGGAGGCACTGTGAAGGCATTGCAAGGCGTTGAAGGTCAAGTGGCATGGGTTGATGAACCCGGTCCTGAGTGTGATGCAGGACAAGTCCGCATCCGGGTGGCGGCTGCGGGCCTCAATCGCGCGGACTTATTACAGAAGGCGGGGCTTTATCCACCGCCGCCGGGCGCCAGTCAGGTGCTCGGTCTTGAGTGCTCCGGAGTGATCAGCGAAGTCGGCGCCGGCTCCTCCTGGCAGGTCGGTGATCGGGTCTGCGCCTTGCTGGCCGGGGGCGGAATGGCCGAAGAGGTGGTCGTCGACGGGCGGCATGTGCTGCCGGTTCCGGAGGGCGTGTCGCTGATCGAAGCCGCGGCATTGCCTGAGGTCTATGCGACGGTCTGGCTGAATGTGTTTCAACTCGCTGCGCTCAAACCCGGGGAGAAAGTTTTATTGCATGCGGGGGCCAGCGGTATCGGTTCCGCCGCGATTCAACTGTGCAAGGCATTTGGCAATCCATGCTGGGTCAGCGTCGGATCGGCCGAGCGTTTGGCCTATTGTGAAGCGCTGGGCGCCCAGGGCGGCGTGGTGCGCACCGACGATCTGGAAAGCCTGCGGGACTTCGGACCGTTCGATGTGATTCTGGATCCGGTCGGCGGCAATTACTCGGCGTTGAATTTGAAGCTGATGGCTCAGGATGGACGCTGGGTGCTGATCGGCCTCATGGGCGGCCGTGAAGCGAAACTGGATCTGGCCCAGGTGCTGTCCAAGCGTGTGCAATTGCTGGGTTCGACCCTGCGCAGCCGTGACGATCAGTTCAAGGCCGATCTGTTCAGCGATCTGCGCCAGCAAGTGTGGCCGTTGTTTTCCGAAGGGCGCCTGAAGCCGCAACTGGCCAGGACCTTTGCGATCAAGGATGCCGAAGCGGCGTTTGCCGAGCTGGCGAGCAACACGGTGGCGGGGAAACTGGTGCTGGTGATCGACGAAAGCCTGAGCTGATCATCGATGCAGGTGGGAGCAGGCTTGCTCCCACATGGCATTCACTTATTTCCAGAGATGAATCGGCCATCCGGATTTCTCGGCCTCCGCAAGCAACACCGGATCCGGATTGACCACATGCGGGTAATCCACTTTCAGCAGCAGCGGCAGGTCATTGCGTGAGTCGGAATAGAAGCTCGCGCCCTCAAGGTTTTCCTCTTCGGCATCCAGCCATTCCAGCAGGCGGGTGATCTTGCCTTCGCGATAGGTCAGGGTACCCACGGTGTTGCCGCTGTATACGCCATGGGCGACTTCCAGTTCGATGCCCAGGATCTCGTCGATGCCCAGCCGCTCGGCAATCGGTTTGACCAGGTGCGTGCCCGAGGCCGAAATCACCAGAATCCGGTCACCGGCCTTGCGGTGGGCGCTGATGATTTTGGTGGCATCGCTGAAGATGATCGGTTCGATGAAGTCCTCCACCCAGGGCGCGACGAGGTGCTCGACCTCTTCCGGCGTGCGACCGATCAACGGTTCCAGGCTGAAGTCCATGTAGTCCTCCATGCGCAACTTGCCATGGCTGTAGGCGTCCATCAGCTCGTTGTTCCTGCGCATGAACGACTCGGGATCGACCCAGCCCAGGCGCCCCATCTGCTCGCTCCATAGCGTTGCGCAGTCACCATGAATCAGCGTGTCGTCCAGATCAAAAATTGCCAGGGCCATCGGTTCTCTCCGAGAACAGCTGCGAGCCAATAGCTTCGAGCTGCAAGAATTGGAATCAAGTACGCTGCAGTCTACAGGCTTGAAGCTTGAAGCTTGAAGCTTGAAGCTCACAGCTGCTTTCAAGCGACCTCACACAGGGCAGTCGGATCGATGGAAAGCGCCAGGCGCCGACCGTCGGGGTGCAGATCCGCTGCCGAACGATTGAGGACATCCACTACCAGCTCCACCCCCCTGGCTTCGACGCGATAGCGGATCACGTTGCCCAGCAGGCTGTGGCTGCGAATCTGTGCATCGAGCTCGCCGTTCAGGCTCAGTTCGATGGCTTCCGGGCGAATCGCAACGCGGTGGTTGATCGGTCGCTGCAACAGCTTCGTTGCACTTTCGGCGTCCAGCAGGTTGTAGTTGCCGATGAAGCCGGCGGCGAACACATCGACCGGTGCGGTGTACAGGGTTTCGGCATCGCCGCTTTGTACGATCTTTCCCTGATTCATCAGGAAAATCCGGTCAGACATGGTCAGGGCCTCTTCCTGATCGTGTGTGACGAAGATGGTGGTCAGACCCAGTTCGCGCTGGATCTGACGGATCTGCTCACGCAGATGCTTGCGAATCCGTGCATCGAGGGCCGACAGCGGTTCATCCAGCAACAACAGGCGCGGACGGGTGACCAAAGAGCGGGCGAGGGCGACACGCTGGCACTGACCGCCGGAGAGTTGATGCGGATAACGACTGGCGAAATCGTTCAGTTCAACCAGTTTCAACGCCTCGGCGACCCGCTTGTGGCTGTCATCCGGATTGACCTTCTGCATGCGCAGGCCAAAGGCGACGTTCTGCTCCACGGTCATGTTGGGGAACAGCGCATAGCTCTGGAACACCATGCCGATCCCGCGTTTCTGTGGCGTCAGCGGCACGATGTCGACGCCATCGAGCAGAATCTTGCCGCCATCCACCGGCGTCAGGCCGGCGATGCAGCGCAGCAAGGTGGATTTGCCGCAACCGGAGGGGCCGAGCAGGGTGACGAATTCACCCTGCCGGATTTCGCAGTTGATATCGCTGAACACAGTGGTGCCGGCGTAGTTTTTCTGAAGGTGTTGGACGCTGACATAGCTCATTCGCTTTTGTCCTTGTTCAAGATGTTGGCGACCCAGGTCAGGACCAGCACGAAAAAGAAGTAGGAAATCACCAGCGCACTGGTGAAGTGGCCGCTGCTGTTGCGCATGTTGTTGAGGTAGACCTGCAGGGTTTCGTAGCGGGTGCCGACCAGAATGTTGGCGAACACGAACTCGCCGAACAGGAACGAGAACGACAGCAGCAACGCGACCATCAGGCCTTTGCGAAGATTCGGCAGTACCACCAGAAACGCAGCCTGAAAGGTACTGGCACCGAGCAGTTGGGCGGCGTCCATCAGGTCACGCAGGTTGATCGCCTGCAGGTTGTTGGTGATCGCCCGGTACATGAACGGCAGCGCCACGGTGAAGTAGCAACCGATCAGGATCCAAGGCGTGCCGACCATCGCGAACGGCCCGGAACCGTAAAGCTGCAACAGCCCCACCGACGACACCACTGGCGGCACCGCAAACGGCAGCAGGAT
Organism: Pseudomonas sp. KCJK9016; assembly: GCF_046231795.1. Lineage (NCBI taxonomy): Bacteria > Pseudomonadati > Pseudomonadota > Gammaproteobacteria > Pseudomonadales > Pseudomonadaceae > Pseudomonas > Pseudomonas sp. KCJK9016. The sequence continues at coordinate 75,252 of NZ_JBJJMM010000028.1, read as the reverse complement.
CAGGATGTTCATCAGCACATCGAGTTTCGGGAAGTGGTAATGCACCACGAACAGCAGCGGCAGGATCAGCACCACCGACAGGATCAGCGCACCGACGCACACCAGCAGCGACTGACCGAAGGCGTGCAGGAAACGTGGATCGCTCCACAACTGGATGTACCACTTGAAGGTGAAGCCGCTGGGCAGCACCGTGGCCGACCAACTGCTGGCGATCGAATAGATCAGCGTGCCCAGCAGCGGCAACAGCAGGATGGCGAACAGCAGATACACCACGACGCGGTGGTAGACGCCGGCCGGGCCGGATTCAGCGCGAGACATGGTAGCTCCTCTTCAGCAGCAGTTGATGCACGACGGTCACCAGGGTCATCAGCGCCACCAGCACCACGGCCAGGGCACTGGCCATGTTCGGGTCCAGGGAAATGTCACCGGAGACCATCGCCGCAATCCGGATCGGCAGTACGTTGAAGTTGCCGGTGGTCAGCGCATATACCGTGGCGTAGGCACCGAGGGCGTTGGCCAGCAGGATCACGAAGGTGCCGAGCAGGGCCGGGGTCAGCACCGGCAGGCCGATGTGGCGCCAGAACTGCCAGCCGTCAGCGCCGAGCAGTGCCGCGGATTCGCGCCAGTCTTCACGCAGGGCGTCGAACGCCGGATACAGCAGCAGGACGCCGAGGGGAATCTGGAAGTAGGTGTAGAGGATGATCAACCCGGTTTTCGAGTACAGGTTGAAGTCTTCGATGATCCCGGCCTGCTTCAACATGATGGTGATGCTGCCGTTGAAACCGAGCAGGATGATGAACGCGAAGGCCAGGGGCACGCCGGCGAAGTTACTGGTCATGTTGGCGAAGGCATTGACGAAGTTGCGCAGTTTCGAATCGACCCGGCGCAGGGAGTACGCACCCAGCACCGCGATGATGATCCCGAACACACTCGACCAGAAACTGATTTCGAGGCTGTACTGGATCGCCTGCAGATAGAACTTCGAGCTGAAGATCCTGCTGAAGTTGGCGATGCCCCAACCGAACTCTTCCGATTGCAGGCTGTTGATCATCACCCAGATCAGCGGGGCGATTTCGAACACGATAAAGAACAGCGCGAAAGGCACCAGGCACAGGGCGGCCAGCCATTTGCCGCGAGTCATTGAGTTCACTTGAGCAACTCCCGGCAAACAGGTTTGTCGTGGGGTACGCCGAGCAGCTCGCAGACGGTGCCGCAGATGTCGGTCTGCTTCGGCGTGGCGCCGGCGTTCAGGCTGAAGGCGTCACCGAGTACAAACAACGGCACTTGGCGTTCTTCCGGCAGCAGGCCGTTGTGCGAGCGGTCGTTGTTCATGCCGTGGTCGGCAGTCACCAGCACTTGATAACCGGCGTCGAGCCAGCCTTGCAGGTAGTCGGCGAGGATGATGTCGGCGCTGCGGGCACTGTTGCGGTATTGCGGGGTGTCGAGGCCGTGCTTGTGGCCGGCATCGTCGATGTTCATCGGATGAATCAACAGAAAATCCGGGGCGTGGCGCAGACGCAGGTTTTCCGCGTCGGCGAACAGGTGCGAGTCCGGATAGTGATCGTTCCAGTAGAAGTGACCGTGCTGGATTGGTAGCGCCGGGTCATCGGTATGCCGATCCCTGGCGGCCACGAACGGCGAGCGGTTGTACAGCTCGCTGATCCAGTGGTACGCCGCGGCGGCGGTTTTCAGACCGACATCGCGGGCGTAGTGATAAATGCTGCGCTGGTTGGACAGACGCGAGACGTTGTTGTGGACAATGCCGCTCTCGATCGGTGGCACGCCGGTGAGGATGCATTCGTAAAGCGGTCGGGACAGGGCCGGCAGCTCGCACTCCAGCTGGTAGAGCGCGGCGCGTCCTGCGCCAACGTAAGCCTGCAGATGCCCCATGGCGTGACACGCAACCTCGTAACTGAGGCCGTCGAGCACGACAAGGATGACGGTGTGCTTCATGGGGGCAAAAACTCCGCGAATTCAAATAGCTCGAAATCAATTCAATCCCGTGTGGGAGCGAGCCTGCTCGCGAAGGCGGTTGTTCACTCAACAAGGATGTTGACTGAGACGGCGCATTCGCGAGCAGGCTCGCTCCCACATCTGGATCTCCAACAAATCACACAGAGGGGGCTACCGCATTACTGCATGTTGATGATCACTTCTTCCTGCCACTTCTGCGGCAGAGCCTTGGAGGTTTTTTCCCACGCATCGGCGTCCTTGATCGGCGTGACCTTCTTGTACTGCTCGTTCGGCAGCAGCTTGGCTTTCACGTCTTCCGGCAGGGTCAGGTGCTCGGCGCGGATCGGACGGGCGTTGCCGCGGGCCAGGTTGGTCTGGCCGGCGTCGCTGAAGATGTATTCGCGAGTCAGCTTGGCGGCGTTCGGGTTCTTCGCGTATTTGTTGATGATGGTGGTGTAGCCGGAAATCACCGAGCCGTCGGACGGGATCAGCACCACGTAGTCATCCGGGTTGGCCATCTTGGCCTTGTAGCTCAGACCGTTGAAGTCCCAGACCACGCCGACTTCGACCTCGCCTTTTTCCATGGTGGCGATGGTCGGGTTGGCCAGCGACAGGCGACCTTGCTTGGCGATGTCTGCGAAGAACAGCAGGGCAGGCTGGATATTTTTCTCGTCGCCGCCGTTGGCCAGCGCTGCCGCGAGTACACCGTTGGCCGCCTGGGCCGCGGTGCTCACGTCACCGATGGAGACCTTGTATTTGCCGCCCTTGAGGTCCGCCCAGCTTTTCGGTACTTCGGAACCGTGCAGCAGCTTCTTGTTGACGATGAACGCAATGGTGCCGGTGTAGGCCAGCGCCCAGTTGCCGTCCTTGTCCTTGGCCCAGGCCGGAACCTGATCCCAGGTGGTCGGCTTGTACGGTTGCACCACGCCTTGCTTGACGGCGATCGGGCCGAAAGCGGCGCCGACGTCGCCGATGTCCGCGGTGGCATTGTCTTTTTCGGCGGCGAACTTGGCGATTTCCTGGGCCGAGCTCATGTCGGTGTCGATGTGTTTCAGGCCGTAGGTCTTGGCCAGGTCTTCCCAGGTGCCTTTCCAGTTGGCCCAGTCGTCGGGCATGCCGACGCTGTTGACGGCGCCTTCCGCTTTCGCAGCGGCTTCGAGGTTTTTCAGATCGTCAGCCGCCATGGCGGCGGTGCACATGGCAATGGTCGAGCCTAACAGTGTTGCCAGGAAAAGCTGTTTCATTCCGAAGCTCCTTGGTCGTGTTCAACGCTGCGATTGCGGTGTGTGTTGGTCTAGGTCAGCAATACCTGAGCCAATGTAGGGTGGCTGGATGACACTTTGATGTCGGCGAATGCCTGGCCAGCGATTTTTTTAGCCGCTACAGGCGACCGCCCGGTAAGCGTAGACCACCCCCGAAGTCCCGGCAGACAAGGGACATGGCCGATCTATTGCAAGTCGTCAGGGCGACCGTTCGGTGGTTTTGTCATCTCCCGGTCATCTGCACTGCCTAGGCTTGCAACATGATCAAACGGCACGACAACCGTGCGTTTTCGCCCCGAAACAGTGCTGGTCTAGTCCAGATAGGTAACGTTGATGCGCGATGAAGCAACAAAAGCGGTGACAGCCATTGGCCAGATCCTTCAGGAACAGATCGGTCATGGTCTGCTCGCGGCGGGGAGCAAACTGCCGGCCGAGCGCAAGCTCAGCGAGTTGTTCGGCACGACCCGGATCACGGTGCGGGAAGCCTTGTTGCAACTGGAGGCGCAAGGCCAGATTTACCGCGAGGAACGGCGGGGCTGGTTCGTGTCGCCGCCGCGTCTGGCTTACAACCTGATGCAACGCAGTCACTTTCACGCGATGGTCAGTGCGCAGGGGCGGGTGCCGTCGACCGAGGTGATTTCCGCGCGACTGCAACCGGCGTCGGCGGCGGTGTGTGCGTGGTTGCAGTTGCCGGCGCTGTCGAGCGTGATTCAGATCTGCCGGTCGCGACGGATCGACGGGCGGCTGGTGCTGTATGTGGAGCATTATCTGAATCCGCAGTATTTCCCGGGGATTCTGGATTTCGATCTGAATCAGTCGATCACCGAGCTGTATGCGCGGCATTACGATTTGCACTATGGGCGTGTGCGGTTCGAGATTGTGCCGACTTCGTTGTCGGTGGATGCGGCGGCGGCTTTACGGGTGTCGGTGGGGAGTCCGGGGTTACGGATTGCGCGGGTCAATTATGATCAGTCGGGGCGGTTGATTGATTGTGATCTGGAGTTTTGGCGGCATGATGCGATTCACGTGGGGGTTGATGTTGTTTGACCTTGACCTTGACCTTGGCGGCCTCTGGGCCGACCAGGTTTTGGGTTGATTTGTGTGAATATCCGTTTCTTCGAGTGCTGCGGCTGGCGGTTTCGCTCTTACAGCGACTCCCTTTGGCAAACGCCCCAAAGGAAGCAAAGGTCTGGGCCCCGGCGTTCGGCACCTCGCTGTGGCTCGGTGTTCCTTCGTTCCGGGATTCATCCGGGGGCATCGCCTACGGTTTGCTTCGCTGCACCTCCTCTCGATGCATGCGGCTGCGCCGCACGGTCGCTGCGCTCCCACCCCCGGATGAATCCCTCCACTCAGCCTGCCGATGGGGCCAAAAGATCAAAAGCTTTACTCGAGCTAACGCTCATCGTTTTGAGTGGTGAGGGCTGGGTTATTCCTGGGTTTGGCCGCCGCCTGCGGTGATCACTTGCACATTCATTCTCGGCGTCGCCAGATCCAGCCCGGCCTCGTCCAGATGCCGTTTCAGCGACAAATTGAACGCCCGCGAAACCTCCCACTGTTTGATCGGTGCGGTCTTGAATCGGGCGCGCAATATCGCATTACCCGATTCAAAACTTTCCACACCCTGAATCTCCAGCGGCGACCAGATGTTGCGGCGTTGCAACGGGTCGGTGCGCATTTTCTGGCCGACGTCGCGCATCAGTTTGATGGCTTCGTCGATGTTCATGTTGAAGGGCACTGCCACGCGGAAGATCGCGTAGCCGAATTCCCGGGAGTAGTTCTTGATGCTTTTGATTTCGCTGAACGGGATGGTGTGGACGATGCCGTCGATGTCCCGCAGGCGAACAGTGCGGATGGTCAGGCCTTCGACGGTGCCCAGGTGCCCGCCGACGTCGACGTAGTCGTCGATGGCCAGGGAGTCTTCGATGATGATGAACAGGCCGGTGATCAGGTCGGCCACCAGCGACTGGGCGCCGAAGCCGATCGCCAAGCCGATCACGCCGGCACCGGCCAGCAGAGGCGTGACGTTCATGCCCATGTTTGCCAGGGCGACGATCAGGGCGATGATGAAGATCGCCACGAACAGCACGTTGCGGATCAACGGCATCATCGTTTGCGCGCGGGCGTTGGCCAGGCCTTTGCGCGAGCGGGTGAGAGCGTGGTGGACGGCGGTGTCGCTGAGGATCCAGATCAGCCAGGCAAAGATCAGTGTGCCGATCAGGCTGAACAGTTTGACGCTGACGTCGTGGCCTTCGCCTTCGGTGAAGCCGATCAGCGACAGGCCCCAGACCCGCAGGCCTAGTTCGATGAAGGCCAGCCACACCAGCAGATGCGCGAGGGTGTAGAAGAAGCTCTTCAGGCGTTCGGAGTACAACGCATGACGTTTCGGCCCGTGCTGGGGCTTGAGGGCATGGCGACGGACAAGGCCGTTGATCACCATGCACAGCACCAGCAGTACGGTGCAGATCAGCGACTGGCGCAATGCCGTGCTGGTGTCGCCGGCGGATACGAACGTGGCGAACAGGGAAATGCCCACCAGCACCAGCGCCGGTACGTACCAGAAGGTGCCGAGGATTTCGATGGTGTCGCTCAGGGCGCGGCGGGTCAGGCGACGGGACAGCGGCTGGTTGCGGATCAGGTGGGCAATGGGGCGGCGGAAGCGCAGGATGAACAGGCCCGTCAAAAACGCCGCCAGCACATTGGTGACAGTGGCGGCAGTGTGGGCCAGATGTGCACCCAGACCGGCCACCAGGCGCGGATCGCTCAATGCCTCACCGAACGCAGCGAAGCTGCCGATCAGCCACAGCGGTCGGAAGGCCTGATGACGCAGGATATACAGCGCACGGTGGCGGTGCGGGCCGTCGAGCAAGGAAAAGGCAATCACGCAGATCGCCGAGAAACAGGTGCCGACCACCAGCGCGTAGGCCAGCACCATCGCCAGGCTTTTACCCAGGGACGATGGCAGCGCGTAGCTCATGTAGACAGTGATGACCAGGGCGATCATCCACGGCCCGAGCTTGCGCAGGGCAAAACGCAGCATGTCGAGGGCCCGGGGATGTTGCGGCAGTTCTTCGGTCAGGCCGAAGCGCATGCGCACCCGGTGGCCGAGCCAGATCAGCGCGGCGGCCAGCAGGCTCCAGACCATCAGGATCATGGCGAAGCCGAAGATGATCGGCAGCCATTCGCTGGCCGGCATCATCAGGGCGGACAATTCGTCCTTGGCCAGTTCGAACTCGGTGGACCAGCGATTGAGCGGGCTGTCGCTGCCGGTGAACTGTTTTTCGAAATTGGCCAGGGTGCCGCCGATCAGGCCCAGCACGCCTTCTTCCGGGGTGGCCTGGGCCTTTTTCGTGGCGTCGCGCAGTTTTTTCAGGTCGACCAGCAACTGGGCGCGTTGCTGATCGTTCTCCAGCGACTTGATGACTTCGTCGAGGGATTGGCCGAGCGGTTCCTGGGCCTCCGGTTGCGTCTTGTTCGAGCCATTGAGCAGACCGGGCAGGCTCACTGCGTGGGCAGGCGCCAGTGGCAGCAACGTCATCAGGCAGACAAGAAAGAGACAGGGCAGGGCAAAAAAACGAGCGAACACTAGGCGGTCAACCTCGCAAGGGGCGGATCGGGCGAGTGTACGAGCCCGCCCGGATCAATGCGAGCCGGGCACGGATTTATTCGTTGAGTTTGGCGAGGATCTTGTAGACCACGGTGGCCAGGATCATCAGCATGCCGACCCACATGGCGAGCACGCCGGCGTTCTTGTCGCGGAAGTTGAAGCCGATCGCCAGCAGAATCATTCCGGACAGGATTGGAATGAGCATGGCGTGGAACGCAGACATCGAGATCATGGCGACAGCCTTGTCGAAGGGGATGATTAAAGTTTAGGCGGGATTCTGCCGGGCGGTGCTGATATGTATCAGAAATGAACGGGTTTCGCAGGGCAGGGGATCGCCATGAAAGCGGCGATCCCCGTTTTTTTCTACGGCAATTCGCGACTGGCGTAGAACGCGCTCAGCACTTTCACCAGATGCGCCAGGTCATGGCTGCCGCACAGTTCGCGGATCGAGTGCATGGCGAATGTCGGCAGGCCGATGTCGACGGTGCGTACGCCGAGGTGGCTGGCGGTGATCGGGCCGATGGTCGAACCGCAGCCCATGTCGCTGCGCACCACGAAGCTTTGCACCGGCACTTCTTCGGCCATGCACAGGTGACGGAAGAATCCGGCGGTTTCGCTGTTGGTGGCGTAGCGCTGGTTGCTGTTGACCTTGATCACCGGGCCGGCGTTGAGTTTCGGGCCGTGGTTGGCGTCGTGCTTTTCGGCATAGTTCGGGTGTACGCCGTGGGCGTTGTCGGCCGAGACCAGCAGGGATTTCTGAATGGTGCGGACGAACTCGTCACCTTCGGGCAGCAGACGACGCAGGGTCTGTTCCAGCATCGGGCCGTCGGCGCCGCAGGCCGAGCAGGAACCGACTTCTTCGTGATCGTTGCACACCAGCACGCAGGTTTCTTCGGTGTCGGCGGTCAGCAGGGCTTGCAGGCCGGCGTAGCACGACAGCAGGTTGTCGAGTCGGGCACCGGCGATGAAATCACCGTGTAGGCCGATGACCGCAGCGCTCTGTGTGTCGTAGAAGCTCAGCTCGTAATCGAGCACCACGTCGGCGTTGAGGCCGTGTTCACGGGCCAGTTGATCGGTGAGCACGGCGCGGAAGTCCACGCGCTCGTCACCGGCGAACTGCGCGAGAATCGGCGGCAGTTCGGTCTGGGCGTTGATCGCCCAGCCCTGGTTGGCTTCACGGTTGAGGTGGATCGCCAGGTTGGGAATGATCGCAATCGGAGCCTTGAAGTCGATCAACTGGCTCTCGACCTTGCCATCGCGGCGGAAAGTGACGCGACCGGCCAGCGACAGGTCGCGGTCGAACCATGGCGCCAGCAGCGCGCCGCCGTAGACTTCGACGCCCAGTTGCCAGAAACCCTGACGTTGCAGTTCCGGTTGTGGCTTGACACGCAGGCACGGGCTGTCGGTGTGGGCGCCGACCAGACGGATGCCGTCGTGCAGCGGAGCGTTGCGGCCCATCTTGATCGCGATGATCGAGGAGTCGTTACGGGTGACGTAGTAACGACCGTTGGCTTCGGTGTGCCAGGTTTCGCGTTCGTCGAGGCGCACATAACCGGCGGCCTCCAGGCGTTGAACAAGGCTGGCGGTGGCGTGGAACGGGGTAGGGGAGGCCTTGAGAAAGTCGATCAGGCCTTGGTTCAACTCTTCGCGCATAAGAAGCTCCAGACAGCGATGGGCGGGAGTTTAACGCATCGGCCTGATGCTTGGGACATGACATGTGCCGCTCGCGTCAACGAGCGGCGGCCACCCGTTTTTTCAGATAGGTCATGATGACTTTTTCGTCTTCGGGCTTTTCCGGGCGGGGCAGCTGTTGCGGCCAGCGGCTCTGGTTCAGGAGCTTTTTCTGACGGCTTTCGTCCCAGCGCAGAATCTCCCGTGAGGCACATTCCCACCATTCATGGCGACAGGCGCTGTAGTACGGATGATCCGGTGCGGCGCTGCCGTACAGCAGATCGCGACCGACCTTACGCATCGTGCCTTTCTGGTTGCGCAGCTTCCATTTGATTTTCAGACGTTGCCACGCAGAAGGGAAGGGTTTGACCCGCGGCACGTCCTTGCACAGATCCACCAGCCGCTGGTTGAACTGCTCGCCGTGCTGGGCGAAGAAGAAGACCTGCATCGCGTGGAAAAAGCGTTTTTCCGCGAAGTAGTGATAGATGTACTTGCGGGCCTCGACCACGGGTCGATTGCGCATGGCGAACGACAGGGCGATCTGTTCGATGGTATGGATCTCGAAACCGTCGGCCGTCCATTCGTCGATCAGGCGGATCGACTCCTCGAACAACGCGCCGTCGCTGTCGGTCACACCGCACAGCCCGCTGTTGTAGAGCTTGAAGCCGTTTTCCGGGGTGACGCCATGGGCACCGAGATCGCGACCGAGCTTCAGGTAGTTATCGCGCTCGAAGACATCTTTCCAGTCGTATTCGAAGCGATCCATCACCGACTGCCCGGCAGTAATGTGCGTGAACAGACGGTTAGGGTCACTGGTGAACAGGGTGTCGGTATCGACGAACAAGGTCTTTTCGGCCAGCTGCAGACCGGCAGCGATGGCGCAGGCCTTGCGTCGGTGGTGATAGCCGTGGTCGCCCTGCCAGCGAGTCAGCGTCGGTTCGTCGAGCAGCACGGTATCGACTGGCCAGCCTTCGTAGTCCTGCGGCCGGTCAGTGAGAACCCTGATTGCCGGGCGTTTGCCGGTTTTTGCCTGGGAGAGGGCGGTCAGGATGCTGAATTTGGCTTCGCGCCGGTAAACATCCTTGTTGCCGTAGATCAGGTAAAGCAGTTGGTGACGGGTCTTCTTGACGGGTGTTGCCAGGGAATCAGTACAACTCATCCGGAACAAAATCCTTTAAAACAGGCGACTGCCGGTCAGGCAGTGCTTAAAACGGAGCCGGGCATTCGAAGCGCAAGCGCTCGCCGGACTGTGGGTGGGTGAAGCTGAGCATGCTGGCGTGCAGGCACAGGCGTGGCCAGGCCGCGAGGGCTTGCGGGTGAGCGTAGAGTCCGTCACCGAGCAGCGGATGACCGATGGACAGCATGTGCACGCGCAACTGGTGCGAGCGGCCGGTGATTGGCGTCAGTTCGACACGGCACCAGTCGCCGCAACGTTCCAGCACGCGCCAGAAGGTCAGGGCGTGTTTGCCCAGTTCGTGGTCGACGACGTGGCGCGGCTTGGTCGGCGGGTCGTAGCGCAATGGCAGGTCGATGCTGCCGCTGTCCAGCTCCGGCTGGCCCCAGGCCAGGGCGGTGTAGGCCTTTTCGGTTTCGCGGTCGTGAAACTGGCGCGACAGTTCGCGGTGGGTGTCGGCATCGCGGGCCAGCAGAATGATGCCGGAGGTTTCCCAGTCCAGACGATGGACGATGCGTGCTTCCGGGTAGCCGTTTTCCTGCAGGCGGGTGATCAGGCAGTCCTTGTTGTCGTCGGCCCGGCCGGGTACCGAGAGCAACAGGGTCGGTTTGTTCACCACCAGCAAGGCGGCGTCCTGATAGATGATTTGGACGTTGGACAACGGCATTAAAACAGCCTCGTAACAAATGCCAACGGCGGCTCAGGGCCCCTCCGGTGTCGGAAGGGCCCTGAGCCGCCGTCGTTCCTGCCGGATCGACTCAGCGATCGGGCAGGGTGATGTTGAGTTCCAGAATCGAGCAGCTGCCCTGGCTTTCCAGCGCCACGTGTACGTCGTCGTTGCCGATGTTGACGTATTTGCGGATCACTTCCACCAGTTCCTTTTGCAGGGATGGCAGGTAGTCAGGGGTGCTGCGCTGGCCGCGTTCATGCGCCACGATGATCTGTAGACGCTCTTTCGCGACCGAGGCGGTACTTGGCTTTTTGTTGGCACGAAAGAAGTCAAAAAGGTTCATTACCTACCTCCAAACAGACGCTCGAAGAATCCCTTCTTCTCGACATTCAGGAACCGGTGTTCTTTTTCCTTGCCCAGCAGGCGATCGACGGTATCGCTGTAGGCCTGGCCGGCGTCGCTCTGGTCGTCGAGGATGACCGGGACGCCCTGGTTGGAGGCCTTGAGCACGGCCTGGGATTCCGGAATGACACCCAGCAGGCGCACGGCGAGGATTTCCTTGACGTCTTCGACGCCGAGCATTTCGCCTTTTTCGACGCGCTCCGGGTGGTAGCGGGTGATCAGCAGGTGTTCCTGGATCGGCTCTTCGCCTTTTTCGGCGCGACGGGACTTGCTGGCCAGCAGGCCGAGCATGCGGTCGGAGTCACGTACCGAGGACACTTCAGGGTTGGTCACGACGATCGCTTCGTCAGCGAAGTACATGGCCAGGTGCGCGCCTTTCTCGATGCCCGCCGGGGAGTCGCAGACGACGAAGTCGAATTGCTCCTTGAGCTCCATCAGGACTTTTTCCACGCCTTCCTGGGTCAGCGCGTCCTTGTCGCGGGTCTGGCTGGCGGCCAGCACGTAGAGGTTTTCCAGGCGCTTGTCTTTGATCAGGGCCTGTTGCAGGTTGGCTTCGCCGTTGACCACGTTGACGAAGTCATACACCACGCGGCGCTCGCAACCCATGATCAGGTCGAGGTTACGCAAGCCCACGTCGAAGTCGACGATCACTGTTTTGTGGCCGCGCAGAGCGAGGCCGGTACCGATAGCGGCGCTGGTGGTGGTCTTACCCACACCACCCTTGCCGGATGTAACCACGAGAATCTTGGCCAAGGTGTTTCACCCCTAAGGAAGAAGGACTGTTCAGCCCCTGAAAAACATCTCTTGAAAACTACTGCAGTCGGACAGCCTTGGCTGGAATCCGGCTTTTGGCCTTTTTCCTACTTCGTTTGAGCCGTTTTCGCTACGTTTTAGAGATGCTTGGAAAATGCGGCAGTATCCGTTAAAGCCGAATGATGTTCAACACGTCGCCCGACAGGCTGACCTGTACGCCCGAACCCCACATCGGATCGCGACGCAGGTCTTCGGAAACCTTGTAATGGCCTGCGATGGAGATCAGTTCAGCGCTCAATTGCTGACAGAAAATCCGCGCCTTGGTGTCGCCCTTGACCCCGGCCAGCGCACGACCGCGCATCGGGCCATATACATGGATGTTGCCATCGGCGAGAAGTTCCGCCCCCGGGCTGACCGAGGACACCACCACCAGATCGCCACCCTGCGCGTAGATCTGTTGGCCACCACGTACTGGCGTGGTAATGACACGGGTCGGTTTGACGGTCGGTTCCGGCGGCTTTTCCGGCTTCTTCGGTGCAACGGGTTCAGCGGTTTCCAGCGGCCGTTCACGGGCACCGGAAGGCGGCAGCACCGGGATATCGATGGCGATGGCGGCGGCGATGTCTTCGATGCGGCTGGCGCGGATCGCCAGCGTACGCAAGCCGTGCTGGCGGCACACGCGCATAAGGCCCGGCAGATCGACGGCGCCTTCGCTCGGCGGCAGTTTGTCCAGCGCCAGGACCAGCGGTGCGTTGCTGAAGAAGTTCGGTGCCTGGGCGACTTTGGCGGCCAATTGCCGATCGAGGCTGTCCAGGTCGTTGCGGGACAGTTCCAGCACCGTAATGGCAAGCATGCTGCCCTTCAGCTGGAACACGGGATCTTGGTCTGACGATTCGGTTTGGCTCATGTCGGCATACAACGGCTTGTCACTAAAAGTGCCGAGACTTATAACGAGAACGCCCGCGAGCCGCAAGCCGGGCCGAACGATGTAGAATGCGCGGCCACTTATTTACGGAAGCTTTAATGGATCGCCCGCGTTTTCGAAGAGCATTTCTCGCTCCACGCTTCTGGCCGCTCTGGTGCGGTCTGGGGCTGTTGTGGCTGACGGTGCAGTTGCCCTATCCGGCATTGCTGGCCATCGGTCGTTTACTTGGTGCCGTGATGTATCGCTTCGCCAGCGACCGGCGGCGCATCGCCAAGCGCAATCTGGAACTGTGTTTCCCGGAAAAGTCCGCTGCCGAACGCAAGCGTCTGCTCAAGGAAAACTTCGCCTCCACCGGCATTGCGTTCTTTGAAATGGCGATGAGCTGGTGGTGGTCGCGCCAGCGTCTGGCGAAGCTGGCCCACGTCGAAGGTCTGGAGCACCTGCAAAAGGCCCAGCGCGAAGGCAGGGGCGTGATTCTGATGGCCGTGCATTTCACCACCCTGGAAATCGGCGCGGCTTTGCTCGGTCAGCAGCACACCATTGATGGCATGTACCGCGAGCACAAGAACCCGCTGTTCGATTTCATCCAGCGTCAGGGCCGCGAGCGGCACAATCTCGATTCGCTGGCGGTGGAGCGTGACGACGTGCGCGGCATGCTCAAGCTGCTGCGTTCCGGGCGTGCGATCTGGTATGCGCCGGATCAGGACTACGGCGCCAAGCAGAGCATTTTCGTGCCGTTGTTCGGCATTCAGGCCGCGACCGTCACCGCCACCAGCAAGTTCGCCCGGCTGGGCAAGGCGCTGGTGGTGCCGTTCACTCAGGAGCGTCTGGCCGACGGCAACGGCTATCGTCTGGTGATCCATCCGCCGCTGGAAGGTTTCCCGGGTGAAACCGAGGAAGCCGACTGCATCCGCATCAACCAGTGGGTGGAAGGCGTGTTGCGCGAATGTCCCGAGCAATACCTGTGGGCGCATCGGCGCTTCAAGAGCCGCCCGCCGGGTGAACCGAAGCTGTACGCCAAACGCCGTTGATTTACCCGATCCCATAAGCACCACGGAGCGTTGCGATGAGCCCAGCTGAACCGGTCACAGGTTTGATTCTTTCCGGCGGCGGGGCTCGGGCGGCGTATCAAGTGGGGGTGCTGTCGGCGATTGCCGAATTGCTGCCACTGGGTGCGGACAATCCGTTCCCGGTGATCGTCGGTACCTCGGCCGGGGCGATCAATGCGGTCAGCCTGGCCACTGGCGCCACGGACTTTCGCGCCGCCATCGAGCGCCTGACCCTGTTCTGGCAGGGCTTTCGCAGCCGTCGCGTGTTGCGCAGCGACTGGCCGGGGGTGATCCGCCAGGCCAGCCGTTTCGTCAGTCACAGTCTGCTGGGCATGGGCCGGCAATTGCCGGTAGCGCTGCTCGACAGTTCTCCGCTGCGCCATCTGCTCAATGAAAAGCTGCACATGCCCGGCATCGCCGAATCCATTGCTCGCAAGCAGTTGCATGCCGTGGCGGTGACCGCATTCGGCTACGAGTCGGGGCAGGCCGTGACCTTCTATCAGGGCGGTGGCAGCATCGATGCCTGGTTGCGTCATCGGCGCATTGGCGTGCCGACACAATTGACTGTGGAGCACTTGCTCGCCAGTTCGGCGATCCCGCTGTTGTTCGCGCCGGTGAAAATCGGCGAGGAATATTTCGGTGATGGTGCGGTGCGGCAGTCGGCGCCAATCAGTCCGGCCCTGCACCTGGGGGCGAGCCGGGTGCTGGTGGTGGGCGTCAGCGGCAATCCGCGAGGATTCGACCCGGCGCAACCGCTGGAGCGTACCTACACGGGAAAACAGCCGACACTGGCGCAGATCGGCGGCCATATGCTCAACAGCACCTTCATTGACAGCCTGGAAAGCGATATCGAGCTGCTCCAGCGTCTGAACCAGTTCAGTCACCTGATGCCCGAAGGTACGCCGATACGTACGCTGGGCGTGGCACCCGTGGACGTGCTGGTGATTTCGCCGAGCCAGCCGATCGATGAAATCGCGGCGCGGCATCGTCAGGAATTGCCGGCAGCCTTGCGGCTGTTCTTGCGCGGGCCGGGAGCGACCAAAACCAGTGGGGCAGGGGTGCTGAGTTATTTGCTGTTCGAGGCGGGGTATTGCAGCGAATTGATCGACCTGGGGCGGCGCGATGCGCTGGCCAAACGCGATGAGCTGTGCCGGTTTCTGGGTATTTCCACAGCGGTGGCTCTCGCCTGAAATCTGCGCAGAGGCCTTCGCGAGCAGGCTCGCTCCCACATTGGAACGCGGTCGAATGTGGGAGCGAGCCTGCTCGCGAAGCTTTCAAGATCAGAAGTGGAACTTCACCAGGAAGCTGGTCACGTTCTGATTGGTGGTGAAGGCACGGGTGTCGTCGATCCCGTACTTGTCTTTCCAGTAGTCGTATTCCACACCGACGTACAGCTGCTTCTCACCGAAGTTCAGCGCCTTGCCCAGGTCGTATTTCACTTGTGGGTTGAAGTGCAGGTTGGCGTGGTATTCGCCTTTGCTGTTGACGTCGTTGTCGACCACCCAGTCCATGTAACCGTCGATCAGCACATTCGAATTGCCGACCGGAATGGTGTAAGACCAGACCGGCGTGATCTGCCAGACGTTGTCACCCGGACGCGAGCCCTCGGTGTGACGCTGGTAGAAGTTCAGCTGGAAGTAGTCGAAGCCCGGAATCGCCAGATCGAAGCCAGGACCGATCAAGTAGGACTCGACGTCGCCTTCGCCGAACTCGTAGGTCATCGCCAGCAGCACGTCTTTGATCGGGCCGAATTCGAGCTTCTGGTCGAGCACCTTGCCCAGCGAGATGCGTGGCTGGAATTCACCGTAGTAGGTGTTGTTGCCGACGCCGCCATCAGGCTTGCCGTTGTAGAAAATCTTGTCGATGAACAGGAAGTTGTCGCCGTACTTCCACGCATCGGCGTGCTCGAAGGTGACGGTCTGCTGGATGGCCGGGTTGACCTTGAAATCCTTGCCGTACAGATAGGTCAGGCTGTTGTTCTGCCATTGCAGCAGGCCGTCGGCCATGGCCTGGCCCCCCGCCAGCATGGTTCCCGCAAGCATCAGGCTGGTGCTCATACGTTTCATTCGGTTGCTCCCAAAGTAGGTGTTCCACGTTTGTTTTTTTGAGTCGGCGCTCTGGTGTGGCGCCTTTTTTCGTTGCCGCAAAAAATATCCATTCGGTCAGCTTTCATGCGGTTTGCAAGGGCTGAGCCAAGGCTTTTCGAAAAGCAAAAAAACGCCCGTCGGCTGTTGAAAAACAGTCGATTGAGCGTGTTTTCGGGACGCCTCGGTACTGACCGTGGCCGGGATAAGCTGGCCCGTCGGTCAGGAATTAAATCCGGGCTTTTTTTTAGACCGAATTCAGAAGGCCGCGGAGAATACTGACTCAACGGCCAGGCCTCAAGTGCCCCGCAACAGAGCACCGACGACAGGTAGGCGGCACGGTTGCGGGTCATCTTAGAAGTGCACCTTCACCAGCAGGCTGGCGGTGTTTTGATTGGTGTCGAGGTTGTGGCTGCTTTCGACGCCGTATTTGTTCTTCCAGTAGCTGTATTCGGTACCGACATACAGCTGCTTCTGGCGCCAGCCGAGGGCTTTGCCCAGGTCGTACTTGATCTGCGGGTTGATGTGCAGGTTGGCGTGATAGGTGCCGCGGGAGTTCTCGTCGTTATCGACTACCCAGTCGAGATAGCCATCGATCAGCACATCGGAATTACCCAGCGCAAAGCTGTAGGACCAGCCCGGGGTGATCTGCCAGACACCATCGCCAGGGCGCGGGCCTTCGGTCTGGCGGCGGAAGATGTTCAGGGTCACGTAGTTGAAGCCCGGTACTTTAAGGTCGAAGCCAGGGCCGATCAGATAGGCCTCACTCTCGCCTTCGCCGTACTCGTAGGTCATCGCCAGCAGCACATCCTTGATCGGGCCGAATTCGAGTTTGCGGTCGAAGATCTTGCCGAAGGAGAAGCGCGGGGTGAATTCGCCGTAGAAGGTGTGCGGGCCTTTGTTGCGGTCTTCCTGGCCGTTGTAGAAGATCTTGTCGACGAACAGGAAGTTGTCGCCGTACTTCCACTTGTCGGCGTGTTCGAATGTCACCGTCTGCTGGATGGACGGGTTGATCGCGAAGTTCTTGCCGTACAGGTAGCTCAGGCTGTTGGTCTGCCACAGCAATAAATCGCCGGCCATGGCCTGCGATGCGGCCAGCAGGCCGCCGCTCAACAACACGTTGGTTTGAGTCCGGATCATCTGTTGCTCCCTCTTGTTTTTATTTTTAAGGCGCAGAGCTGCTCTTCCCCTTGTGAGAGCGGGCCTGCTCGCGAAGGCGTTCTTTCAGTCAACTGAAGGGTTGAATGTCATACCGCTTTCGCGAGCAGGCTCGCTCCCACAAGGGCACATCGGTGTCGCTGTTAATGCTGGTGTGCGTGACAATCGTTGATGGCTGCGCGCTCGGCGCCGCCCAGAATGTTGAACAGCAGGTTCAGCGTCAGCGCGCTGAGGGTGGCCATGGCGATGCCGCTGTGGGTGATCGGGCTCATCCAGAGCGGCAGGTGGGCGAAGAACTCCGGGCGAACTACCGGAATCAGGCCCATGCCGATGCTCACCGCAACGAGCAACTGGTTGCGGCGGTCACCGATGTCGGCTTCCTGCAGGATCTTGATGCCGGTGGCTGCCACCATGCCGAACATCGCGATCGCCGCACCGCCGAGCACTGCCGGTGGAATCGACGCCACCAGGAACGCCGCTTTCGGCAGCAGGCTGAGGACGATCAGCAGACCACCGGCAACGAGGGTCACCGAACGGCAGCGCACGCCGGTCATCTGCACCAGGCCGATGTTCTGCGCGAAAGAAGAGTGGGTGAAGGTATTGAAGAAACCGGCAACGAACGAGGCGCCGGCATCGCACAGCAGGCCGCGGCGCAGCCTGCGCGGGCAGACTTCCTGACCGGTGATCTTGCCCAGCGCCAGGAACATCCCGGTGGACTCGACGAAGATGATCACCACCACCAGACACATCGACAGGATCGGTGCCAGTTCGAACTTCGGCGTGCCGAAATGCAGCGGGGTGACAAACTGGACCCACGGCGCATTGGCCATGCCGCTCAGATCGACCATACCGATGGCGCCGCAGAGCACATAGCCCAGGCACATGCCGATCAGCACGGAAATATTGACCCAGAAGCCGCGCATGAAGCGGTGGATCAACAGAATGGTGGCCAGTACCAGTGCGGCAATGGCCAGGTAAATCGGCGAGCCGAATTGAGCAGCGACAGCGCCGCCACCAGCCCAGTTCACGGCCACGGGGAACAGCGAAAGACCGATCGAGGTGATGACCGTGCCGGTCACCAGCGGCGGGAAGAAGCGTACGACTTTGGACATGAACGGCGCGATGATCATGCCGAAGAATCCGGCGGCGATGGTCGCACCGAAGATCCCCTGCAGACCGATGCCGGGCATGCCGGCCATGGCGACCATGCTGCCGACGGCGGCGAAACTGGCGCCCATCATCACCGGCATGCGAATGCCCATCGGGCCGATCCCCAGGGACTGCACGATGGTGGCGATGCCCGCGACCAGCAGGTCGGCGTTGATCAGGAAGGCGATTTCTTCACGACTCAGGCCAGCGGCCTGTCCGATGATCAGCGGTACCGCGATGGCGCCACCGTACATCAGCAGAACATGTTGCAAACCGACCAGGATCAGTTGCAAAAGGGGCAAACGCTGAATGGCGGGTGCGTCGGGGATGCGCGCTTTGGACAGCTCGGACATGCAACACCTCGGATCTTTTTATTCTTGTGATTGAACAGCTGCCGGGTTGCTCACAGCTGTTTCTTTGCATCAGGTCTGTGGCGAGGGAGCTTGCACCGCTGGACTGCGCAGCGGGCCCTGCTCTTTTGAAGAGAGGGGCCGCTTCGCGCCGCAACGGGAGCAAGCTCCCTCGCCACAAAAGCCCGTTTTTACACAGGCTTTTGTGTTGCTTAGTTGGTCTGGGCTCCCTGGGCGATCCAGGCACCGATCAGGTCACGTTCCTGCTGGGTCATTTGTGTGATGTTGCCCAGTGGCATGATCTGCGTGGTGATGGCTTGCGCCTGGATCCGCGCCGCGTTCTGGCGGATCTGCTCGGGAGTGTCGAACATCACACCGGCCGGCGCCGCGCTGAACAGCGGGCTGGTCGGTTTGGCCGAATGGCAGACCGCGCAGCGTTCCTGGATCACCGAGTGCACCTTGTCGAAACCGGCGCTGGCGTTGGACGCCTGAGCAGGGGCTGCGGCCGGTGCGGCAGGGGCCGCCGGTTGTGCTGCCTCAGCCGGTTTCGCGCCACCACCCAGCGCCGTTTCCGGCAGTGGCTGGTACTCGATTTTTGCCGGGGCCTTGGCCACTTCCGGAGCAGTTGTCGGCGCTGGGCCGGTGACATACGCCAGACTGATCATGCCCACCGCTGCCACCGGCAGGGTCCAGGCGAACTTGTGGCTGTCGTGACGGGTGTTGAAGTAGTGACGCACCAACACCGCCAGCACCGCGATTCCGGCCAGGATCAGCCAGTTGTACTGGCTGCCGTAGGTGCTCGGAAAGTGGTTGCTGATCATGATGAACAGCACCGGCAGGGTGAAGTAGTTGTTGTGACGCGAACGCAGCAGGCCCTTGGCCGGCAGTGCCGGATCCGGCGTGCGGTTCTCGGCGATCGCGGCCACCAGTGCGCGCTGGGCCGGCATGATGATGCGGAACACGTTGCCGACCATGATAGTGCCGATGATCGCGCCGACATGCAGGTACGCACCACGACCGCTGAACACCTTGCTGAAGCAAAACGCCGCACCGATGATCAGCACGAACAGGATGAAGCCGAGCAGGGCGGGTTTCTTGCCCAGTGGCGAATCGCAGAGGAAGTCGTAAATGAACCAGCCGGCGATCAGCGAACCGATGCCGATGGCCACGCCTTCAGGGCCGGTCAGGCCGCTGCCGGGTGCTACGAGGTAAAGCACTGGGTTGGAGTAGAACACCACGCACAGCAGCGCGATCCCTGACATCCAGGTGAAATAGGCTTCCCATTTGAACCAGTGCAGATTCTCCGGCATCGACGGAGGAGCCAGTTTGTATTTTTCCAGGTGATAGATACCGCCGCCGTGGATCGCCCACAAATCGCCGGCAAGGCCGGTTTTCGGGTTGACGCGGTTGAGGTTGTTCTCCAGCCAGACGAAGTAGAACGACGCGCCGATCCAGGCCACGCCAGTGATCATGTGAACCCAGCGCACGCTCAGGTTCAGCCATTCCAACAGATGTGCTTCCACAGTCTTTACCTCATGCCTGTCACTCTTGTTGTCGAGTGATCAGACCTTCTCTTATTGGTGGGGGGCGAGGATCAAACGCTCATCCTCTTTGAAGAAATGCTCATCGCAGTTATTGCCAGTGCCACTGCGATCAACCACCAGGAAGTCATCCCGCTTTTCGATCGTCAGCACCGGGTGGTGCCAGACGCCGCGATGGTAATTGATGCCCTGCCTGCCGTTGGTGACGAAGGCGCGGACCAAGCCTGATACAGGTACATCGCCAAGTGGCGCGACCACGATCAGAAAGGGGTTGCCGAGCAGCGGAATGAAAGCCTGGCTGCCCAGCGGATGGCGTTCCAGCATGCTCACGGTCAGTGGCATGTCCTGCGCGTCGGCGCGGAAGATGCTGATGATCGCGTTGTCCTCGGGCGTCGCGGTTTCGACCGTCGCCAGTTTGTGGAAGCGCATGGTCGAACCGTTGTTGATCATGAAGTGATCGCTGCCGTCGGTTTCGATCACGTCACCGAACGGGGCGAAGGCTTCTTTGGTCAGCGGTTCAATCGTCAATGTGCGCATGCTGTTCTTTTCCGAATTCTGTGTTGTTTGATCTGACGCTTTCGCGAGCAAGCTCGCTCCCACAGGCGTTGCGATCAATGTGGGAGCGAGCCTGCTCGCGAATGGGTTCAACGCTTATTTAGCGACCTTGCCGAACAGGCGCAGGCGGCTCACACCACCGTCCGGGAACACGTTCAGACGGATGTGGGTGATCGGACCCAGTGCCTTGATCTGCTCGACGAAGGTGTGTTCGGCGTGCATTTCCAGCTTCTGGCTCGGCAGCAGTTCGCGCCAGAACAGCGATTGGGTTTCGATCTGGCTGTCGGTGCCTCCCTTGACGAACGCGCCCTGGATCGAGCAGCTGTCCGGGTAGTTGCCTTTGAAGTGCAGGGTGTCGACGACGATTTTCTCGATCTCGCCCGGGTGGCCCAGCGCGACGATCACCCAGTCATTGCCCGGGGTGCGGCGGCGTGCGGTTTCCCAGCCGTCGCCCATGTTGATGCCACGGCCCGGGTTGAGGATGTTGCTCATGCGGCCGAAGTGTTCGTCGGAACAGGCGAGGGCGCGGCCACCGTTGAGGGCTGCAGCCAGGTCGACTTGCTCGTTGTCGCCAACAGCGGACCAGTCGCGGAACGGGATGCCGTACACGCGCAGACGTGCCACGCCGCCGTCCGGGTAGATATTGAAGCGCAGGTGGCTGAACGCCTGGTCGTTGCTGATTTCGTGGTAGTGATGGCTGTTGCCTTGCAGCTCGACGGCCGACAGTACTTCAGTCCACTGGGTGTTTTCGTCCGGCTCGCCCGACGCCAGGAAGCAGGCTTCCAGCGAGGCCGATGGCGGGAAGTTGCCGGTGAAGAATGAAGTGTCGATGTCCACGCCTTTGATCGAACCCGGTACGCCCAGGCGGATCACCGCGCTGTCATAGCCTTCGAAGCGCTTGCGGCGCGATTCCCAGCCGTCCATCCACTTGCCGTTGTCATCGAACACGCCCTCCTTCCATACGGCCGGGGTCGGCTGAAACAGACGGTTGGCGTCTGCGAACCAGTCATCGGTGACCGAGATGATTTTGGTGCCCAGACGGGCATCGGCCAGGTTGACGAACTTCTCGAAAGGTACGGCGTAAGCTTTCATTCTTCTTGTCTGCCTTTAAATAAGTGGCTTGGGATGCTTGCGAGGCCCTGGGAAACACAAGCGTTCTGGAGGTTTCTCGGGCCAGGCTTGCTAGAGAGTCAGTAAACGGAACAGGGCGATCTTGTTGATCTCCGCCAGCGCGCATTTGAACTCGGTGTCGACCGGGTTGTGGATGCGCGTTTCGAACGCCGCGAGGATCTGATGCCGGTTGCTGCCTTTTACCGCCATGATGAAGGGAAACTTGAACTTGGCCTTGTAGGCCTCGTTCAGCTCGGTGAAGCGCTGGAACTCTTCGGCCGTGCATTGGTGAATACCGGCGCCAGCCTGTTCATTGGTGCTGGCTTCGGTCAACTGGCCCTGGACGGCAGCTTTGCCGGCCAGGTCCGGGTGAGCGTTGATCAGCGCCAGCTGACTGGCGTGATCGGCGCTCAACAGGATGTCGCTCATGCGCTGGTGCAGGGTTTCGATCTGGTCGATCGAAGCGTCCTGGCCCAGGTCGAAGGCCTTTTCGGCCACCCATGGCGAATGTTCGTAGATGTCGGCGAAGGCTTTGACGAAGGCGTCACGGCTCAGGGCCGACGGTTTCAAGGTTTGAAAGGTGCTCATTTGGCAGCCCCTTGGTACGGGTGGGTTTCGTGCCAGTGACGGGCGATGTCGACGCGGCGGGTGAACCACACCTGTTCATGACTTTTAGCGTATTCGATGAAGCGTTTGAGCGAAGCCAGACGCGCCGGGCGGCCCACCAGACGGCAGTGCAGACCGATCGACAGCATCTTCGGCGCTTCGGCGCCTTCGGCGTAGAGCACGTCGAAGGCGTCTTTGAGGTATTCGAAGAAATCGTCGCCCTTGTTGAAACCCTGGACCTGGGTGAAGCGCATGTCGTTGGTGTCCAGGGTGTACGGAATCACCAGGTGCGGTTTGCCGGTCGGATTGTTCGGCTCCCAGTAGGGCAGGTCGTCGTCGTAGGTGTCGCAGTCGTAGAGGAAACCGCCTTCTTCCATCACCAGACGCCGGGTATTCGGGCCGGTGCGGCCGGTGTACCAGCCCAACGGGCGCTCGCCAGTGAGTTCGGTGAGGATGCGGATCGCTTCGAGCATGTGCTCGCGTTCCTGAGCCTCGTCCATGTACTGGTAGTCGATCCAGCGATAGCCGTGGCTGCAGATCTCGTGACCGGCCTCGACCATCGCGCGGATCACGTCCGGGTGGCGCTGGGCGGCCATGGCCACGGCGAAGATGGTCAGCGGAATGTCGAATTCCTTGAACAGTTTCAGGATCCGCCAGACACCGGCACGGCTGCCATACTCGTAGAGCGATTCCATGCTCATGTTGCGCACGCCTTGCAGAGGCTGGGCCGCGACCATTTCCGAAAGGAAGGCTTCCGATTCCTTGTCGCCATGCAGGATGTTGCGCTCGCCGCCTTCTTCGTAATTGAGCACGAAGGACAAAGCGATCCGGGCATTGCCCGGCCAGTGTGGGTGAGGAGGGTTACTGCCGTAACCGATCAGGTCGCGTGGGTAGTCAGCGCTCACTGCAGTCTTCCTTCTTATCGTTGACAGATGGTGTGGCGCCCTGGCGGTGAGATGGCAGGCTGGCGTCACAGCGATGGGCTGATTGTATACAACTTTATTCTCGATTTGTAAGCCTGAATTTTTGCATTTTTCACCGGCTGTCATCTTTTGCGGATCATGGCGTGAAGCTGCAAGAAACCTGCCTGACCAGTCAGCTAATGGTTCAGGGGTTCAATGAATGCGTGGTTCATGGGCAAATTCCCGATAAATCACGGGATGGCGGGGGTGAGAGGAAAAATGTCGTTTTTATTGTGTACAATTTTTTTGAAAAGTGTCTTAATCAGTCGCTCGCCGCAGCTTTTCGTGCTCCGAAACGGTGCGGTCTCCTTTTTCAACTGACTTCGGGAGGCGCGAAGTCTGACTGCTCCATGCAGGCAGGCGCGCAGAATCAATGGGACGTTTGACAACACACGTTTTGGACGCTGCACACGGTTGCCCGGGCAGCTCGATCAAGGTCGAGCTGTACCGCGTCGAAGGTTCGCACCTGGAATTGGTCGCCAGTGCGCTTACCAACAGCGATGGCCGGGTCGATGCGCCGCTGCTGCAAGGCGATGACTACCGTACCGGTGTCTATCAGGTTCAGTTCCACGCTGGCGATTATTACCGCGCCCGTGGCGTCCAGTTGCCGGAACCGGCATTTCTGGACGTGGTCGTGCTGCGGTTCGGTATTTCGGCCGAACAGGACCACTACCACGTACCGTTGCTGATCTCGCCTTACAGCTATTCCACCTACCGGGGCAGCTGACCCCAAGCAGCTGCCCCCACCGGGAAGCGACTGCGCATATAGCTTCTTTGGTCTTTCGCCCGCTCACACTGCGGGCTTTTTTTCGTCTCCCCGAAAGCGTTCCGGATTATTGGTTCGCAAGACTATCGAGCCTCGACTCATTATCCCTGACGATGAAAATACTGTCCGGTTGCGATACATGGGTCTGAGATCCACCCTTGAGCCACACCAGTCTGTTTTCAGCGTGCGCCTGAAGGATTTCCTGCAGTGCCGGGTATCCCACTTGAGCGTTCAGTCGCGCGTCGCTCTCAGGACCGGAATTCAAGAGCTGATGGATTTTCCTGCCCCTGACACGGTGCAGGCTGATGAAAAAGACGAAGGGATGATTCTCCCGACGAAACACCAGAGCAGGGAAGGTCGTCGAAGGCGTCGGCGTGAAAACATCGTAGCCCTGGCGGATCAGGATGCCGGCCATGAGCCGCTTGAGGTCGACCCCTGACTGCGTCGTTTTGAAAGAGTCCCACTCCTGTCTTGTCAGATCGAAGTCCAGCCGCTGCAGGGGGCCTTCCGCCGTCAGGGCTGGCAGTTCCAGTGTGCGACTGAACCCTGGCCCGGTGCCGGAGTTTGTCAGCGCCGGGAGCATCAGCAACGGATCGGCCAGCGCCGGATGAGGTGTGCTGTTGCCGCGCTTCCAGTCATTGAACGTCTGCCTGAGGCGCGTCAGGCCGACGCCGGTCGCCATGTCGCCGTTGTTGGCCAGGCTGAACTGATGTCTGGCAACCTTGTTCACCGAGATTTCGGACAACTGCGGAAAAAAAACGCCAATGTATTGCTTCAGCGGATGTTGAAAGGGGAGGTTTGGATCAACCTCCCACTGATTCGCAGGCGGAACGCGGATCGCACCTCTGGGTTGCTGCATCAAATCTGTACCGAGGATCCGTTCCAGGTAATCGAAGTCATACATCCAGTGTTCCGGATTCCTGATGTAGACGATCGGGTGATGCGGATCGGTTCCTCGTGGCACAACGAGAAAACGGATACCGTCGACTTCAATGCCTCCGGCGGAGGGTTGCTGGAGTGATGCATCCCATTTTTTCCAGGGATCGGACCATTCCTCACCCGTCGAGGTGGAAGCACGTTTGGGCGCGACGGCGGTTTCTGCGGAATCGTCATCCGGGTTTCGCAGGCGTTTGAGTGACAATCTGGATTCGTTGCCCGAGGCGCCCTCCACAGCAGGTTTTACGCGCCAGGTGAGTGTGCCTTCGACCCGCTCGACTCGTGGGCCGGAGGGCCTGAAGTCGCTGTTCAATCTGGCCCGGTAGTGATTTTCCGCATCGATTCCCAGCAGGACCGTACCTCCTTCCTGAAGATCCACAAAGTGTCTCTGCGTTCCGAGTTCCCGGATACCGGAAAGCGCATTCGGCGCCGGGAGTCTGGAGAGCTGATTGGGCGGAAGGAAAAAGTGCTCGATCGGCGCATGAACCACCACAGGAGTCACATGGGTCTCGACCGGCAGGTCGGCGATCTCCAGAGGCACAGGTCGGGAGGAAGGTGATTGAACAGATGTCCCGAGGGGATCGATCGATACTCGATCTTCGCCATGAGGGGCGATGTTCAGCGGCAATCTGTGGATGGCCGGAGGCCCGACGTCGGGAAGGGAGGAAGGCGTTTCGGGGGTGTTGGTTGGTGCGCCGGTTTTTATCGGGCGTCTGGGGCTCATAGGTATTTTACTCGCAAGGTCGATTCACGTTGGTCTGGCCAGAAGAAGCCGGATGTTCGGTGAATCGACGTTGCAAAGTGCGGTACATAGATCTATCTGCGAGACGAAATGTTACCGGGTATCGCTCGCTCCCGAGGGGCTCAGTGACTGCTCAGCAACGAGGCTGCACCTGCTCCGCCAAACAGTCCGGCACTGATGCGGTTGAACCAGCTCTGGCCCTTGCCGCTGCGCAGGTATCGCGCTGCACCGTGAGCGCCGAGACCGTAAGTCAATTTGCACAGCAGATCGAGCACCGTCCAGGTCGCAATCATCACCAGCAACTGCGGCAGAAACGGCTGCTCGGCATTGAGGAACTGCGGCAGAAACGCGGCAAAGAACAGGATGTCCTTCGGGTTGCTGGCGCCCAGTACGAATGCACGCCCGAACAGTGCGCGAAAGCGCGGAATCGGCGCTGCGTCTGGAACCTGGGCGCCGACCGATGGCTGACGCGATTGTTGCCAGCTCTGCCAGGCGAGGTAGAACAGGTACAGCGCACCGACGATTTTCAGTGCGCTGAAGAGTTTTTCCGATGCCAGCAGCAAGGCGCCCAGACCCAGGGCCGAGGCGCTGAGCAGGCAGATCGACGCACTGACGCCACCCAGAAAGGCCGGGTAAGAGCGGCGCAACCCGTAATTCAGACTGTTGCTGATCATCAGCAGCGACAGTGGTCCCGGTATCAGAATCACCACCAGCGCAGCGCCGCTGAACAGCAGCCAGGTTTCCAGACTCATCACTTTCTCCTTTTTGTCGTTATCAAAGATGTGCAAAAGCCCCACCCGCTGGGGTGAGGCTGTTTTGACGCTTGAACCGCGTGTCGCTTACAGGAAGATGAACTTGGCGATGAAGATCGCGCAGAGCACCCACAGGCTGACGGAAATCTCTTTGTACTTGCCGGTGCCGGCCTTCAGCGCGACATAGGTGATGAAACCCAGCGCGATGCCGTCGGCGACCGAGAAGGTCAGCGGCATCATGATCGCGGTGACGATGGCCGGAATGCTGTCGGTCGCTTCGTCCCATTCGATATGTGCCATGCCGCCCATCATCAGCATCGCGACATAAATCAGCGCGCCAGCGGTGGCGTAGGCGGGAATCATGCCGGCCAGCGGTGCAAAGAACATCGCGGCTATAAATAGCACACCGACGGTGACTGCGGTAAGACCAGTCCGACCACCCGCCGCTACACCGGCGGCACTTTCCACGTAGCTGGTGACCGGTGGAACGCCGACGACCGCACCGAATACGCTGGAGGCGGAGTCGGCTTTCATCGCGCGAGACAGGTTTTCGATACGACCGTCAGCGCCTACCAGATTGGCGCGCTGGGCAACGCCCATCAGGGTGCCGGCGGTGTCGAACATGTGTACGAAGAGGAAGGCCAGTACCACGCTGATCATGCTGACGTTGAACACGCCGGCGACATTCATGGCCATGAAGGTCGGTGCCAGGCTTGGCGGAGCGGACATGATGCCCTCGTAGTGCACCAGACCGATGCCCCAGCCGGCCAGAGTCACGGTGATGATGCTGATGAGAATCGCGCCGAACACCTTGTGGTAACTGAGGATCGCGATCATCAGGAAGCAGAGCGCGGCGAGCAGCGGGCCGGGTTCGCGCAGCGAGCCGAGCTTGATCAGCGTGGCCGGGCTGTCGACCACGATACCGGCGGTTTTCAGGCCGATCAGCCCGAGAAACAGACCGACACCGGCACCCATCGCAAAGCGCAAGCTGACCGGAATGCTGTTGAGCAGCCATTCGCGGATGCGCGAAAAGGTCAGGATCATGAACAGCACGCCCGAGACGAACACCGCACCGAGGGCGGTTTCCCAGTTGTAGCCCATGGTGCCGACCACGGTGTAGGTGAAGAATGCGTTGAGGCCCATGCCCGGCGCCAGGCCCACCGGCCAGTTGGCGTAAAGGCCCATCAGCAGGCAGCCCAATGCGGCGGCAATGCAGGTGGCGACGAAGGCCGCACCATGGTCAATCCCGGCATCGGCCATGATGTTCGGGTTGACGAAAATGATGTAAGCCATGGTGATGAAGGTTGTCAGACCGGCAATCAGCTCGGTCTTCACCGTGGTGCCATGCAAGCTGAGTTTGAAGATACGCTCCAGCAGGCCATTGCATAACGGCGGCGAGAGTTCCAGCGTCGATGCTTCGGATTTGCGGCTTTCCACAGCGAGTACTCCTCAAGAGTTTTATTGTTATTTCCAGGGCCGGACCCTATGAGGAGGGTGGCAGCGGCCCTTTGAGGCATACGCGAATTTGTTGACCATGCGGTCAGGAACTCGCACGCAGTGGATTATGCTTTTGTATACAAATAAAGCAAATAATGTTTTTGGTTTTGTTGACGAAAGTTTTGAGGATCGCGCTATATCACTCGGTCGAGCGGTTTTTCCCCAGGGCCGTATTCACCGCCAGCCAGCCATTCACTGCTGTTTCACCGGCCTCGGCGAACGCTCGCTCCAGTAATTTCACCTGCTCGCGACGCAGCGCCTGTTCAAGTTTCGCGCCTTCGACGGTCAGTTCCAGCAAGCGCTTACGCTTGTCAGCCTCGGACGCGACGCTGTCGACCAGGTGCATTTCCTGCAGCTGACGCAATGGCATGTTCAACGCCTGTTTGCTCACGCCGAGCAGTGTGAGTAACTCCTTGACGCTTGAATTCGGATAGCGGGCGATGAAAAACACGATGCGCTGATGCACTCGCGACAGACCGCGACGTTCGAGCATTTCATCGGCTTTGGCGGTGAATGCCTGATAGCCGAAGAAGAACGCTTCCATGGCCTGTTGTTGGCTGGTGCAGTTTTTAAGGTCAATCATGTTGACGTTTCCGCGGGGGTTGACGTAATTTCAGTCAACAAGTTTGACTCATTTCCTTCCAGCCTCGCTAGCGGTGATCCCCATGGCTTTTTCCGAACGTGTGTCGCGTCTCAAAAGTTCTCTGATCCGTGAAATCCTTGCCGCGGCGCAGCGCCCGGAAGTCATGTCGTTCGCCGGCGGCTTGCCGGCTGAAACGATGCTGCCGAAGGTCGAGTGGGCCAACATGCCGCTGTCTATCGGCCAATACGGCATGAGCGAAGGCGAGCCAGCGTTGCGTGAAGTGTTGGCTGCAGAGGCAAGGGCGCTCGGGTTGTCTTGCGAGGCGAGCCAGGTGTTGGTGGTCAGTGGCTCCCAGCAAACCCTCGATCTGGCCGCCAAGCTGTACATCGACAAGGGCACGGAAATTCTGCTCGAAGCACCGACGTATCTGGCGGCGTTGCAGATTTTCCAGTTGTTCGGCGCCGATTGCCTGACCGTGCCGCTCGAGGCCGACGGACCAGACCTTACGCAATTGCGCCAGCGCCTTGAACAACACCGCCCGGCGTTCATCTATCTGATCCCGACCTTCCAGAATCCGTCCGCCGTACGCTACAGCGAAGCCAAACGCGAGGCGGTAGCCGCGCTGCTCGACGAGTTCGGCGTGACCCTGATCGAAGACGAGCCCTACCGCGAACTGACCTTCGACGGCGGCAGCGCCCGACCGATTGCCGGTCGTTTGAAGAAATCCAGCTGGATTTACACCGGCACCGTTTCGAAAACCCTGCTGCCAGGCCTGCGCGTCGGGTATCTGATTGCCAGTCCGGACCTGTTTCCACATTTGCTCAAGCTCAAGCAATCGGCAGATTTGCACACCAATCGCATCGGCCAGTGGCAGGCGTTGCAGTGGATCGGCAGCGAAAAATATCAACAACATTTGAGTGAGTTGCGCGGCTTCTACCGTCAGCGCCGCGATGCCTTTCAAGCGGCGCTGGAAACTCACTTCGCCGATCTGGCGGACTGGGAAACGCCGCAGGGCGGGCTGTTTTTCTGGCTGACCCTGAAACAGCCGCTGGACACGCGCACCTTGCTCAACACCGCTTTGGCCAACGATGTGGCGTTCATGCCGGGCGAACCGTTCTTCCCCGAGCCGGATCGCAACCCTGGCCATCTGCGCCTGAACTTCAGCCACATTGATCCGGTTCGTCTGGATGAAGGGCTCAAGCGTCTGGCAGGCGTCGTGCGCCAGGCACTGGCCGCGCAGGCGGCATAAAAAAACCGGCCGCGCAGGCCGGTTTTTTGGGTTCAGACGGCGGCGAACCGCTTGTTCAGATATTCGATGATGGTGTTGGATTCATACATCCAGGTGGTCTGACCGTTCTCTTCGATGCGCAGGCACGGCACCTTGATCTTGCCGCCCTGTTCCAGCAGGGTCTGGCGATCCTGCTCGTTGTTCTTCGCATCCTTCAGGGTCACCGGAACGTTCAGGCGACGCAGGCTGCGGCGGGTCTTCACGCAGAACGGACAGGCGTGAAACTGATACAGGGTCAGGTCTTTCGCGGCGGCGTCCACTTGGGCCTGGGCCGCGGCAGGGCGTTGCTTCTTGCCTGGTCGGGTCAGGAAGTCAACGAAGATGATCAGTTGGCCGAGGCCGACACGAAGCGCTTTGACGAACACGTTACAAGCCTCACAGGGACATTGAAGAAGGCGCGCAGCTTACCCGATTTTTCACGGACGAAAAAAAACCGGCGATCAGCGCCGGTTTTTTTGTGTCGCAGGTTACTTGATCAGGCTGAGAAACTCGCTGCGGGTCGCCGCGTTTTCACGGAACTCACCGAGCATCACCGAAGTGATCATCGACGAATTCTGCTTCTCCACACCGCGCATCATCATGCACATGTGCTTGGCCTCGATCACCACGGCCACGCCCAGCGCGCCGGTGACCTGCTGGACCGCATCGGCGATCTGGCGACTGAGGTTTTCCTGGATCTGCAGGCGGCGGGCGTACATGTCGACGATCCGCGCGACCTTCGACAGGCCCAGCACTTTGCCGCTCGGGATATATGCGACATGGGCCTTGCCGATGAACGGCAGCAGGTGGTGTTCGCACAACGAGTAGAGCTCGATGTCCTTGACCAGCACCATTTCGCTGTTGTCGGAGCTGAACAGGGCACCGTTGGTGACCTCTTCGAGCGTCTGTTCATAACCGCGGCAGAGGTACTGCATGGCTTTGGCGGCACGCTTCGGCGTGTCGAGCAGGCCCTCGCGGGACACGTCCTCGCCCAGTTGGCCGAGAATCGCGGTGTAATTCTGTTCCAGTGTCACAGAGGCTGATTCCATAAGGGTTTCAGAGGGGTACTGTTTCTGTCTGTACCAATTTTGTACCAATCAAGCTGTTTTCGAGCTTTCCGAGTTCACCCCAGTCGGTGCTGGAGTTGATCCATCGGGCGTAGGTCGATAGCAACATCTGAACGCTATGACCGAGCTGAGTGGCAATAAACGCAGGGTTCATACCCGCCATGAGGCACATGGTAGCGTAAGTGTGTCGGCAGTTGTATTGCCGGTGGGTGCGGATCCCTTATTTGTTAGCACCATTAACTTAGATTGCACGGTCTGGACGGCAGCATTGCTCTCAGGTTTGTTTTGGCAGGCTTCGTAAAGCGTGCGCTGGAGTCGTAAAATTGACCTTTGCAGATTTGAGGTAATTCCGCTCTTGAAGGGCAAACACTACATATAGTGGTTTATCCTTTGGATCCAGCCTCGCAACACAACATATTTGTGTATAAGTATTAGTGGCGAATTGCCATCAATTTCCGGTGGGCAAATTACATGGCAATCCCTTTTGTTTATTGCCCTTGGAGATTTTCACCTTAACTGGTGGCCACATCTTGTCCACAGACTTATCCACAGATGATTGTGCATAAAAAAGGAGTTGATTTCTCTTAAAAGAGATGGTTATTATCTTCTCGCCGGACCTAGATGTAGGGGGCGGCGTTTTGATGGAGTCTTTTTTGACGCCATAAAAAAGTCCCGAATGCTTTCGCACACGGGACTTCTAGGCTGACTTTGGGGACGATTTTCCAGACCTTCCCAAATCAGAAACCATAGCCAACAAGAAGCTACAGGTTTATTGATTCTATATGCGCTTGCGTTTCAACGCAAACGTAGTGATGTGTCTCAGTGTCTGTAGCTCCTTTTAGGCATCATTGCCAATTAGGAGAACCTCCATGGCAGACGGTAAAAAACCCGGTCAAAACACCGGAAAACAAGGCGGTATTTTTCAAGAGCAAGGCCCTCGTGGTGGCTTGAGGGATAACTACGCGGCGGTGCCTGACGGCAAGCCGTTACCTCCCACCAGCAAGCCAGGAAGCACGTGGGTTCCAACCCATACGACTCCTGATAGTAAGCGCTAAACAAAAGGCCGCGGATTTTTCTCCGCGGCCTTTTTCTTTTATGGTTGATTTTGGAAGGGGTGGCTTATTCGAGTAGCCCTCTGTTCATTTTACTTTTCTTGTATAAAGAAGCTGCTCACATTCTTGAAGGTTTGCAGGTACGGCCAAATCTAGATTTGTTACTCCAAAAAAAAGCCCTAGCACTTGGCTAGGGCAGCTTTTTGCCATCAATATCAGGCGCAAGCTTCTTCCGCTCGATGTGATACAACCTTGGACATTCCCACGCCTAGTGCTTGAAGCACTTTGAGAATGGTTGAGAGCTTTGGATCTCCACCTACAGCGATAGATCTGTAGAGATTGCCCCGGGCTAGGCCGGTGCTCTGAGAAAGGCTGACCATGCCGCCCCTAGCTTCTACAAGGCGGCGAATGGCAACGAGGAAAGCATCCTCTCCACCGATTTCGTCGATTTCTTCAAGCGCGACGGAAAGATATTCGATGGCAAATGCTTCATCGTCTCTTAGCATTTCGAGAACGCTGTCTTCATGAGAACGAGTGCGAGTTGTCATTTTCTTTTCACCTTAAAAGAGTTCCAGAGAGCCTTGGCCTGATCGATGTCGTTTTGCTGTCTATCCTTTGAGCCTCCGCCCAATAGGAAGAC
Source organism: Pseudomonas sp. KCJK9016 (assembly GCF_046231795.1). NCBI lineage: Bacteria > Pseudomonadati > Pseudomonadota > Gammaproteobacteria > Pseudomonadales > Pseudomonadaceae > Pseudomonas > Pseudomonas sp. KCJK9016. Next base: position 42,972 of record NZ_JBJJMM010000028.1, on the reverse strand, counting down.
CACCTTTTGTTCCTGAATTGCGTAATAGACGCGAAATCCAGGGCCAAAATTCAACTTCATTTCGAAGACCCCATCACCTACCGGCTCGGTGTCGCCAAAGTGCCCGAGGGAAGCTCGGTCCACTCTGGTGGTGATTCTTGCTTTAAATCGCATGTCTCGAACGGTGTCGAGCCAAGCTTGGTAAATATCCACTCCGTTGGCAGACAGTACGTGTTCCACTTCGTACATCACAAATGTACCTTAAAAGAGACACTGCGTTGATTGATATTTTATATCGAGTCCAGTGGTTGGCCCGAATTTTCAGCGTGGTGGCAATGTTGTAACAGTGTATCTGTTATGCATTGGTATTGGGAGGAACCCAAAAATTTCAGCTCCTTTGAGGTAGTCTGGATGAGCGTCTGTGACGTTTTAGCCGGTTGGCACAATCTCTAACATATTGATAAATAAGAAAAAATTTATGTGTTTTTCGAAGACTCCGGTTTCTTACCGAGCAATCTGGCGGTCAATCAAATTTTTTTCAAGTTTCATGATTTCTCCCCAGTCTGTTTGAGAGTTGATCCATCGGGCGTATGTCGATAGCAGCATCTGAATGCTATGACCTAGCTGATTGGCAATAAATGCAGGGTTCATCCCCGCCATGAGGCATGCGGTAGCGTAGGTGTGGCGGCAGTTATATTGTCGCCGTGAGCGAATGCCCAATTCGGTCAGCGCAGCCTGGAAGTGTTTGTCGGTCACACTCGATTGTTGAATGAACTCAAAGTTCTTCGTCGGCGGGAATACATAGGGCGATTCGGCGCGTTTGCGGCGGCTCTGCGAAGCGCGTTGTTGCGCCTCCAGCTCGGCTTGCTCAAGGGCGTGCAGCGCTCGGCTGTTGAGCATGACCTGGCGCACGTTCCGGGTTTTGGTGCGCTCCTCGATCTTATAGTCCGCGACGATCCGACACACGTTGACCAGTCGCTTTTCCTTATCGACCTCTTCCCAGCGCAGCGCCGCGATCTCACTGGGGCGCATGCCGGTGTAGAAGGCGAACTCAAAGTACGCCGCGTAGATCCGCATCGAATGGGTCAGCGTCTTATATAGGTGATCGATAATCTGGTTGGCCTCACCCACGGTGAAGGGATCGATGGGTTTCTTGGTCTTCACCGGCAGCTCAATAGACTCCACCGGGTTACGGGTGATCAGACCGTCTTTCACTGCCGTACCGAACACCGTGGTCAGACGCTGGATCGCCGCGCGCTTCACGCCCGGTGTCGGCCATTCGGTATTGGCTACTACCTTGCGCAGCATCACCGATGTGATGCTGTCGATGGGGAGCATTGCCAGATATGGCATCCAGTACAGATTGAGCGAGCCGAGGTAGTTCTTGCGCGTCCCGGCCACGATCTCTCTGCTGTCGAGCCACTCCTGGGCATACTCCCCGAAAAGGGGAGTCGCCGAGTAGTTGGCATAGGTGGAGTTGGGGAACAGTTCGGCGTAGCGCTGATCATCCAATACGCCATGCTTGATCAGGCTGGTTACGTTAGCGCGTAGGTCGGCGGCAGCCTTAATCCCCTTCGGCGTTTGGGGATAGGGGAGGGTTTCGCAACGGCGTTGCCCGTTCCAGGTGAAGCGAATGCGGACGGACTGTCCAGCAAATTCAACTCCGGTGGGCAATCCCATTGGCTTTCTAGCCATGCCTCGTATCTCCTGATGCTGTAGTAAATGCGGCTGTCGATGGTGTTCCAAACACCTTTTGGGATAACGCCTCTGGCGCGCTTACCTTGTAACGCCCGGCGGGTGGTACCAACCAACTCGGCCATCTTGTCTTCTGGAATCTTGTCCAGGTGGTAGGTCGGCAGCGATGAGTCTGCATCGTCATCAACGGGCGTATACCCCTCGGCAAGCTGCGCGGGCGGGCGTTGCTGAGCGGTCAGCGTTGCATTGGGTGTCGCTGCCCGGCGCAGCTTTTCTTGGGGGGGAAGTGCCTCGGTAGCGGCTTGAGGAAAAGCACTAATGCCTGCTGCTGCGCAGCAGAGACCTTTTATTTCTTGAGTGTCGACGCGCGTGCTGTCGCAGAGCAACGCGGTCGATAATCGAGCTCGTACGTAAGATTGCTCGCCGCCTTGCTCTGAGATTCGATAATGAGTCGGTCCGAAGTAAGACAGTGTGCCGTTCATGCGGCCTCTCCCTCATTTGTAACCTGCAGAAGTTTTGCCATGGCCAGCGCTTGGTTGCGCAAGGCTCTGGTTTCGCGTTCGAGTTTTTTACCCGTGCGGAAGGCGGCGAACGTGTCGGCTGCGATCCGCAGTTTCTCGGCAATCTCCAGCAGGGTGGTGCGTGCAGGTTCTCCAAGCTGTGAGGCCTCTACGGCGCGTTTGTAGAAGTCGTAGAGTTGCTCGTGTTTGTTTTGAACCTGCTTGAGCGATAGCGTGAGGTTGCGGATCTCTTCAGATTTGTCAGCGCTCTGAACGGCTATGCCTTCGCTGTAGCCTTCTGCATAACCCTCGGTAAGGCCGTTGCTGAATCCGTTCCGGTAGGCGAGCCAGTAAATGCCGGCGGTCATTAGGACGATTGCTATCAGCGCGTAGATTTGAATTGCAGTCATGTGGTGTGCTCCTGGTGATGTCATTGGCTGGTGGTGGCAGCCGCTCGGTTGTGGTTGTTACTCGGTGGTGTCGTCCTGCTGTCGCTGCATGTCTTCGTCGGCCTTGTAGGCGCGGATGTCGATCAGGGAGGCGACGTGGCGGATGTGGGCGTACTTCGGCGCTTTGCGGCTGGTGTCCAGCGTTGTGATGGGGAGCTGGATGCGGCCACTGCTGATTTCGGCCGCGAACGATTGCTCGTTGAGGTTGCGAAAGTAGCGTTCGCGAACTCTGTCTAGCGGGATCAGGACGTCGCCGAAGGTGCGAAAGAGCAGCTCGACGGTGGCTGACTCCGGTGCCGGGTGTAGGCGCAGCGGGTTTTGTGCTGTGTTACTCATGGCTTTGTTGGGCCTCCTTGCGTTGTTTTCTGGCCGGGTGATTCCAGGCGTTCAGGCAGTGGGTTCTGGTCAGCTCGCGCAGATGTTCGGGCACTTCGAGGAGCGCGGCGTTGCGCTCCTCTCGTGTCCGCATGGCGATGATCTGGCGGGCGTATTCCCTAGGCCACGTCACGGTTGTCTGCCGGTATGGCAGGTAGGTCGATGCCCAACTGTTCGGCTAGCCAGCGGATGCCGGGCTGTTTCACCCTGGTCGACTGGCTGTACTGCATGCCGAGTTGGTCGTGGTACCACTGGCCGTCCTTGATGCGCAGGTAATCGCGGTCGCGGTTGGGGTAGGCCGGTAGGTTCCTCTCGTTCAGCAGGCCTTTCTCCCGCATGCGAGCGATGAGCTTTGGCCGGGTGAGGCCGAGTTGGGTTGCGGCTTGGGCGAGGTTGCGTTCCATGGCGTCCTCCTCATGCCGCGTGCGCGGCTGGGGTGGCCGCTGCAGCGAGGTGGTTGATGGACTCGGTGACCTTGCCGTAGATCTCGACTTCGGTGCCGTAGGTGGTGAAGCAGCGGGTGTGCGGGCTTTTGTTGCCGATGCTCAGGATGGTGGTGACACCTGAGCGCGATTGCGTGCGATGCACCGCGACTTGCAAGGGGAAATCGAAACCCATGTCGAGGCTCAGCACGCCGCCGGTGCGTACCAGCTCGAACACGCGTTGCTTGTCGGAGACCTCGAAGCGGCCATATTCACGGCTGGCGTGCGGGCGGTGCACTAGGTCGCTGGTGTTGCTTGCATCGAACGGGCCGTTGGCAATCTCTTCGATAAAGTCGGCCAGCTTGAGGTGCGTTTTCTTGTCGTTCTGCAGGGTCAGCGTGTGGCGTTCGCTGCCCAGCTCGACGACGAAGGTACTCTCGGTCGTGCCTCGTTCGACCTTGAGACGGAACGCCAGGCATTCACGCTTGGGGGCTGTCCGGAGAACGTGGTTAAAGGTCTCGGTCAGGTTGACCTGGGCGTTGAGCAATTGCAGGGTGCGGTTGTCGATTTTGTACTTGATCATGCTGCATGCCCTCCGCCATTCGGATCGAATGGGGTGGGGGCGGTGCGAGGTTGCTGCTTCGGTTTGCTGGTGACAAACGAGCAGCCGCTCTCGCGGGCCAAGCGACGGATTTCGAAGATTCGGGAGGGGGCAGCAGCGGCCGGGTGGACGTGTAGGGTTGCTGTGGTGTGCATGGTTTTGCCTCGCTCTGTGGTGGAAGAGTGAGGTAAATATCAACTGATAGTTGATATTAGTCAACCCCCTCTTATCTCCCTTAGAGAAAATGGGCACGAGGACATTTTCAGAGTAATGGCTAATTGCCAATAACGTCGGATCTGGTATAGCTTCTATTTTTTTTTATTACAATAGGGACATTAGCATGCTCGAGAGCTGCATTTATCGTGGCCAAAGACTCCATTTTCATACGCGTACTGTTGACCAAGAAGGCAATATTTTCACAACAATTGTAGGGCGCAATGGGTCTGGTAAAAGTCGCTTTTTAAGAGAGCTAGTTAACTCTTTTGCGGAGGTGAATGAGCCTCGCAGAGAAAGGGAATTAAAAGAAATTTCCAGTTTGAGCGATTTAATAGGAAGTCGCCCAAAAAATATAATTGCTTCGTCAACAAGTCCTTTTGATAAGTTCCCTATACCTTATAGTAAAGTTGGCTATGAGCTTACTCATGATAACTATTATTTCTATCAGGGCTTAAGGGGGTTGGGAAGTTCAAATCTAAGTCTTGCTTTCATGAGTCGTACTCTCGGCTTTTTAATCAAGGCGCTAAGTAGCGATAGGGAACGTGTAGGCACTGTGATGGAGGTGCTAGATTACTTAGGGTATCAAGAGTTTATCGTTGCGCGGTTTATGCTGGATGTGCCAAGAGATTTCATGACGGGCTTCATATCTGCACATAATCCTACGGACTTTATAAATAATTTTTTAGGCAATGCCACGAATATCATAGGTATTCACGGGCGCAGAATTAGAGGCCTTCTCGACAGCATAACCAGTGAGGAGGATATATATAATCTGAGAAGTGCATTGCGGGATTTCTTGAGTAATTTTGGTCGCCCGCGAATTGATGCGGTGATTAGTGGTGCAGGAGCAGTGGATGCTATTTCCGGAAAAATACTAACTAGACATTTCAATGTGCTGTTGGATATGGGGTTGTTGCGACTTCGTGATGTGACATTGAAAAAGAAAGACGTAGAGGATGGTTTTACCATCACGGATGCGAGTTCGGGTGAGCAATGCGTCTTAATGGCGCTTATGGGGCTCGCTGCAAATATTAAAGATGGTTCTCTAGTTTGTATTGATGAGCCGGAGATTTGCCTTCATCCTGAGTGGCAAGAGCGTTACATAAAGTTGTTGATGAAGACTTTTAGTGGTTTTAAAGGATGTCATTTTATTATCGCTACACACTCACCTCAAATCATATCTAAACTTGCGGATGATAACTGTTTTGTGCTGGATATCCAAACTGGTAGAACTATCGATGCTAAGGATCTAAATAACAGATCCGCTGACTTCCAGTTGGCAAGAATTTTTGGGGCCCCGGGTTTTAAAAATGAATATTTAACAAGAGAGATACTGAACGCGTTGACTACTTTGGGGGCTGGGCGATCTTTGTCCGAGGAGCGGATAGCAGCATTGGAAGATCTGCTTAAGCTTAAGGAGATTCTTGAAGAGGATGACCCGGTTAGAGACCTGTTGACTCTATTAGATGGGGCGTTGGAGGCAAGAAAAAATGGCTAAAGTCCCGCCTCCTGAATGCTTTTTAATGCCTGTGGTTTACGTTGGGAAATTGAAAGAGAAAGTCGAAAGCTTTAATAAGCTACCTTTAAGTTCAAAAAAAGGAAAGCTTTGGGACTCCACAGATGATGGTGATATGGAGGATGTAAAGAAGTTCATCAAGGATCATTACAAGATCGCACAGAACTATAGGTGCCCATATTGTCAGCAAAAAATAGAAGTGGAGCACAACGGTTCGTGGGACGCTGAGCACATTATTCCGAAGGATACTCATCCGCAGTTCATGTTTGAACCGAGGAATTTATGTGTTAGCTGTAAAGATTGTAATTTAATCAAGTTGAATAAAAGGGTTCTAAAAAATCAGAAACGTGTGACATTTCCTGATGCTGCTGACGATTATCTTTTTTGCCACCCTCACTATCACTCGTATTTTGATCATGTAAATATTATAGAAGAGGCAGGCTTTTATTTGCCAAAAACTCGCCATGGCGTCCATTTAGTGGAAATCTGTGGGCTTTTAAGGTTCGTGCTAAAGTATGCAGACTGTGAATGGGATGATGATCAAATATGTTTGCAAGTGCAGTCTTTGGGGGACGAGCTTGTCAGTACGAAAGAGCCCGAAGCCAGGATAGCAATCATGTCTATGATGAAAACGTTGCTAGATGATGGAATTCGTAAAGCTACTTATGCAGGAATTAAAGCAAGAGTTGAGCGCTTTGCGATGTCAGCAGGTTGACTGGTCAAAGTAGTCGGCTTATTCAGGGATAAATGAGCCGACTACTTTTCCGCATATATGGGTTTCTTCTGTTATTTCGATTATCGGATATTGCGGGTTTATTGGCCTAAGGAATTGCCGACCTGCATCTTCTACCAAAATTTTAAATGTTGCTTCATTTGTGCGAGGCACTCTCGCAATCACACGATCACCAGTCTTAGTTTCAGCCTCAGGATCCACGAAAATTATACATCCAGTTGGATAGCTTCGACCGGGGCCTGGATTGGTCATAGAGTCGCCTTGTACCCTAAGAGCATAACCATTCTTACTTATAGGAACGGGGCAGGATAACCACGAAGCGGAATCATAATCTTCCAGGTTTGATACCGCCTCGCACCAAGCACCAGCTTGGACCCAAGAAATTATGGGTATTTTTCCAAAATGTTGACTTACATTTGTAATGTTACTCGCTTCGCTAATTGCCATTTGGTGAACGTTGCTATCGCCCTTTTGTTCTTTGGGTAGCACACCATACTCCAGCCATTCCCTGCGAACCTTTAGCCATTCACAGAGCGCTGACATGCTGTCCGCCTCAGCAATAGCTTCCCCGTTCAACCATTTACTAACGGCCTGAGTGGTTTTATCAACGCCCACGCTTTTCAACTGACGATGGATATCCACTCCACGACCCCGGGTGCGTACGCCGGCGTCGTCGAGGGCTTCATGTAGGCGCTCGCTGAAAGCTGCGCGGAGAGAATTTTTATCAACCATTGGTTGAGAGTCTCATAAAGGTTGCGCAATAGTCAGTTGATCTATAACATCAACCGAAAGTTGATAAGTGGAGGTTGTCATGTTGGACCCCGCAGATTTTCCGAGCGCGATTGCATTTGCGTTTGAAGCCGTAGGCGGCATCGGGGCCGCCGCGAAGGTATGCAATAGAAGCTATCAGGCGTTGAACAAATGGCGTCAGGCTGCGTGCTTGCCGCGAACGGATTACACAGGTGAAACCAAATACGCAAAGCTGTTAGCGACTGCGGCAGAGCAGAAAGGCAATGTATTCCAAGCATCTTGGCTGTTGAACGCATCGGCACCTCATAAAGCCGCAGCGTAGCAAGAAAAAAGGCGGCCCTTAGGGTCGCCCAGTTCCTCCCGGCACGCACCACCACAGCGCTGTCGGGTCGCGATAAAGGTAGGCGGGCACACCACATGCAACCACCTCTCTTTATCGCGCTTTTCCAAGGCTCGGAAGCCTTGGTGTTGCTGCCTTTTCCACCACAGATTAGGCAGCTGTTGCGCCAAGGGTGAGCAACGGATTGCTCGCCCCGGCACGGTGCCGGTATCGATCCCGAAGATCTAGCCGGCGTTTGGGCCTCTTCAAGCCACGCGGCAAATGTATCACCACTGCACGCCGCGCGGCACTGGCAACTTACAAGGATTAATGCCATGAGCCGTATCATTCTGAGCTCTCTAGACCGGGCGCAGCGGGAAGTTTTGCCGCTCGATCTTGCGCTTTACCATGCTGCACGGGACTACCCCGGCGGCGCCGCTGCTATCGCCGCCACCACCGGCCGAAATGCGACCACGCTGCAACACAAGCTTTCCCCAACCCATCCAAGCCACACGGTGAACATTCAGGAGTTCGGCGAGATTCTGGAGTTGACCAAGGATCGCCGCATTCTGGATGCGGTGCATGCGCTGGTCGGTGACACGACCTGGCAGGAGCTGGCCGAGGCGTACACCAATGACATGCCCGAGACGTTGACCACCGGTATCGCGGAATACTTCCGCAAGGTGGCGGATCTGGCGGACACCTGGGCCAAGAGCATTGGTGACGGTGTCGTTACTGATGAGGAACTTGCCGCGATTCGCCTGCAGGTGTTTCGTGGGATTCAGGGCTTGCTGGGGATGTTCAACCGCGCCACGTATGTCAACCAGACGACGCGGGGTGTTGATCGTGGCTGACATCGCTGACTTCGCTAATGACCTGGTGCAAGAGCGTATCGATCAAGCGCTCGCTGCACGCAACGCCGCCAAGCCCGCTTTGGCGGCGCATTCGTTTCTGTACTGTGAAACGTGTGATGACCCGATCTCGGAGGCCCGTCGTTTAGCGTCGCCCGGCTGCACACAATGCGTGGGATGCCTTTCTCTCGAGGAACTGAAGGGGGCTCGCCATGCTGGATGAGGTACTGGGGCAATTCGCCGATTACGGGCTTGAGCCCGCGCAGCCATTGGTATTCGGTAAGCTCACTCGGTGCAAAACGGCGCAGGACAAGGGCAAGGAAAAGAACGGCTGGTACATCGCCCACGAGCATCGCACCGAGAAGGGTGAGACGCTGATTTTCGGCGCGTTTGGTGACTGGCGTTCGGGTGAGTCGCAGAAGATCAAGGTCAAGGCCGGGCGGATGTCGCCGGAAGAGCGTGAGGTTATGCGCGCTCGACAGGAGGAGGCCAAGCGCCGCGCTGCAGAGATTGCGGCCAGTGCGGCACGTCGTGCAGCCAAGCGAGCGGCGGGCATGTTCAAGCGCATGCCGGAGAAGGGCCGTAGCGACTATCTGGATCGTAAGCAGATCGTCGGTATCGGTGTTCGGTATGCGCCGCGAACCGGTGCGTTCCTGGTGCCGATGTGCAACGTGCGTGACGAGATTGTCGGCCTGCAGGTGGTTTTTCCAACCAAGCAGGAAGACACCGGCCGCGACAAGACGTATTGGCCCTATGGGATGTCGAAGGAGGGTGCTTTTCACCTGATCGGTCCGCATCCGGATCCCGGTGAGCCGGTGTTGGTGTGTGAGGGCTATGCCACGGGCGCAAGCCTGCATATGGCGACGTCGCTGACCGTGGCCATCGCATTTGACGCCGGCAATTTGCTGGTGGTGTGCAAGGCAATGCGTGAGCGCTTCGCCGGCTGCCCGCTGATCATTTGCCGGGACGATGACTGGAAGACCACGAAGCCTAACGGTGATGCCTGGAACCCTGGTGAAGAGAAGGCCAACAATACGGCGCTGATCGTCGGTGGCCAGGTGGTTGCGCCGATCTTTTCCGGTGAGCGGGAGATCAAGTGGACCGACTTCAACGACCTGCATGTTGCCGAAGGTTTGGAGGCTGTGCGCCGTCAGGTGCTGGCGGTGGTCAAGCCGCCGGCCGCTGGTGGCTGGAAAGACATGTTGGCTCGGAGCGAAAGCGGCGCGCTGATCGCGCACATGCAGAATGTCGAGTTGATCCTGGCCAACGATGAACGTTGGGCCGGGGTGATCAGTTACAGCGCGTTCAGTTCGAAGATCGTGAAGCTGCGTGCGGCGCCGTACGGCGGCGGCACGGGCGATTGGGCGGACATCGATGATGTGCGGGTGATGAAGTGGCTCGCGCAGCAGTACAACTTGCGGGTCAAGGCGTCGCATGTGATCGAGGCGGTGAGTGTGGTTGCGCATGACCATGCGTTTCATCCGGTGCGGCAGTACCTGCGCAAGCTTGAGTGGGATCGCGTGCCGCGCCTGGAAAGCTGGCTCACGGATGTCATGGGCGTGAAGGCCACCGATTACTCGTCCAAGGTGGGTAAGCGCTGGATGTTGTCGGCGGTGGCCCGGGTGATGAAGCCGGGCTGCAAGGCTGATTCGGTGATGATCCTTGAGGGGGCGCAGGGCGCCGGTAAGTCGACGGCGATGAGCATTCTCGGTGGCGAGTGGTTCATGGATACGCCGTTCGCCCTCGGCGACAAGGACGGCTTTCAGGCGATCCGGGGCAAGTGGATCGTCGAGCTGGGCGAGTTGGACAGCTTCAACAAGGCCGAGAGTACCAAGGCCAAGCAGTTTTTTTCGGCGTCCACCGATACCTACCGTGAGAGTTACGGCCGTCGGACGATGGACGTGCCGCGTCAGTGTGTGTTCGTGGGGACAACTAACCAGGACGAATACCTCAAAGACGCGACTGGTAACCGGCGTTATTGGCCGGTGGCGTGTACGAAGGTGGATCTGGAGCTGTTGCGCTCGATCCGCGATCAGCTGTGGGCTGAGGCGGTGTTCTGTTACGACGCAGGCGACCTCTGGTGGGTGACGCTGGATGAGGCGGCGATGTTCGGCGAGGAGCAGGACGAGCGCTTTGTGGTGGACGAATGGGAAGGGCCGATTCTGACTTGGCTGGAAGAGTCGCAGATCGGCGAGACCACCACCGGCAGCGAAGTGCTAAGCAGTGCGTTGAAGTTGGACTTCGGGCATTGGGGTAAGCCTGAGCAGATGCGCGTCGGCGCGATCATGCATCGGTTGGGATGGCGGCGTGTTCGGATGCCGCCGCTGGTGAAGAGTGGTCAGCGGCCCTGGGCTTACAAGAAACCTGCAGGGTGGGGCGGTGCTTCGGCGTTGAAGCGGGAACCGATTGAGGAGCCTTGCTTTGATTAAGGAGATCGATTCGCTGCTTCGGTTGTGGGCGCAGGAGCTGCATTCCGAACATTCGAAAGGGGGGCTTGCTGGGGGGAACATGGTTGCCATGATGATGGAGAGCAATGGGCAACTGATCCGTGGACGGCGGGCCTTTCGTGCGCCGCTGGAGAGTTCTCTCGACATCGAGCTGATCGTGACCAAGCATCTGGCGCCCGAGCTGGTGACGGTTGTGCGGGAGCATTACTGCATGCTCGATGTTGATATGCGCTCGCGTTACGCACACTGCGGTTGCGGCCGCGATACGTACTACCAGCGTCTGCATGACGCACACCTGCAGATCTTCGGGGTGATGATGGGGATTGCTGCGTGACCCCAGGCATTCGTCCGGCTGTTGCTGTCCCACTGGCCCGTCTTGTCCCGCTGCGTTTTGATGCAGTGGGACAGGTGCGGGCCTTGTCGTTGTTGGGCTGTCCCACCGTCCCGCTACAAAGTGCCTCCCGCCCATGTAAGCGTAGCGGGCAGCAATACGCGCGTTTCGCGCGCACGCGTGTTCTTTAAGACTCTTCCTTTACACGAGAAAGGAGAAATCAAAGTAGGACAGTGGGGCGAAGCCCCGAATTTAGGCGCTCTCAGGCGTCCTACTTCGATTCCGAATGGTGGGACAGATGGGACACCGCCGAAACAGCAGAATGCCGGGGTGGGATATTCGCCGACATTCGCTAGGCGTTCACCCGGTGTTACCCACATATTCGCCGGGTGGCGTTAAACCGGGGTTGCTGCCACCGGAATCGACCTGTAAAAAGTAGTCATCTTCGATAGGTGCGACCGCAGAGAGCGGCAGGCACCACACCACCAAACCCGGCCATTGCGCCGGGTTTTTGCGTTTAGGGGTTGGCGATGACAAACGAGCAACAAGCGCTGGCAGAGATGCCGATCTGGTTAGTGATCGTCCTGGCCCTGGTCGGCGGCGTATCGGGGGAGATGTGGCGGGCCGACAAGGATGGGGCGCGGGGCTGGGCATTGTTGCGCCGCCTCGCGCTTCGGTCCGGGGCCTGCATTGTCTGCGGGGTGTCGGCGATGATGCTGATGATCGCAGCTGGCATGACGCTCTGGACAGCGGGCGCCTTGGGTTGCCTGACGGCAATGGCCGGTGCCGATGTGGCCATCGGGTTGTACGAACGCTGGGCTGCCAAGCGGTTGGGCGTCTGCGAAGTCCCGCCAGCCGGGGGCGAGCAGGGGTGATGCACCGATCTGGGGCGCCGAAAACCGCCGGGGACCCTGGCGAATTTCGGGGGGTACGGGGTCGGAAACCCGCGGGACTGTGTTAGCGGACGGTTCACCAGCTTAGTGAACTGAGGTGAACAGGTGAACTCGTGGGGTGAACTGGAGAATTAACCATGACAATCATCAGCAAAACGGAGTTTGCGGCCCGGCGTGGTTGGGCCAAATCCTATGTTTCAAAATTGGCCAGCCAAGATCGGCTGGTCCTCACCGAGAACGGCAAGATCGACCTGGAAGCCACTGAGGCACTGCTCGATAAAACCAGCGACCCCAGCAAGACCGCTGTCGCTGACCGGCATCAGCAAGATCGGATTCAGCGTGACGTTTACAACCATCTGTCGCCCCTTGCGGAGCCTACTTCCACGGCTGCGCCGCCGCAGCTGATGCCGAGCGACGGCAAACACCCCGATTATCAGAAGTCCCGCGCTCTGCGGGAGCACAACATGGCCAAACTGGCCGAGATCGAGCTGGGCAAAGCGCAAGGTTCGCTGGTGTCTAGGGAGGCCGTCGAGACCGGCGCCTACGACGCGGGCCGATTGCTACGCGACCAGTTGTTCGGACCGCTACCTCAGCTGTCCTACGACTTGGCGGCCATGACCGATCCCTGGCAGATCGAAAAACACCTCACCGCGACAATCCGTCGAACGCTGGAGGAAGCCGAGCGGCTTTCATCAGCGGACCTTGATCATGCCTTAACAGTGAACTGAACCTATGCACACGGAATTTTCTGACGGTGCAAAGGTGTACCGTGAGAATTACTTTCGTGGCCTGCGGCCCGACCCCGATCTCTGGATCGACGAATGGGCTGACGATTACATGCGGATCCCGCGTGACACCGGTGCCCCCGAGCCCGGCCAGTACCGCACTTCACGGACACCTTATGCCCGCGAGCCAATGCGCTGCCTGTCGCCGGCTCATCCTTGCAGGCGCGTGGTTACCATGGTGGCCTCGCAGTTGATGAAAACGCAGATTGCTCTGAACTGGATGGGCGGCCTGATCCATATGGCCCCTTCGAACATCCTGGCGCTACTGCCCAGTCTCGGCCTGTCCAAACGGGTATCGGGGCGGATTAGCAAGACCATTCAAGCCACTCCTGTATTGCGCGAGCGGGTCGCGGCCACTCGCTCGCGAGACGCGCGCAACACGATGGACACCAAGGAATTCGAGGGTGGCTCGCTTTACGTCACTACCGCCGGTTCTGCGGCCAACCTGTCGGAGCTGTCGGCACGCTACATCTACGGGGACGAAGTCGACCGCTGGGAAAACGACGTCGGCCAAGAAGGTGATCCGATCAAGCTTGCAGAGACGCGCGCGACCAACTTCGGCCGCAATGCCAAGATCTACTTTTCCAGTTCACCGACGATCAAAGGCGCCTCGCGGATTGCCGATCTGTTCGAGTCCAGCGATCAGCGCCACTACTACGTGCCTTGTCCGCACTGTGGGCACATGCAGGTGCTGGAGTGGGAAAACCTGCTGTACTCGGACGATTTCAGCGTAGTGCATTACAAGTGCGCGGCGTCCGGGTTGGACTGTGACGTTCTGATCGAGGAGCACCATAAGAGCGACATGCTCGCCCGGGGCGAGTGGCGTGCGCACGCTAGCGGCGACGGCAAGACGGTGGGATTTCATCTCAGCGCCTTGTACTCACCGACCGGCTGGATGGACTGGACCTCGCTTGCCATCGAGTTTGAAGACGCGAAAAAAGCTCAGGCTCAAGGCGATACCAGCCTGATGCAGGTGTTCTACAACACCCGGTTGGCCAAGGTCTGGGACAGCGCGCTCGAACAAACCAAGGCGGAAGTGCTAATGGCCCGTGCGCGGCAGGAGGCCTATACCCTCGGCACGATGCCGGCCGGTGTACTGATGCTGACCGGCGCCGTCGACGTACAGGCCAACCGCCTAGAAATGATGGTGATGGGTTTTGGTGTTGGCATGGAGCGCTGGATTGTGGATCACCAGGTCATCTGGGGCGATCCAGCCGATGAGCGCACCTGGTCGGTGCTGGACGAAAAACTCAAGGTTCGCTACCGGCATCCTTGCGGTGTTGGCTTAGGCATCCTTGCCGTTGGCGTCGACTCCGGCGGTCACCACACCGATGAGGTTTACCAGTTCTGCCGAGTTCGTCGCTGGCGCAACGTCTTTGCCATTAAAGGCGCGAGTAAGCCCGGGAGACCGGTCATCGCGCAGCGTCCATCACTGGTCGATGTGACCTGGAAAGGCCAGACCGAACGTAACGGTGCCGAGTTGTGGTTCGTCGGGACTGACACGGCCAAGGACTGGATCTACAACCGCTATCCGTTCCCGGACGGGCCAGGCTCTCTGCACTTTGCCAACGACTTACCGGACGAATTCTTCGCTCAGTGCGTGGCCGAACGCAAAGTCGTGCGTTACGTGCGCGGTCACAAGCGCATCGAGTGGATCAAGGGTAAAGCCGAACGCAACGAAGCCCTCGATCTGATCGTGTACTGCTTGGCCATGGCCCATTACCTCGGCATCAACCGTTACCAGGAGCACGATTGGGATCGAGTGCGTCAGGCGCTGGCGCAGTCAGGGTTATTCGACGATGCGCCGGCCAAACCGGTCCCGGCCGAGCTCGTTGAACAAGCCCAAACAGCCGAAACAGCGCCGCCGGCTGCTGTCCGGCAAGCCCAGTTGTCACCACCAACACCGGCTGCATCTGTCGCACCTGCGCGACCTGCTGCATCGCCATCACAACGCCGCAGCTCTACCAGCGGTTATCTGAAGAGACGCTGATATGTCCTTTACCCAACAGCACCTCGACGTGATCGAGAAGGCCATCGCGCGCGGTGAAAAAACCGTTCGCTTTGGCGACCGCACGGTCGAGTACCGCACGATCAACGAGCTTCTGCAGGCGCGTGAAGAAATTCGCACCTCGTTGCTCAACGCTGCCGGGCCGCGTTCACGCGTGGTCCGGCTTTATCACGGAGGCAAAGGACTTTAATGGCTCGTTATCCGACGCTGACCCGTAACGGATTCTTGCTGCCGTCGAATATCAAGGCCAGTTACGAAGGCGCCGGGGAGGGCCGTCGTTCTGCTGGCTGGGATGCGCCCGACAATGGCTTGAACACTATCAACACGCCGGCTCTGCGCAATCTGCGTTCACGTTCGCGGGCCGCAGTGCGCAACGACCCTTATGCTTTCAACGTTATTGAAAAGCGCGTCAGTAACCTGATCGGCACCGGCATCAACCCGCGGCCGAGGACGGATGACGACGCGTTGCGCAAGCGATTGCAGGAACTGTGGGAAGACTGGGTCGATGAATCGGACGCCGATGACCTCACCGACTTCTACGGCCAGCAGGCGCTCGCAGCGCGCACGGTCGAAACCTCCGGCGAATGCTTCATTCGGTTGCGGCCACGCAGTCTGGACGATGGTCATGCGGTACCGCTGCAATTGCAGTTGCTCGTACCGGAGTTTGTGCCGCACGACAAATTTGAAACCACTCGCGACGGTAACGTGATCCGTGCCGGCATCGAGTTCAATCCGGTGGGCAAGCGCGTGGCGTACTGGATGTACCGCTCGCACCCGGGCGATCCCTCGGCATTGCATTCTGGCTACAACCAGCTTGTGCGGGTACCCGCCACCCAGGTGCTGCACATCTTCGAGCCACTTGAGCCTGGGCAGTTGCGGGGCGTGCCGCGCTTGTCGCCGGTGCTCAAGCGCCTGCGCAGCCTCGACAACTACGACGACGCTGTGCTGTTTCGCCAAGAGGTGGCCAACCTGTTCGCAGGCTTCATCACCCGACCGCCGCCGGAGTCCGGTCCCATGCCGCGCGACCCGGTTACCGGTCAGCCGCTGATGACCGACCGCGACGGCTTTACGCCAATGGTCGCGCTCGAGCCCGGCACCATGCAGGAACTCGGGCCGGGCGAAGAGGTGGAGTTCTCCAAACCACCGGACGCCGGTAACAACTACCCGGATTTCATGCGACAGCAACTGATGGCCGCTGCTGCCGGTACCGGCACACCCTACGAGATCCTCACCGGCGACATGCGCGAGATAAACGACCGCGCGTTGCGCGTTGTGCTCAACGAGTTTCGCCGTCGGCTGGAGCAGCTGCAGTTCAGCGTTTACGTGCATCAGCTGTGTCGTCCGGTCCGAGCCGCGTGGATGGACATGGCGGTGCTGTCCGGTGCGCTGGTGCTGGAGGATTACGCCCAACGTCGACGCGAATATCTGCGCACCCGCTGGGTACCGCAGGGCTGGGCCTACATCCAACCGGTGCAGGATGTGCAGGCGCGCACGATGGAAGTGAAAGCCGGTTTCGCCTCGCGCAGCGAGATGGTGCTGCGCACCGGCTACGACGCCGAAACGGTTGATGCAGAAAACGCCGCTGATCTTGCCCGGGCCGTGCGCCTGGGCCTCAACTACAACACCCTCGACGTCATCGAGTCGCTCGACGACAAGGAGCAATCATGAGCAAACAAGCGCGACCGCGTATTTACAACAAGGCTGGCGAGCGCGTGCAGGTCTCGGATAAAAGCTGGTACGCCATGCAGGCCAACGGCGAAGCCGAACAGCGCACCATTGAAGTGTTCGTCTACGGCGAAATCGGTACCTGGGGCATCACTGCCAATCAGTTCGTCCAGGATCTACGGGCGATGGACGACGGCGTGTCGCCGGTGGTCGCCGCCTTCAACAGTGTCGGCGGCGATCTGTTCGACGGTCTGGCTATGCACAACGCGTTGTCGCGGTTGGGCGAGCGTTGTACCGGCCGGGTCGATGCACTGGCCGCTAGCGCAGCCAGCGTTGCGGTGTGCGGGGCGCACCGTGTGGTCATTGCGTCCAACGCGATGTTGATGATCCACAACCCGTGGACCTACGCCGCCGGCGACGCCGAGAGCTTTCGCAAGGTCGCCGATGTGTTGGACCAGACCATGGAAGCCATCATCGCGGCCTACAAGGCCAAGGCTCCTGACATCGATGAAACCGAACTGCGCCGCCTGGTTGCGGCCGAGACCTGGTTGACTGCGAATGAGGCAGTGGCACTGGGACTTGCTGACGAGGTCGGCGATGGCGTCAAGGTCAAAGCGTGCCTGGGGCAGGGCGCCGTGTTGCAGCGCTTTCAACACGTCCCAGTTGAGCTGCTGGCCCAACTCGATGAACCCACGGAGCCCGAACCGGAACCTAAGCCAATACCGGAGCCGGTGCCGCCGATTGCAGATGATCCACCGGCGCCGGCGTCCAATGCTGCGCAACTGGCGGTGCTGATCAGTCAGCGTTGCACGGCAGCGGGCATCAGCAACCTGATCGAGCCGCTGCTCGCAGTCACCAAGCTGGAAAGCGAAGCGGTGGTGCAGGCGGCGCTGACCCAAGCCAAAGCCATCAACGACCTGTGCGTCGCCGCGCGGTTACCGGAGTTCAGTGCCGAGTATGTCTCAGCCGGCCTGGATGCCACAGCGGTACGTGCCCGCCTGTTCGAAAAACTGGTAGGCAGCGGCAAAGGCTTCGAGATCGACAACAGCCTGCCGCTAGCCGATGACCCTCCGCCGAAAGTGCAGGCCAAGCAAATCGACCAGCCCTCGATCTGGTCTGCACGCCAAGCGGCGCAGACCGGCAAACGAACCTCACTTACTGGAGCTACTGCATGAACATTCAACGTGAACCGATGCACGCCGGCGAATTCCTGCTGTCCGAGGGCGCTGGCACCATTTCCCGCGAAGCAATCAACGTCGCCGCCGGCCCGGCGCTGGAGCCTGGTCAGATCCTGGGTCTGGTCACCGCCACCGGCGAATTCGCCCCGTACAACCCGACCGCTGAAGACGGCAGCGAGAACGCGCAGGCGATTCTCTTCGGCCCGCTGAGCATGTCCGACATTGTCCGTCGCGGGCGCGCCGTGGTGCGGCTGGCAGAGGTCAGCGAAGCGCATTTGACCGGTCTGGATCTGGCCGCCGAGAAAGCGCTGGCTGCCCATAACGTGATCGTCCGGTAAGGCGAACACCTTCAAATTTTCAGCCCGCCCTGTGCGGGTTTTTTGTTTTCTGGAGACTGCTTCATGGCTGACATTCAAATCTTCAACGACGAGGCATTCTCGGTGTCCTCGTTGACCGCCGCCATCAATGAACAGGAATACGTACCCGGGCGCATTGGCAGTCTTGGTCTGTTCCAGGAGGAAGGCATCACCACCCTGACGGTGCAGATCGAGAAAGACGGCGACACGCTTGCTCTGGTACCCGCGGGTGAGCGCGGCACCTCAGGTCTGGTGGTGTCGGGCAGCAAGCGCAACCTGATCCCGTTCAACACCGTGCACCTGCCAGAACGCTTCACCATCAAGGCTGATGAGATCCAGGGTATTCGCGCTTTCGGTACGCGCTCCGAGCTGCAGTCGGTGCAGGACGTGGTCAACAAACGTCTGGCCAAGGCGCGCCGCCAGCTGGACGTCACCCATGAATTCCAGCGGCTGGGCGCACTCAACGGCAAGATTTACGACGCCGACGGCAAAACGGTCCTGCTCGATCTTTATGAGCGTTTCGGTGTGAAACGCAAAAGCTTGTCGATGGGCTTTGGTGGCTCGGACGAAGACTTCCGTATCAAGTGTGGTGACGCCCTGGATTTGCAGGAAGACGCTCTTGGGAGCGTTACCCGCAGTGGTTCGCGCGCTTTTTGTGGCAAGAATTTTTGGAACGCAATGCTGAAACTCAAGGAGGTGAAGGCGACTTATCTCAACACGCAGCAGGCGGCCTCGTTGCGTGGTGATGCGCGTGAAAGCTTCGACTACGGTGGCATCACCTGGGAACGCTATCGCGGCAAGATCGCCGGGGTGACCTTTGTACATGACGACAAAGCGCTGCTGATTCCTGAGGGCGTACCGGACCTGTATATCTCGGTGTTTGCTCCTGCCGATTACATGGAAACGGTTAACACCGAAGGCGTGCCGTACTACAGCAAAATCGAACCCCTGCCATTCAACAAGGGCATGGCCGGTGAAGCGCAGTCCAACCCGCTGCACATGTGCACCCGGCCGTTGGCACAGATTCTGTTGGAAATGTAGTCATGGGCATTCGCGAGCTGATGGCCGATGTCGACGACATTGTTTTCGAAACACTGGGCGACAGCGCGCGGATCGAGGGGCGCAGCGAACCGGTGCTGGGCATGTTCTCGGCGCCCTGGTTGCAACCGCGGATAGGTCGGATGAACACCGCCATTCGTGAGCCGCGCTTCGAGGTCCGTGTCGCTGACGCCGATGGTTTGAGCAAGGGGCTGCTGGTAAGCGTGGACGTACCGGAGCTCGACGGTGGTGGAGATTACGACCTGCTGCAGCTTGAGCCAACCGGTGACGGTCTGGTCGCCTTGATTCTGAGGAAGCGACCATGAGTGTCGGCAGCTACTTCAAGCCCTCGGCCGGCGGCGGGATGATCTCCCTGCAGACCTCGGCGGCAGACCTGAAAGCCTTTCAGGATTTCGCCGCCCTGGTGCCCAAGGCTGCCGCCGCTGCTCAGCGCCGAGCCATCAACAAAACCCTGCGTTGGCTCGCCACACACATCGCCCGCGCTGTCGGCCGTCAGGAACGTATCGCCGTAGCAGCAGTGCGGCAGCGCCTGCGGGCTTACCCGGTCAGCGGGGGAGCCAACAGCGGCAAACTCTGGTTCGGCCTCAACGCCATGGAAGCCAGCCGCATCGGTCGTCCTCGGCAGAGTCGGTCCGGTGTGTCGGTGGCCGGTCGACGCTTTCAGGGTGCGTTCTTCAAGAAGGTCTACGGCAACAGCGCGGACGTCTGGATCCGTACAGCCAGCAAGCATTTCGACGCCAGTGACTACCCCGACAGCGATGTCAGCGGGGCAGGCGGGGCCAGTTCGGGTTGGATCGCCGAACACGGTAGCCGTTTTCCGTTGGCGAAAGCCAAGGTCTCGCTGGAGCAGGCGCGGCCACATTTCGAAAGCTGGATCCGCAAGGCCGACGAACAGTTGCTGCACGTCCTGCAGCAGGAACTCAACTTTGAGCTGCAGAAGCACCTGAGGGGGAAATGACGTGACCGATCAAGTCGACGAGCCGTTCAGTCTTGAGCAGTTGTATCACGCCATTGAGCGGCGTATTCAGGATCACTTCCCGGGTCTGCAGGCCGTGGCCATGTGGCCGAACGACCTGGATCGCTTACCACTGCCGGCGGTGCTGATCGAGCTGGCCGAGATGGAGCCGGGCCTTGACCGGGGAACGGGTGAAACCGGTTTGGCCTGCAAGTTCGAGGCGCGGGTGATCACCGATCCGATTCAGCCTGATCACCATCACCAGGCGGTGTTTCTGGCCGGTCATCTTGGCGCGTTACTGCGTATGCAGAGCTGGGGGGTGGCGGTCGAACCGGCCGAGTTCGTGCAGGCCATGCCGGATTGGACCAAACCCGAGTTGGACGGCTACACCGTCTGGGTCGTGGAGTGGACACAGCAGATCTACCTCGGCGACGCCGAATGGCCTTGGCCGGATCAGCCACCGGGCACTCTGATGCTGAACATCGAACCGGGCGACGGTCCATTCCGTCCTGAGGACGTGCCATGAGTGCCAGTTACGTCGCGGCACAGCACGACCGCATGCTCGCCGGCCTGGTAAAGGACTGCTATGTAGTCGCAGTCGACCTTACCTCTTCACCACCGGCCTGCCGTGTCTCGGACGGCGAGTGGGTCAGCGGCTGGGTGCGCTGGCACAGCGTTGCCGCTGGCAAGGCGCGGCACTGGCGGGCGCCCAGCCTGAACGAGCAGGGCACCCTGATCAGTGCCAGCGGCGACGTGGCACAAGGCACGTTCATTCCTGGCCTGTACGGCAACGGCGGCGCGCCGCCGGACAACCGCGAACATGTCGAAGTCTGGCATTTCGAGGATGG
This sequence comes from Pseudomonas sp. KCJK9016, assembly GCF_046231795.1. NCBI lineage: Bacteria > Pseudomonadati > Pseudomonadota > Gammaproteobacteria > Pseudomonadales > Pseudomonadaceae > Pseudomonas > Pseudomonas sp. KCJK9016. The sequence continues at coordinate 22,041 of NZ_JBJJMM010000028.1, read as the reverse complement.
TGGGCGCTTGGTCTACGACTGGCTGGACAGCATTTACAGCATCACCCTGCCCACCGGAACGGTCACCATCAAGGTCGGGGCGACCCTGGCCGAAGTGACCGACAACGCCGTCACGGTTAAGTCGGGAACGATCGATCTCGAAGGGAAGGTAAATATCAAAGGGCCGGTCAATGTCGACGGGCCGCTGCACGTCACCGGGGACATCACCAGCGACGGCGCGATCCTGGACACCACCGGCAACAGCAACCACCACAAGCACTAGCGAATCTTTTCAATCCGGCCCGCCCAGTGCGGGCTTTTTCATGTCCGGAGCAATCATGGCCAAACCTCAAGACGATTCAACCACTCAGGATTCTGCCGCTGTTATCCAGCCGATCTCGGCCGCCTCGTCGCTCACTTTTCGCGACACCCTCTACACCTCGCGCACGGTGATCCTTCCGGACGGTCGCACGATTCCCGTGATCAAGAGCCTGGTCTCGGTCGAGGCGGGCGATGACATCGCGCTGAAATGCCTCAAGGCCCACCCTGAATACGAGCAGCTCAAGGAGTAGACCCGATGATCGGAATGGATCGCCACACCGGGCAGCCCATCTCCGGCATTGAGCATCTACGTCAGTCGGTTGCGGACATCCTCGGCACACCGCTGCTAAGCCGCCGCGAACGTCCGGATTACGGCAGCAAGCTCCGGCGCATGGTCGACCTGCCTATCAACGAAGGTTGGAAAAGCGCGGCGCAGGCTGAGGCGGTGCGGGCGCTGAACCGATGGGAGCCGCGACTCAAGCTTGAGCGCGTTGTTGTGGTCTCCGTCCTGGGCGGTCAAATCAATTTCAAGATCAGCGGCGAATACCTCGGTGAACGCGGCACGTTGGAGGTGTGGGTATGAGTACCCTGGTGGATCTGTCGGAGCTGCCGGCACCGGACGTGCTGGAGCCGCTGGACTTTGAGGACACCTACAGCGAAGTGCTGGAGGTGTTCCGTGGACACATGGGTCAGAACTGGACGGCCTCGCTGGAGAGCGATCCGGTGACCAAGTTGCTGGAGGTCGGCAGCTACATAAAGCTCGGCAACCGGGCACGTGTGAACGACGCGGCCAAGGCCCAGTTGCTGGCCTATGCCACCGGTGCCGATCTGGATCATCTGGCCGCCAACGTCAATCTCAAGCGCCTGGTGATCCAGGCAGCGGATCCGTTGGCCGTGCCGTCCGTGGCGGCGGTGATGGAGTCCCACGATGCGCTGCGTGAACGGGTGCAGTTGGCTTACGAAGGCCTGACCACAGCCGGCCCGCGCAACAGCTACATCCTTCATGCTCGTAACGCCTCGGCGCTGGTCGCCGATGCTACGGCGGAAAGCCCGAAGCCGGCCTGCGTCGACGTCACGGTGCTGGGGCTGGAGGGTGACGGCACGGCCGGGCCGGAGCTGTTGGCTTTGGTCGCGACGGCTGTGAACGACGATGACGTGCGGCCCGTCGGTGACCGCGTCACCGTGCGCGGCGCCGAGATCCTGCGTTACCGCGTGGACGCTGTGCTGCACATGAAGGGCAGCGGCCCGGAGAACGACGCCGCCCTCACGGAAGCGATCCGTCGGTTGGAGGGCTGGATCAATCCACGGCGCCGGCTGGGCGTCGAGGTGGCTCGGTCCGGTGTCGATGCGCAGTTGCATGTCGCCGGTGTCGGCCGGGTCGAGCTCAAGGATTGGCAGGATCTGAAACCTACGAAGGCTCAGGCCGCGTACTGCACGGGTTACACCGTCGTACTGGGAGGTTGAATGCGCAGTCTTTTACCGCTCAACAGCACTCCACTGGAACGGGGTATCGAAGCGACCTTCGCCGAGACCACGCTGATTCCGTTGCGCGCGCTGTACAACCCCGACACCTGTCCGGTGCATCTGCTTCCACATCTGGCTTGGGCCTGGTCTGTCGACCGCTGGGATCCGGAGTGGCCGGAACCGGTCAAGCGCGCCGCGATCAAGGCCTCGTTCTATATCCACAAGCACAAGGGCACCATCGGTGCTTTACGTCGGGTAGTCGAGCCACTGGGCTACCTGATCGAGGTGTTGGAGTGGTGGCAGACAGTGCCGGAAGGCGTGCCGGGCACCTTCGCCCTGAAGGTCGGTGTCCTCGACACCGGCATCACCGAGGAAATGTACCTCGAACTCGAACGCCTGATTGATGACGCTAAACCGGTCAGCCGGCAACTCACCGGACTCGCTATCAGCCTTGAAACACAGGGCGACCTGAACATTGCAGCGTCCCTCTACGAGGGCGACGAAATCGACGTCTACCCACCCGTTATGCGGGACATCGAAGTCACCGGCCGTTTCGGCGTGGTCGGACGTGAACACACCATAGACACCCTGGACATCTATCAATGACTGATGCGAATTCTCAGTTTTTCGCCATTCTCACGACTGTGGGAAAGGCCAAACAAGCGAACGCCGACGCGCTCGGCATTCCCTGGCTGATCACCCAAATGGGCGTCGGGGACGCCAACAACATCGATCCGGTCATCCCCGCTGAAGGGCAGACCAAGCTGATTAACGAATGGCGGCGCAAGCCGCTCAACCGGCTGTTCGTCGACCCTGTTAACCCGGCAGTGCTGATTGCTGAGCAGGTCATTCCGGCCGATGAGGGAGGGCGCTGGATCCGCGAGATCGGCCTGTACGACGCGGACGGCGATCTGGTGGCGGTGGCCAACTGCGCGCCGAGCTTCAAGCCGTTGCTGTCACAGGGCTCGGGCCGCACGCAGATCGTGCGCATGAACTTCATCGTCACCAGCACTGGCAACATCCAGCTCAAGATTGACCCGGCGGTGGTGCTGGCCACGCGGGCCTTTGTCGAAGCGGCGATTCTGGAAGTGTTGCCGAAGAACAAGACGCCGGGCCAGTTCACGCGGGTCAAGGTCAATGATCGAGGTGTTGTAGTGGAGGGCGACAACCCGTCCACGCTGGCAGGCATGGGAATCACGGACACCTACACCAAGACGCAGATCGAGGCGATGATTGCCCAGGCCTCGGCGTTGCCGGTGGGTGCGACAGTCGCGTTTCCGCTGGACAAGGTCGCGCCCGGTTTTCTGGAGCTGGACGGCAGCGTCAAGAGCATCGCGGTCTATCCCGATCTGGCGGCGTTTCTTGGCACGGCTTTCAACAAGGGCGATGAAGGCGCCGGCAATTTCCGCTTGCCGGATTCGCGCGGCGAGTTTTTGCGCGGCTGGGATCATGGGCGTGGTGTGGATGACGGTCGTGGTGTGGGTTCATCGCAGAAAGGTACGGTTACAGCCTTCGACAGTAATCAGTCCACAACTCCCACGGTGGAAGTTGTGGCGGCATCGGTTGCAGCGGCGCAGGCTGACGTATTTGTTGCGAGCGACTATCCGGGCGTCAAAAGGTCGGTAGTCAATACCGGGGTGTCGATATACCCTGATTTTGCTGACGCTGGTGTGATGCGCCCGCGAAACGTGGCGGTGATGTGGTGCATCAAGGCCTGGAACGCGCCGATCAATCAGGGAAACATTGATATTCAGGCGCTGGCAGCCTTAGCGACGCAGGCCACTGAGATCAAGCTCGGTACGGCCAAGATCGCTACGCAGGCGCTGATCGATGCGGGCGCCGATGACGCCACTATCGTCACACCGAAAAAGCTCCGCTGGGGATTCTCAGCAGTCTTGGCGAATAACGGTTACATCGTTTTTCCTTCCTGGCTGGGCGGATTGATCCTGCAGTGGATCGGGACGACCAATCTGGGAACTCAGGGAGCCTATTCGACGTGGGTGCTGGGCTTTCCAAATGCCTGTTACGGCGTTTGGGTGACTGGGGCTAACGGGTCTTCACCTGGCAGCATTTCATTGGGTGACAAGCAACTGACGAAATTCGCCGCGTTTTCCTCAATCCTGCCATTCAGTTTCGGTGCCATCGGTATCGGGCGTTAAGGGGGATTTATGAAGAGTTTTTACAGTCAGTCAACGGGCTGCACTTATCTGGAGGGCCTGCACGAAAGCATGCCCGCCGATGCAGTGCAGATCGATTTGGATCGGATACTTTCCGTGATGGGGAATCCGGCGCCGGGAAAAGTGCGCGGTCATGATGAGTCGGGACTGCCGATTCTGATCGATCCATCCACCGACGAGCTGGCCGACGCGGAACGAGGTTGGCGTGACGCCGAGATTGAGCGGGTACTGTGGCTGCGTGAACGACACCGCGATGAGGTGGACAGAGCGCGCGAGACGACATTATCGGCTGAACAGTTCGGCGAGCTTCTGGATTACATCCAGCTCTTGCGGGATTGGCCGGCCAGCGCCAAATTCCCTGATAAGGCGAATCGCCCAGCGGTGCCTGATTGGGTAGCCGGCCAAGCCCAATAATCGCTCCGCACTGACGGGGCGTTTTTCTTTTCTGGTATCCGCCTCACGTACACCTTCACAGCCTCGCTTTTGCGGGGCTTTTTCGTTTCTGGAGATTGACCTCTATGAGCTTTTATCACGGCGTCACGACCACTTCGGTCGATACCGGCGCACGCACCATCTCGCTGCCGTCCTCGTCGATCATTGGTTTGTGCGACACCTTCACTCCTGGACTGGTCGGCGGCGGTACCGCCAAGGCTGGTGAGCTCAAACTGATCACCACCGAGCGCGAAGCCATCGCCGCATTCGGCGCGGGCTCAGCGATCACCAAGGCTTGCCAGGCGATCTACACCAAGGCCAAGGCGGTAATCGTCGCCATTGGTGTGCCGAAGATGGACGACCCGGCGCTGCAAACCTCGGCGATCATCGGCGGCGTCTTGGCCTCCGGACAGCGTACTGGCCTGCAGGCGCTGCTCGATGGCAAGAGCCTGTTCAACGCCCAGCCGCGATTGCTGATCGCACCAGGACATTCAGCGACACAGGCTGTGGCGACGGCAATGGACGCCCTCGCGCAAAAACTGCGGGCCATCGGCATCATCGACGGGCCATGCACCACCGATGAGGCCGCGATGGCCTACGCCGATAACTTTGGCAGCCGCAACCTGTTTATGGTCGACCCTGGTGTGCAGTTCTGGGACACCGATGCCAGCAAGACCGTCGATGCGCCAGGATCGGCATGGACCGCCGGCCTGTTCGCCTGGACGGATGCGACCTACGGATTCTGGGCTTCGCCGTCGAACAAGGAGTTCACCGGCATCACTGGCACCACCCGCGCTGTCGAGTACCTGGACGGCGATGAGACCTGTCGGGCCAACCTGCTTAATAACGCCAATATCACCACGATCATCCGCGACGACGGCTACCGGCTGTGGGGCAACCGCACGTTGTCGAGCGATCCGAAATGGGCGTTCGTCACCCGCGTACGCACGCTGTTCATCCTCATGGACGCAGTGCAGGCCGGGCATAAATGGGCGGTCGACCGTTCGATCACCAAGACCTACGTCAAGGACGTTACCGACGGCCTGGAAGCCTTTATGCGCGACCTGAAGAATCAGGGCGCGGTGATCAACTTCGAAGTGTTCGCCGATGAAGAGCTGAACACGGCCAGCCAGATCGAGCAGGGCAAGGTGTTCTGGCGGATCCGCTTCACCGACGTGCCGCCGGCCGAAAACCCGAATTTCCTCTTCGAAGTCACCAACCAATGGATGACCGAAGTCCTCGAATCGGCCTAAGGAGGCCCCCTGATGAAACCTGAAGTTTTGTCCAATTGCGCGGCGTTCATCGACGGCGTCAGTTTCTCCGGCGATGTGCCAAGCCTGACCTTACCCAAGGTCGTGCTGAAAACCGAAACCTACCGGGGCGGCGGGATGGCCGGCGAGATCGAGATCCCGGTCGGTGTGGAAAAGCTCGAATCCGGATTCACCACCAACGGCGTGCGTCGTGAGGCGTTGAAGTGGTTCGGGCTGTCCGACCGCACGGCCTGCAATGCCGTGTTTCGCGGCACATTTAAGGGCCTCCAAGGCAAGGTCACCTCGGTCATCGTGACCATGCGCGGCGGTCTGAAAGAGGTCGACATGGGCGACTGGAAGGCCGGCGAAAAAGCCGAGACCAAACACAGCATGGCCTTGACCTACTACAAGCTGGAAGTCGGGGGCCGGCTGATCTACGAGATCGACATGGTCGGCATGGTGCTGGTGATCGACGGCGTCGACCAGCTCGCAGAAGAACGTTCGGCCCTGGGCCTTTAAGGAATACAGACCATGAAGCAAGACATGCAATCGACCACTGAAACGCCCCTGCCTAAATGGCTGCAACTGTCCGACGATGGCTTTCGCATCAGCCTCAAATACCCGACCGAATTGTCCGGTGTGACCGTCGACACGCTGATGATGCGCGCGCCCTGCGTGCGGGATGTTCGGGCGGCGCAGGCGGCGTCCAACGGCGATGCCGAGCAGCGCGAAATGTCATTGTTTGCTTCGCTGACCCAGACCCCCGAAGCGGATCTGATGGGACTGAAGATGGTCGACTACCTGCGCCTGCAGGCCGGTTATTTTCGCCTGGTCACGGACGAGTAAATGCGACGGCTCGACGTTGAAGCTCCTGGCCAAACGCATGGCCAAAGAGACCGGGTTCTCGGCGGCTGAGATCACGGCCATGCCCTTCAACGAACTGGTGTGGTGGCTTTCTGACTGAGCCACCGCTCAACACGTTCCGACGCATAAGGCACGTTCATGGCGAAGAACCTCGCGCTTGGCTTTGTCATTGGCGGCGCCGTCGATCCGACGGTAGGCAAAGCGTTCAAGGACGTCGAAAGCAAAATCAAACATCTGGATTCGGTCGGTAGCAAGGCCCGAGTCCTGCAGAACACCATCGGCGACACCATGCGTTTGCGTGATGAATGGCGCAAGGCGCACATGACCGGTGCCGCAGGCGCAGACAAGCTGCTGGCCAAGTACGAAAAGAACCTCGATCTGCTCAAGAAACAGGGCGTCGAGGTCGGTCGACTAAGCAAGGCCTACGCCACGATGGGGCGTGTGGCCGCCGGTGCCGAACTCAAGGCGCTCGGGCATCGGCAGATCGAGGAGGGCCGCTCGGGTCTGAAAAGCACCCTCGGCCAGGCTGGTGCGCTGACCGCTGCAGCAGCCATCCCGACCAAGGTTAGTGCCGACTACGGCGCGATCATTCGCGACATCGCGATCAAAGCCAACATTGCCAACTCACCGGAAGAGGCGCAGTTGTCCAAGACGGTGATCGAGACGTCGCGCGATACCGGCATGGCCCGCAATCAGGTGGCCGAAGTGATCAACGCCCTGGTCGGTGCCGGCATGGAGCTGGACAAGGCGTTGGCCTACGCCCCGACGGCGGCCAAGTTTGCCATCGGCCAAGGATCGGAAGGCACCGAAACGGCCAAGATGATCAACGCCTTGGGGCAGAACGCCAAGATCACTGACCCCAAAGTAATGGAAAAGGCGTTGGAAGCAATCGCCTATCAGGGTCAGGCAGGCAGCTTCGAAGCGGTCGACATGGCCAAGTGGTTCCCCGAGCTGCTGGCCGGCATGGGCAAGCTGGGCATCACCGGAATGGATTCGGTGACGCAGCTGGGCGCCATGCTTCAGGTGCAGATGAAGACGGCCGGCGGTTCGGACGAGGCCGCGAACAATCTCAAAAACTGGATGGAAAAAATCGGTTCCGGCGAGACGGTCGACGCTTACAAAAAGGCCGGTATCGACTACAAGGGCTCGATGCAGACCGGTTTGCAAAACGGCATGTCGACACTGGAATCCAGTTTTGCCCTAGCCCAGAAATACATCCAGGCCACCGATCCAAAGCGTGCCGCCGAAATGGCCAAGGCCACGGCAGCGATCAGCAAAGAGGCCGATCCCGAAAAGGCCAAGGCCATGATGAAGTCGCTGGAAGAGGCTTTGCGTACCGGTGACCTGTTCGCCGACATGCAGGTCAAAGCAGCCCTGACCGCGTACATGCAGAACAAGGATCTGTACAACCAGTTGAAAAAAGACTCGGCCGGGGCCACCGGGATCCTCGACAAGAACCTTGCCGAACGTCGACAGACGTCAGCGCAAAAGTGGTCCGAGATGGCCCAGTCCATGGACGACGCCATGCGCAGCATCGGCGATGCGATCCGACCGGTCACCGACGCCGTGGCTGACGGCATCAACAACGTCAGCCGCAAGCTGTCGGTTTTTGCCGATGAGTTTCCCCGGGTCACGCTAGGCATTGGTACGGCCGTGGCTGGACTGGTTGCGCTGAAGGGCGCTGTCAGCGCGTTCAAGGTTGGCAAGGGCTTGATGAACCTCGGGCGTGGCACCTTGATGGGCAACCCGAATATCCCGCAAAAGGTGATCGTCACCAACCTGCCAGGCGCTGGAGGTGGGCTGGATGCCGGCGATATGAACGGCGGGGAGGGCAAGAAGGGCAAAGGCGGTAAGGGGGGCGGCAGTAGAGGTGGTGGGCGCGGTGGCCAAATCACCGAAGGCATGAAAGGTCCGGTGATCTTCGCGGCCATCGACGCCGGTTTCAAGGCCTACGACACCTACCAGAATGCCGAGACTCAGGACGAAAAGGCCGAAGGCTACGGACAAGCGGCCGGCAGCCTGGCGGGCACTTTGGCCGGTGCGGCCGCCGGCGCTGCCATCGGCACCGCGGTGCCGATCATTGGCAACATCGTTGGCGGCGCGATTGGAGGTTATATCGGTTATATGGGTGGCGATCTGGCCGGCGGGATTCTAGGCAAAAAACTGTTCGGCACCGACGAGTCGCTGAAGCGAGTGCCGGACGCCGGGCCATTGATGATGGCCAACGCCGGAAAAAACCTGCCGCCGGTGATGGGCGACATTGCAAAGTCATTCGAGCCCAAGCCCGCGTCTGGTCCATTGGCTCCTGCAGCGATGGGCGATGTGGCCCGGTCGTTGGCGGCTCCCGCCGCTGCCCCCGTTCCACCGGCCCTGTTGGCCGCACCAACGCCTGTCGCCAGATCTGAGGCGCCGAAGATGGAACAACGGGTCGAGATCTCGGCGCCGCTGCACATCACCGTGCAAGGCGATGCCAAGGATCCGGCACAGATGGCGCGGGAGCTGCAGCCCTTCATCGCGCAACAAATGCAGCAGGCCACGCAGCAGCTGCAGAACCGCAAACTCTACGATGAACCGCATGTGTAAGGAGGACTGATGGCCTACATGGAGCAACTGCAGTCAGGACTCAAGCAACTGGCAGCAGCGGGGGAGGCCGGGCGGCGTAGCCTCGATGGGATGATGGGACCGGTCAACGGTGCGATTAGCGAGATCAGCGGCGCCGCCTCGGAGCTGGAAGGCATTCCATTTGTCGGTCCGGCAATCGGGGAAAAGCTGCAGCGTGTGATGCGCGGGGTGAATGCTGCCCAGGCCAAGGTCGGTCAGGTGGTGGCCACCTACAACAAGGCTGCGCGAGCTGTATCAGAGATTGATGAGCGCATGGGCCAACTGAAGGAGCAGGCTGCCCGGGCGTCGACCGCGATCAACAAGATCGCGGGCAAGATCAGCCCGTCGCTGGGGAACATCCTGCCTACCGGATCGCTGGCCGGGAACGCGACGCCGGTACCGGAAGCGGTGAAGCCGTTTCCGCACCTGCTGATCGTGCAGCCGCTGGATCCGAAGGCGGTGCCGTATTACTTCAATCTGGACACCGCCGCCTTCGATGAGCTGCGGCGCTCGACCGAATACCGCTGGGCTTCGCAGGAACGCCTGACCCGGCGACCGGCGCAGCAAGCGGTGGGCATCGGTGAAGAAAAGATCACGCTCAAGGGCGCGATCTTTCCGGGCTTCAAAGGTGGCATCAAGCAACTGGACACTCTGCGCAGCCTCGGCGCGCAGCAGCTACCGCTGACGCTGACCACCGGCTATGGTGATGTGCTCGGCACCTGGTGTCTGAAGAGTGTCGATGAAGAACAGAACGCGCTGCTGCAGGGCGGTATCCCGCGCAAGCAGGCGTTTACTTTGGAGTTTGTTCGTTATGGCGATGACCTGCAGAACGTCTGACGGGGATCTACTCGACACCCTGTGTTACCACGCTTACGGGCATCTGAACGGAACGATCGAGGCGGTGCTGGATGCTAATCAGGGCCTGGCCGATGAGCCGCAACCGTACCGCGCCGGCATCGTGATTGAGCTGCCTGATCTGCCGGCGCCCGACGACAGTGAGGTGATGTTGTGGGGTTGAGTGCAATGTCGAGCTCGATTTAGCAGGGTTTGCCCTGCCCGTCGGGCGCCGATAAGCTTGTCATTTTTGCGAATGACTAAGGCGCTCCTCATGGAAAGATCAACAGAGTTAAGGAAAGTAAAACGCAGCATTTGGGGGGAGCTCAACTACAGGCTGAACTGGATCATCTTCGGTACCATCGGTGCGATCTTCCTGGCCTTCATTCCTGTACTCGGGTGGCTCCTCGCTATCGGGGTCATGGGCGCAGTGTTATTCAAGACCTTCGGTTTTCGAGAAACCCAGCTTGTCGGGAGCTGCCCGGCATGCACCAAATCGCTACCGGTTGATCCTAAGAGCGACGTGTTTGCCTGCCCCGTCTGCCACAGCGTTATTGCTGTGGGAGAGGACAGCCTGACCATCGTCAAGATCGACTGACCAGCAGAAAGTAGAAACCACTGAGCCCGCCTTGTGCGGGCTTTTTATTGGACGAAACAATGACCCCCATCTTTCGCGTCGTGGCCGATGGCGCCGATATCACCCAGCGGATCAATGACCGCCTCCTGCAGCTGAAAACCACAGATAAACCCGGCATGGAGTCCGACGAGTTCGAACTGCGTATTGATGACCGCGACGGTGCGGTGGTTCTGCCCTCGCGTGGGGCCAGCATCGAGATCTACCTGGGCTACGCAGAAACCAGACTGACCCGCATCGGCCGCTACGTCGTTGATGAGATCGAGCTGTCCGGCCCGCCGGACACATTGGTGATCACCGGCAAGGCCAGCGACATGCGTGGCAGCGGCAAGACAACTCGCAGCGGCAGTTGGGAAAACGTGCCGTTGTCGCGGATCGTCGCCGACGTCGCCGCTCGCAACGGATGGCAGGCGGTCTGCCCAGTGCAGACCAAGGTGCCCCGCGCCGATCAGCTCAACGAATCGGACTTCAATTTCATCACGCGTCTGGCCAAGCAGTACGACTGCACGGCCAAGGTGGCCGACGGCAAGCTGTTGGTGATGCCACGTCAGGGCGGGGAGAGCGCATCGGGCAAAGCGCTGGGAACAGTGACTATCCATCGTCGGGACGTCAGCCGCTTTCAGTTCAGGCTTGGTGACCGCAACACCCACAAAGCCGTGTCGGCCAAGCACCAGGACAAGAAGACCGGCAAGCTCGCCGTGGTCACTCTCGACAACGACGAATCACCAGACGGCTTGCCGCCGGTGCACACCGACCGGCACATCTACCCGAACAAATCAGCCGCCGAAGCTGCTGCCCAAGCCCGCCTCACTGCATTCAATCGATCCACGGCCGGCGTCCGGCTGGAGATGGCAGGGCGCACTGACCTGTTTGCCGAACGATCGATCAACGCCCAGGGCTTTAAGGTCGGGCTCGACGGCGAGTACCTGGTCGACTCCGTGGAGCAGGTATTCACCCAGGCCGGCTGGAGCACGACGGTCGAGTGCAACGGCGGCAAGAAGGGCAAGGCGAAAGCCAAAGGCAAAAAGAAAAAGCCGGCGAAGGATCTGAAGGTTGTTCAGATCAAGCAGTAGCGCTGCATTCCCATAACCCAGGAGAACTCCATGCCAATCACAGAGCAACAGCTACAACGCATCATGCCCAACGCCCGCCGCCAAGCGGGCGTTTTTGTTTCTGCGCTCAATACCGCGATGATCCGCCGGCAGATCAACACACCGCAACGCCAAGCTGCGTTTCTCGCCCAGGTTGGGCACGAGTCCGGCGAGCTGAATTACGTGCGCGAGCTGGGCGGCGATCAGTACCTGAGCAAGTATGACACCGGGACTCTGGCCGCACGGCTGGGCAACACGCCCGAGGCCGACGGCGATGGCCAGCGCTACCGTGGTCGCGGGCTGATACAGATCACCGGTCACAACAACTACCTGCGCTGCAGCTTGGCGCTGTTCGGCGACGAGCGTTTGTTGCGCACGCCTGAGCTGCTGGAGCTGCCGCAGTGGGCCGCTGAGTCGGCCGCGTGGTTCTGGTGGGTTCGTGAGCTGAACGCTCTGGCGGACCGACACGAGTTCGAAGCGATCACCCGCAAGATCAACGGCGGCTTGAATGGCCTGCCGGATCGACTTCAGCTATGGGAGCGGGCGAGGGCGGTGCTATGCGCCTCGGCGAAATGATCCCGGCGCCGTATCGGTTGTTGGTCAACGCGGCGCTGCTGGCCACGCTGGTCGGCGGATCCGCTGCCATCGCCTGGCAAGTGCAGGATTGGCGCTACGGCAAACAGCTCGCCGAGCAGGCTCGCCTCCACACCGCAACACTCAATCAACTGGCCCTGGCCTCCGCCGCGCAGCAGCGCGCCGAACAAGACAAACGCCTCGCGCTCGAGCAGCGCCTGGATACCAGTGAACAAACCCATTACCGAGCCTTGACCGATGTCCAACGTAATCAAGATCGCCTGCGTGACCGTCTTGCCACTGCTGATCTGCGCCTGTCAGTCCTACTCGACGCCACCACCGATGCCGGCAACGGATCGGTGCCAACCTCCACCGCCACCGGCAGCGTGGTTCATGGCCCCACAAGAGCCGAACTTGACACAGCGCATGCTCAACGAATTATCGGCGTCACCAACGACGGCGACCGAGGGCTGATTGCCCTCGCGGCCTGTCAGGCATACGCCACAGAAGTCTCAACACCGAAGTGAAAAAGAGCGGTCGGTCCGGATGCGTCAACATCCGGATCGACCGCCGTCCCTGCAGATGGTCCCTGCAAGTCCAGCCAAGGCTCTTGCTCCGTGCACAAAGCGCGGCGAGCCTAGCACCTGTTTATCCATACAGTAAAGGTCTTGCTTTTTATGTCTACACCTATCATCCCTTGGATGGGCGGAAAACGCCGCCTGGCCGACCGCCTCCTACCGCTTTTTCCGCCTCACGAATGCTACGTCGAAGTCTTTGCCGGCGGTGCCGCGCTTTACTTCATGAAGCCTCAACCATCGCCCGTCGAAGTCCTGAACGACATCAACGGCGACCTGGTCACGCTATACCGCGTCGTGCAGAACCACCTCGAAGAGTTCGTACGCCAGTTCAAATGGGCGCTCAGCTCGCGGCAAGTGTTCGAATGGCAGAAAATGACCCGCCCCGAAACCCTCACCGACATCCAGCGCGCCGCCCGATTCTTCTACCTGCAGCACCACGCCTTCGCCGGCAAGGTCTCGGGGCAGACGTTCGGTACGGCGACCACCGCACCGGCCATCAACCTGCTGTGCATCGAGGAAAACCTCTCGGCCGCATGGCAGCGCCTGTCCGGCACCTACGTCGAAAACCTCCCTTGGCTTGAATGCGCGGAACGCTACGACCGTGCCCATACCTTCCACTATATGGATCCGCCTTACTGGCAGACCGCCGGCTACGGCGTGGACTTTCCGTTCGAGAACTACGAACGGATGGCCGACTTCATGCGCCGTTGCAAGGGCAAAGTGATGGTCAGCATCAACGACCATCCGGATATCCGCCGTGTGTTCGAAGACTTCCACTTTGAGACTCTCGACATCCGCTACACCACAGCGAATCAGCGGCAGGGGAAGGCTGAAGTCAGTGGCGAGCTGGTAATCATGAACTGGGAGCCGGTAGTGTTGGGTGGGTTGTTCTGACGGATGCTGGTTGTCATTTCTTTAGTCCCCGCCCTCCCGTTTATCCGATATTTCCTACAGAAATTGACCAAGAGCCGTTCTGAACGTTAACTGTATATTCGTACAGTATCGGAAGTCGTGCGTCATGAGCTTTTCAATCCTAGGCCCTATTGCTGTGGCCGGTCGGAAATTACCTCTTTGTCTTTTTCGGGTGCCGGCAGGTTTTCCTTCGCCGGCAGCGGATCACATCGAAACCCACATCTCGCTCGACGAAGTGCTCAATATTCGTGCCCCGCATGTTTACTTGGTGAAAATTGCCGGAGAGAGCATGCAGGGGGCAGGGATCTTTGACGGCGATTTGGCGGTAGTGGATCGTTCACTGGAGCCGGCGCACGGGCATATTGTTGTAGCGCTGCTTAACAATGATCCGCTTTGCAAGCGGCTGTGCATCCGTGGAAAAGAGGTGATCCTTCTGTCCGAAAATCCCAAGTATCCACCGCGCTACGTGCTGGAAGGCGACGAGCTTGCGATCTGGGGCGTGATCATTGGCAGCGTGCGCAGTCATGTCTAAGCGGGTGCCGGTGTTTGGCCTGATCGATTGCAACAGTTTCTACGCCAGCTGCGAGCGAGTGTTTCGTCCTGACCTGGCAAAGGTCCCCATCGTTGTCTTATCGAATAATGACGGCTGCGTCATCGCTCGCAGCTACGACGCCAAGCCTTACGTGAAGATGGGCGAGCCGTACTTCCAGATCAAACACAAGCTTAAGCAGCACGGCATCGTCCCGTTCTCCTCGAACTACGCGCTTTACGGTGACATGAGTGAACGCGTCATGACGCTGATTGAGACGATGGTGCCGGCCGTTGAGGTCTATAGCATCGATGAAGCCTTCGTCGAACTCACTGGCATCAATGATTTGGACGGCCTCGGTCGAAAAATTCGGAGTCGGGTGCTGAGTTGCGCTGGCATTCCAGTCGGGGTTGGTATTGCTCACACCAAAACGCTGGCCAAGCTGGCCAACCATACGGCCAAACGCCTTCAGGCGCAGACGGGCGGTGTCGTCAATATTTGCGACCCAACTAAGCGTGATTGGGTGCTGCGCAACACAGACGTTTCAGAGGTGTGGGGTATAGGGCGTCGAATGAAAGCGCACCTGGATACTATGGGAATCAAGAGTGCGATGGATCTGGCAAAAGCTGATCCTTGGACGCTACGCAAAAACTTCAGTGTGGTGATCGAAAAGACGGCGCGAGAACTGGCCGGCACTCCCTGTCTGGAACTCGACGAGCCCGAACCTCCGAAGCAGGAGATCTGCTGCAGTCGAATGTTCGGCACCCGGCTGACGGAGCTGGCACCGATCAAGGAGGCGGTGGCCACGTACATGATGCGAGCCTCAGAAAAGCTCAGGGCGCAAAACTCGCTGTGCAAGAAAGTGCGCGTGAGCATCCGCACCGGTATGTTCAATCCTGAAGAGGCGAAGTATGCCAATGGTGTGGTGATCGATATGCCTTACCCCACGGATGATGTCCGGCTACTGACCAGGGCCGCAGTCGATGCGGTGGATCGGGTATATCGCCCTGGTTTCAAATACAGCAAGGCGGAGGTATTGCTGATGAGCCTGTGTCAGCCAGGCGAATACACGGATGATCTGTTTGCGGCTTCTCAACCGACCGAATCTACCAGGGTGATGGCCGTACTGGATCAGATCAACGAACGGTGGGGAAGGGGGACGCTGCGAGCGGCGAGTGTCCCTAGTAGCCCAGCGTGGGCCATGCGGCGTGAAATGATGAGTCAGAGCTACACGACTCGCTTGGACCAATTGTGGACGATCAACTGTAGGTAGTAAATCGTCCGCTATCGGCTGTGGATTCAACCGGTCGACGCAACACAACTAAATTCTGTGTAAGCAGAAGGAGTGTTGCAGATGAAGCAGAGACCGCGAATCTATTACACCGAAAGCCAGAAAAAGCTGATGTGGGATCACTGGCAGAAAGGCGACTCTCTCCAGCACATCGCCCAACTATTTGATCGAAACCATTCATCGATACAGCGCATTTTGGCGGAAACAGGCGGTATCAGACCCGCTGTACGCCGCCGGTCAAGATTGGCGCTGACGTTGGCTGAACGCGAAGAGATTTCGCGTGCAGTGGTGGCAGGTAACTCGATCCGTTCCATGGCCGCGCTGCTAGGGCGAGCAGCCTCTACGATCAGTCGTGAGATCAGACGTAACGGTGGCCAAGGATGCTACCGGGCTAATCAAGCTGATCAGGCTGCCTGGGATCGCGCCCATCGACCCAAGGTCTGCAAACTTGTTGAGAACCGAACGGTGGCGCAAATTGTTGCAGACAAGCTTCAATTGCAGTGGTCACCGGAACAAATTGCCGGTTGGTTGAAGCGTACGTACCCGGACGATACGAGCTATCAGGTGTCACACGAGACGATCTATCGCACGCTCTTCATACAGGCTCGCGGGGCTCTGAAGAAGGAGTTGCTTGAGCATTTACGGCGCACGCGGGCCATGCGTCGCTCGCGCCATCACACGCAGAAGAAAGAAAATCACGGTCGAATTACTGACGCGGTATCGATCCGCGAACGCCCGGCCGCGGCTAAGGATCGGGCGGTGCCAGGTCACTGGGAAGGCGACCTGCTGTGCGGTAGCAGGAACAGCCAAATTGCCACTCTTGTTGAGCGACATACCCGCTATGTAATGCTGGTGAAATTGGACGGAAAGGATAGCGAGACGGTAATCAGCGCCCTTATCGAAAACGCCCGTAACTTACCCCAAGAACTCTACAAATCGCTGACCTGGGATCGCGGCAAAGAGATGGCTGACCATAAACGCTTTACGGTGGCTACCGACATCAAGGTCTACTTCTGCGATCCTCATCGTCCTTGGCAACGAGGATCAAATGAGAACACCAATGGGTTGCTAAGGCAGTACTTCCCGAAAGGAACCGACCTTGCGGAGCACTCGCAAGCCACACTCAATGAAGTGGCAAGGCAACTAAATAGCCGCCCTCGGAAAACGCTAGACTACGAAACACCGACAGAACGATTTAGCCAATCTGTTGCATCGACCGGTTGAATCCACAGCCAATAGCGGACGATCACCTTGCTCTGCTACCCGGCAAAAAACGACTGCTCGTACCGTCTTAGATCTATGCTGTTTCAAGCCACGATCAGGTAGACTTCAAAACGCCACTACGATGCCAATATAGGAAGGTTGATGAGCAGGAAAGCGATTAGTGAGGTGTTTACCCCTCGTAGCAGAGAACTCAACCCAGAAATGTACGTGCCTCGACCTAGGCTGGAAAAGGATCTAGCCCGTTCGTTTTCCCGGCATACTCACACCTTGCTATTTGGGGAAAGTGGTAATGGTAAGACGTGGCTGTTTAAGAGAGCTTTGACTGAGAGTAATTTTCCATACATAGCAGTTAATTGCGCTAACGCATCACGCTTGAAGTCACTCACTGCAGAGATATGTAGCTGCATAATTGAACCAGGCACTGCGATCAAGATGAAATTCAACGAAGAAAAAATGGCTGAGTTGAGTGCATATATCGCAAAAGGCGGATTGAAACATACAGGCATGTATGATGTGACTCAAGAAGAACCATTGCTTCGAGCATTCAAGCTTTTTGCCGACAGCGGAGCAAGTGGCCGAGCACAGAAAAAAATAATTGTCTTGGATAACTTGGAATCAATTTTTAACAACGATGAATTAATGTCGGAGCTGGCGGATCTCATCATTCTATTGGATGATAGCCGGTATGCCGAATGCAATATCAATTTCCTTATTGTGGGAGTGCCTAACGGTGTGCTCCAGTATTTTCGTGAAACAAAAAACTCAGAATCTGTCGCCAACCGAATATCTGAGATAAGAAAAGTAGACGGACTGGATTCTGGGCAGGTTCAACAGATACTGCGAAAAGGTTTCGCGCAGCTTGAAGTCTCTATGACAGGTCCAGAATTTGTAGAGGTCTCAAATCATATCTGGTCTATTACTCTCGGAATTGCGCAACGTGTACATGAGTATTGTGAGGCTCTTGCACACGCCATCGAAGATAATCAATGGCGTTATTCTCCAGAGCTTCTTGATATTGCCGACGAGGATTGGTTGGTTACCGGGCTGCGCCAATGCTATTCCGTAATTGAAGGGCATCTGAATAGCCGAGATACGACAGTCGCCAGAAGAAACCAAGTCATTTACTGCATTGCGCAGGCGAGTGGACATCAGTTTGATTTAAATGATATTGATAGGATAGTTAGGACGGAATTCCCAAGCACAGTTGCAAACAATATGGGAATTGGTAACATTCTTTCGGAACTCGCGTCCGGGGGAAGCCCGCTTATATCAAAAAATGACCGATCTGGCTCATACAGTATTCGAGATCCCAGATACCTTATGTGTATCAAGGTTATGCTGCGCAAAGACAGTACCAGTTCGAAAGTCACAAAGAGAAAATTTACAAGGTAATGCTAGAGACAGCTCTGATTTGAGAGGCTGCCGTTCATCAGTAACGGTAGCCCCCACAGACAATTAGCTGGCGACGTACAAATCCAACCAGAAGTCTTGTCGCACTGGCCCCGGAAATTCTTCCGGATATCAGAATTCAGCAGGAGATTCATACGCGACATGCACTCAGGCTGAAGTTCGTTTACTCGCGCGAAAATAAATCGTCAATTGGATCGATCGCAATAAAAGACCGCTCGCGCCAAGTCATGCTCTCTCTATAGGGTGTATAGCTTGGTTCATGGTCCGTCTCATAAAAATACTTATCGTAAAATCTGTCCACATTGACTAAATTAGCTACACTGTCAGCCACACTATATGAATCATTAGCTCCCAATTCAGAAGCCTTTTCATCCATTAGCTCTATAAACTTCCTGCGCGCTGACGTTTGCGAGCCCCCATCAGAAAATACTTCTGCCTCTGGAAACTCATCTTCAACCGAAGTGATTAAATAATCCGTGACCGTTTGATCGTATGCGTCATAAAGTGCTTGATTAACCACAATATCAAAGCATTTGACTAGCTGACCTAAAATCAGTAATTCGTCATAGCTCGGACCAATAGAGAACGCCCCTGACAAGAACGCCTCAACAGCTCTTTTATCAATGCCACCATTGCGCAGCGCCCATAAAAGCACTCGTGCTGACGCCAAAAAAAATCCTCCACATTCCTCACCGCCGATAAAATCAATAGCTTTTGAGAGGCCTTGGTTTGATAAGCTAAATTTCTCACCAAGTTCAGATCGTGTAATACACAATTGAGCTACAAACTCTGCGCTAGATCCAAGAAAGTTAATATCTGAAATGGATGCGAAAATATGATCTATAACCTCAGCAGCCACGCTGGATTTGATCATCTTATTGTCCGTCATGTCTTTCAAGGTCTTCAATGAAGAAAGTGTCTTCAGACTACCAAAGCACTGCCGCAAAGTCGGGGTGTTATTGGCATATCTGTTGAGTACGAAGTCACCTAGAGACGGGTTAAATAGCCGAACAAAAGGATGATTTTCGCCTACTACGAATCTCGTGAGCATCGAGCCCGATAGGTGGCGGAGGTTTAGTAGAAAATCTTTTTTCCCAGTAAGTCCGGCTGCACCTGGATATTCTAGATACCGAGAAAATGCCTCTGACAGCTCAGGCTCCTTAATCAGTCGCCCGTTCATAGCGACCAGTATTACCAAGGCACGGCCACAGTCATCTAGTTGCGCTTCGAAAGGATGCCCCCAGACTAGGGACGGATCATTCAGTAAGTCAGTTATATGAGACCAGTAAGACTCTGATGGGACACTTTCCAATCGCTGCGTATCGGTAACAAATCGAATTAAACGCGGGTTAAAATTTTTATGATCAATAATTGCTCTATAACGCCTATGCGAGTACAACTGCTCGACGTATTCACAATCCAGTTTGGAATGCCAGATATGGTTATAAAGAATTTTGGCCTTGTCGAACTGTGACAAAGATTCAAGTGTAATTTCGAACTCGTTCCGATTTATATTAGAATTATGAAAGACGTCGTTTAAAATCTTTCCTTGATTGAGAATGGTCGTTCGAGATGTCAACACAAACCTTTTTTTGGGATTTTTGACTATGCGCCTAATAAAACCCACAATCTTGGCGCCCTCATGACCTGAAAGCGCTTCCAGATAATTACGACCCAAAAAATCATCAAAATAGAAAATTTGCTTTGAATCAGGGTCATAGACTCCTTCAGCCTCCCTAATATCATCAGAAATCACCGATAAATCAAAGCCGTCTGCTACATACTGCAAAATTAGCTGCCCAGCCAATGTAGTCTTACCAATTCCAGCTGGACCTGTGATTATTACAATACTCGTAGACTCAAGCTTTTCAATGGCTTGAAGGTGATTCGCTGTAGCCACGTATTGCTTTGACTCCTCGATTAGCTCGCCAAGCTCAAAATGGCTCCGGTCATAAATTGGTTTATTAAGCATATATGCAAGGACATTCGAGCTAGCAATCCAGAGCTTATAGTGCCGTCTTTCAACATCTGGATGTTTCGCTAATAGGTCACTCAAATCCTCCCGTCCCAGTATATCTGCGGGAGACAAAACAAACGGAGAAAGCTTCTGCAGCAGAATATTTTTATCATTACGTGATAGCGAGTGAGACAAAGCTAAAATATATCTACCTGGCGACAACTTCCGAACTTTTAAAATTTCAGAATCAGCAATTGATTTAACGAGTTTTTCTAATGGGGTCGAAATCCAATGCTTACACTGGAGGATCCATTCATCCCCTTCGGGTCTAAAATAGCGCCCATCTACTCCGGCGTCACGACCGGGCTTGAATCTCTCGAATTTGACCCCTTCCCTCGCGCTCAGCAGGTCAGTGCAAAAGATTTCGAACTCTTTGTCGTTTAACCGCGAAAAATCATAATCGCTCACAAAAGCCTCGCTCAGAAGGGGACCACATGCCAGTAAAGTGCTCAGCACGAGAGTATAGATGTTGGAAGTGGCACATGAGCCATCGCAGTGAAAGCCGAAATGATGCGTGCTTTCTTGGGATTGTCGGCCGTATGACTTGGTACATTACTCCGATACAGCAATGCCATGTCGACGAACGGATTATCCAATGGGCCGCTCACGAACTTCCGCTATTGGCCGTCAGCAGTCGTGTGACAATGTCCGCTTTTGGCGAAAGCTGCCGCTCACGGAATGTCGATTTTGGTCGATTGCTGCCTGCAAAGACGATATTAGGATTGCCGTATCCGCATAATCGCATCTGTGATCGCTTTTGCATTTGTGTCTAAGGTCTCCATAGCCATCACAGCGTTATCTGCAACCACTGCCGCGCCACTGGCTGCAAGCCAAATAGCAACCTCCTCGATTGCCGCCGCCAGTGCATGCTGGTTGTGCAGGAGCAACGTCAGGGCGTCAGCAGTGGCGATATTAGAAGCTGAGTTATTTGGCATGTGATCCATCCTGGAAATGAGGTGTTCGCGAAGCCTAGCTCATGCGGCCGCACCAGAGAGGCTTAGATACCGCATGCTTAAAAATTGCTACAACGCGCAGATGATTTGAGACTTCAGCCAACCTGTTGGGGGGAGGCTGGCTACTGCGTCCAATCCATCATCGGAGCAAAACAACGGCTA
Organism: Pseudomonas sp. KCJK9016; assembly: GCF_046231795.1. Classification (NCBI taxonomy): domain Bacteria; kingdom Pseudomonadati; phylum Pseudomonadota; class Gammaproteobacteria; order Pseudomonadales; family Pseudomonadaceae; genus Pseudomonas; species Pseudomonas sp. KCJK9016. The sequence continues at coordinate 745 of NZ_JBJJMM010000028.1, read as the reverse complement.
ACTTGGTCGATAGCTGACATCCACGGTGGGCCACCATCGGCCCGAAGCAGGTACTCACTACCGACAAAGAGAAGGTAAGATCCACCATATCACAATGATTAATGACGGCCATTCCTATGTAAGTACAAGTTACACAGGGGAGTTTAAGGCTTTGTTTCGTTTCATTCTATCGTAAATGACGCTCGCTACTACAGATGCTGCTATACCAAGAATAAAGCCTAGAATATAGTCGAGTGGCTTGCTCCACCAAGGAATAGTAGATATGCCAAAAGTTTCTCTAAGAGCAGTTTTTTGATCATCTGTTAGATGCTTTAGAGTTTGCGATTTTTCATATTCTCGTTGAATTCTTTCAGATTCTATCTGGGTCATTTCCATGTCTGATTTTATTTCTAATAGCTGATCTTCTAAACTCTTGATGTTATTAAGCGCTCCAATAACGCTCCCAATGCGCGCATCAAGATTTTTCTCTTTTTGAATGTAGGGAGTAAAACTTGTAAATAAAATTGCTAGCGTCGATAAAATAGAGATCGTGCCAAGAAATAGACTTATCTTTTCTGTTTTTTTGGATTTTCTGATTTCTTTTAACGTTACATTATTTTTTGTATTGGCAAGGCTTTCAAATGTGATGCCTTGGTATATTTTAATAAAGGTGTATCCTAGGTGCTGAAGTAATCTCTTTAAAGTGTCTTGCTCCTCCATGCTCAGCTTTGCTGAGGTTATAAGGATAAAGCCTTCAAATTTATTT
>NZ_JBJJMM010000027.1:0-89796 GCF_046231795.1 Pseudomonas sp. KCJK9016 | reverse complement strand
TAGCCTGCGCAACGTCGAAAACGTCCTGCTGACCGGTACCGGCAAGTTCACTATGATCGGCAACGATCTGAATAACATCATGGTTGGCAACGCGGACAACAACATTCTCAATGGCGGATCAGGGGCTGACACTCTGACCGGTGGTGGCGGAGCCGATACCTTTGTTTTCGCGGCTGTCAATGAAATGGGGATGGGGTTCAACCGCGACGTCATCACCGACTTCAACAGTGCACAAGGCGACAAAATCGACCTGACCCACTTTGATTCCAATCTGTTGAATGCCGGCTTCAACGGCTTCACCTTTATCGGTGCGAATGACTTCACCGGAGCAGGCCAACTGCGCTTCGTCGACCATGTGCTTTCGGGTAACGTCAGTGGTAACGCCGGTGCGGACTTTGAAATCCAGCTGGTAGGTGTCAACAACTTCAGCGCCAGCGATCTGGTGGCCTGATCACACCGCTCACCGGCCTGTTCGCAGGCCGGAAAAAACGCCCCGATTGAATCGGGGCGTTTTCGTTGGTGTCAATTAAACCCGCAGGCTAGGCCAGGATACCCAGTTCTTTTGCACGCGCCACAGCCTGAGTTCGTCGCTCCACTCCCAGCTTGCTGTTGATATGGCTGGCATGGGTTTTCACCGTGTGCAGCGAAATGAACAACTGCTCACTGATCTCCTGATTTGAACAGCCCTGTGCAATTAGCCGTAACACCGCCAGTTCTCGGGTGCTGAGTTGCTCTGTTGCCGAAACCTCGGTAGCCGGCTGAATCGCCGACAGCGCAAAACCATCCAGCAAGTTTTTACCCGCCAGGCTCGTCGTAGCCGTCAATTGGCCGCGCAACCAATCCGAATGTTCCTGCGCCAGCACATCGAATGGTTGCAATACTCCGCCGACCGCAGCTCCCAGCGCCTGTGCCAAAGCCTTGCGGGCCTCAGGTTCGCGACCGACCACCAAGAGCAACGCGACCTTTTGCGTCAACGCCATCACACTCAACAACTGTCGCCCGGTTTGCTGACCGTTCTCCAGCAATGCGTTCAATCGGCCTTCAGCGAGCATGGGTTGCCCCTGAATGAAGTCCAACAATGCCTGCTGCAGTTCGACATGCAACGGCAACTGCGGATGAAACTCCGGTGGGGCCGCCGCACGTTCACCGGTGTAAGTCTGGCCCAGCCGCGCAAGCCAGGCTCCAGCCAGGTCAATACGCCCCTGAGCCAGCCACAACTCGCATTTGACCAGGGTAATCATCGCCAGATAGTAGATCGGTGGCACGTCCCAAATGTGCATCAGACGCTCCGCCTCGGCGAGTTCGGTGAAGGCCTTGGCAAACTCTCCAGCACTGCCGTCCAGACGGGCGATCACGCAGTGACCGATCAGAACGCTGATATCACGACAGGCCCGAGCCTCACCCAGGCCGATCAGCAAGCGTGTGCGGGCCTGATGCGGCTGCAAACGCATAGACAACAGAAAACCTTCATATAAGGTCAGCCGCGCACGTACCGCATAGAGACGTTGCGCCGAAAGACCACGCAAACGCTCCAGCCCCTGATGGACCTCATCCAGTGCGCGCAGAATTTCGCCACGCGCCTGCAATACACGCGCCCGGTCGTAATGCGCCAGTGCCTCGAACAGCGGGTTGCCGACTCGCTGTGCCAGTTCAAGCGACTCGCGGTTCAAACCTCGTGCACGCCACAGATCACCATCGGCAATCGCCAGGTTGGACAAGGTCGACAGACACATCAGGCGCTGGCCATAACGCTTGGCCGGCAGGCTCTCCAGTGCTTCGCTGCAATATTCGATGGTCTGTTCGCGATGCCCTCGGCCACGGGCGATGATGCCTTTGAGCGCCAGCCATTGGGCCAACATGGATTTCTGTGCGGTGGCCGACGGCGCCGGCAGAAACCGGCTCAGGTGACTGGCAAGCTCCTCGGCCGCATCGAGCTGGCATGCCAGCCCCAGCGCCCAGCTGTACAACACGATCAGGCGCGGCGTGCTGATCAGCAGGCTATCGGGCAAGTCCATTTTCCAGCGCAGCAACATGCCGACATTCTGCTCGGCCAGCAGTTGTTCCTCGGACAGGTTCTGCACCAGGTTCGCTGCCACATCCAGATGCCCTGCCCGCAACGCCTGCTCCACGGCCTCGTCCAGCAACCCCTGAGCATTGAACCAGCGACAGGCACGCAGGTGCAGCGTAGCGACAGGGACCACCGCCCGAGCGATTGGCCGACTGCGCAACAGATCGGAAAACAGATGATGGTAGCGATACCAATGACCGTGTTCGTCCAGTGGTACCAGGAACACTTGATGTGCCAATAGAAACCGCAGGATTTCCGCGCTGTCATGGGCTTCGCGCACGGCATCGCAAAGCTCGCTGCAGAATCGCTCCTGCGGTGCGGTGTCGTAAAGAAACGACTGCACCTCGGCCGGCAGGCAATCGATGACCTCTTCGAGCAGGTAATCGCGGATCAACCCTTCCCCGCTGTTCAAGGCCTGAGGCAACGCCGCCTCGCTTCCAGCCTCGGCCACCGCCAGCAGCCAGAAACGCAAACCGGCGACCCAGCCTTCACTGCGTTGGATCAGGTTTTCCAGGGCCTCGCCGCGTAGCGAGCTGCTGTGGCGATCGAGCAGGGTCAGGGCTTCGTCGTGAGTCAGGCGCAAATCCTGCTCATGCAGTTCCAGCAACTGTCGCGATAACCGCAGGCGGGCGAGATGCCAGTCCGGCCGCTGACGGCTGGTGACCATGACCAGCAAACCATCCGGCAAGTGATTGAGGAAAAATTGCAGGCAGCGATCGAGTACCGGCCCTTGGGCAAGGTGGTAGTCGTCCAGTACCAATAACAGCGGCGAGGTCGGTTGCAGATGCAATGCCAACTCATCGAGCAGGCCATCGAGCCATTCCTCGAAGGCAAACGGCTGATGACGCTGGCGCATTTTCAACAGGCCGAGTGCGCGGCTGCCGAGTCCCGGGAAGTAAGCCTGCAGGCCTTCGAGCAGACGCTCGAGAAATCGCCCCGGGTCACTGTCCCGGGCGCTCAGTCCCAGCCACAGGCTTTGCCAGTGTCCCGGCAGACTTTGACAGAACTCCACCGCCAGCGAGCTCTTGCCGAACCCCGCCGGGGCGCAGACCAGCAACAGACGCCCACCCAGTCCGGCTTGCAGGCGCTCACACAGACGTGGTCGCAATACATGACCATCAGGCAACGGAGGGCGAAAAAAACGCCCATCCAATGCCGTGACGGCAACGCTTGCAGGACCCGGAAGCGGGGACAGATCAGTCATGGCCGGCTCTTGTTCGAATGGCTGTTGGCGGCGTAGCAGATGTCCGCAGACTAGCCTTAAACGGCGTGCATATGAAGTTGTTGCTACAAATGGCTACAAAATCACCACACAAAAAAAACGCCCCGAACCGGTCGGGGCGTTTTTTTCGAGGATGCGGCCTCAGGTCAAAGCTTAGCGGATACCATCCTGGCCCAGGTTGCCCGGCTGGAATTCGCTTTTACTGGCAGAGAAGCCGAAGTCATAAGCCTGTTTCTCTTCGTTCTTCATGCCCAGTGCCAGGTAACGGCCCGATTGCAGGTCGTACAGGGTTTCCAGCGCGTACCACGGTACTTGCTTGTCGTAGTAGTCCTCGGCATGGGCCTCGGCGACGCGCCACAGCTGACCACGACCGTCGTAGTGGTCGATGACCGCTGCCTGCCAGGTATCTTCATCGATGAAGAAGTCACGTTTGGCGTAGATGTGACGCTGACCCGGCTTCAAGGTTGCCACCACATGCCAGACGCGACGCAGCTCGTAGCGAGTCAGGTCTTGGTTGATGTGGCCGGCCTTGAGGATGTCGGCGTACTTCAGGGTCGGCGAATCGATCTTGTAGCTGTTGTTGGCAATGTACATCTCTTTCTTGCCTTCGAGCTTCCAGTCATAGCGATCCGGGGCGCCGTTGTACATGTCCAGGTTATCGGAGGTACGCAGACCGTCAGCGGCAGTACCCGGACCGTCATAGGACACTTGCGGTGCCTGACGCACACGGCGTTGACCGGTCGCATAGACCCATGCCTTGCGCGGTTCCTTCACCTGGTCGAGGGTCTCGTGCACCAGCAGCACGGTACCTGCCAGGCGGGCCGGCGCGGTCACTTTCTGCTTGAAGTAGAACAACACGTTGCCCGGATTGGCCGGATCGAAATCCTTCATTTTGTCGCGGAACACGAACTGGTCCTGGAAGTACACCAGGCTGTACGAGCCATTGGCCTGCGGCGTCGCCTGGGTCACCAGACGGGTCACGCTGCCACCACGATAGCGGGTGATGTGGTTCCAGATGACTTCCAGGCCGTCTTTCGGGATCGGAAACGGGATGGCGGTCTGGAAGTTTTCCAGGCCGTTGCCGCCGGCCACCAGCGTGGTGGTCGTGGCGTTCTTCTTGATCGCGGCGAACACGTCATCCGGTACGGTGGCACCGCGATGGGACGGATAGACCGGCATCTTGAAGGTATCCGGGTAGCGTTTGAACATCGCGTACTGACCCGGTGCAAGCTTGTCCTTGTACTGATCGACGTTCTGCGCGGTGATGGTGAACAGCGGTTTTTCACTGGCGTATGGGTCGGACAGGAAGCCCTTGCTGTCGACGGTGCCGGCATTTTTCGCCAGCGGCTTCCAGGCCGGGATCGAACCATCGGCGTTGCCCGCCATTTCGGCGCCCATCGGGGTCAGGCTTTTGCCCAGCTTGTCGGCTTCGGCGGCAGGTACCGCGGCCATCACGCTGGTGGCCAGCAGCGAAAGACCCAGAACACCAGCGTGGAACAGATTCTTTGTTATTTTCATAGGTTTGTTCGTCCTGAAAAACTGTACTTAGAAGTTCACGCCGACACTGAGGGCAACGAAGTCGCGATCATCCACCGTGCTGTATTCGCCACCAAAGAAGTTGGTGTAGGCCAGGCTTGCGGTGTAGGTGTTCTGGTATTCGGCATCCAGACCGAGGCTGATGGCCTTGCGACCTTCCTCGAAGTTGCCGCCTGGGCCCGGGGAGTAACCCTTGACGTCGTGGGACCAGGCCACGTTCGGCTTCAGGTTCACACCGGCGAACACGTCGCTGTAATCCCAGATGGCGCGAGCGCGATAGCCCCAGGATGTGGCGGTGGTGAAACCGTTGTTGTCACAGTTGCTGGAACGGTTGCTGGTCGATGCGCCAGGGCCGGCACCGTTGATGGTCGAGGTGTTGAGGATCTGCGAGCAGGTATTGAGGCCATTGGTGGATGGCAGTTCACCCGGACCGAAGACCGGATCGCGACCGTAGCGGGCCTCGGACTTGCTTTCCAGCCCGCCGACGTGGGTCACGCCGACTTCACCCACCAGGGTCAGGCGGTTGGCGCCCATGACCTGATCGAAGAAGTGCGTCAGGGTGGTCTGCAGTTGGGTGATTTCCTTGCGGTTGTATCCGTGCAGGTCCTGACCCGGAACACCGTTGAGGATCGAAGCGTTGGTCAGGGCACCGCCCAACGGACGCACACCGGCGAACAGGATGTCGGTGGAGTTCAGTTGCACCGGCGCATTCGGCCGGTAGCTGATCTCACCGCTCCACGCCGTGCCGGTAGGCAGAGTGGTGGAGAAGCTCAGACCGTAGAGGCGAATGTCCTCTGGATACTCGATGAAATACTCGGAGTTACCCGCCACCACCAGAGGGCCCAATGCCTGGAACGGACCAGGCAGAGCCTTGACGCCGTTATAGATCGACTGTGGCGCACCGGTTGCGCTGAAGATCGGCGCACGGCTGTGGTAGTTCATGAAATAGGCACCGAATTCGGTGGCCAGCGGATCGAACATGTACTTGGCGGACACGCCCCACTGCCCGCTGTCCCGAGCATTGCGGTTCGGCGAACGGCGTACCAGCACGCCTTCTTCGTTGACGTCGACACCGGCAGCTGCGAGCGGGCCGAGGGCAACGCCCGGAATGGTCGAGCGCTTGTTCAGCACGCGCAGGTTGTCGTCGCAACCGGTGGTGACGATGTCAGGCTGGGAGAAGAATGTGCCGCAGTTGTCGGTCACGGTCTTCTGCCAGTCGATCTGATAGAAGCCTTCGGCCGACAGGTTTTCGGTAATGCTCTGGGACAGGTAGAACATGTTGACCGGGATGAGGCCTTCCTTGATCTCGGCGCCCGGGCGGCGGAATGCAGATACGTCGATCGGGTTGATCGAGTTGATGCCGCCACCGATGAAGGTACTTTCACCCCAGTTCACCACCTGCTTGCCCAGACGCACCGAGCCCGGTTCATCGGCAATGGAGTAGTTGTGGTAGATGAAGGCGTCGAGGATCTGGCCACCCGAAGAACGGGCTGCCACGTCACGGTTGTGATTGCTGACGTCCTTGTATTCCAGGTCCTGGTTCTGCAGCGCGAAGTCGTACCAGTACTTGCCCCGGACGAAGACACCGGTATCGCCATATTTCAGTTCGAGGTCATGGATGCCCTTGAAAATCTTCGAGAACGCTTGCCCGCTCTTGAAGTTCAAGTGACCGTCGTCGGAGGTCTGGGACAGGCCCCGGCCACCGTTGTTGACACCAATCAGGTCCTTGTTCGGCTGCTGGGTCGAAACGCTCATGCCCAGGGAGAGCGCGGAGTCGAACTGGCCTTCGATTTCACCGACATTGAAACTGACGCCGAATGCGGGTCCGGCGAGCGTGGAGGCAAGACTGACCGCCAGAGGCAGTTTTGCCCGGCGCCAGAACTGGTTTACTGAGGTCATCGACGCTACTCCATGTGCATTATTGTTATGGCAGTGAGTACTTTTAAAAACGCCTGAAGGACCGGATGCCAGGAGCTTCCCGAAATCACTTCAATGTTGCATTGCCCCGTTCTTAAAAATCCTTGACGGACTATAGCCAGCAGGTGGTACTGCTTGATCCCTCTAAAGTGTGATTTGCAGTGGCCGGCCACTCCGGAACAGTCCTTATGCCAGTCCGACACATGTCGGCCCGGCAAGGATGGCTGATTTTTCCGATTTCACAAGCCAAGCGCTTGCTTGGTGGGGCTGCGCGCCGTTTTCGGCGCGCCGCAGGACGCTCAGAGCGTCGAGAGGAAGGTGCTGTTGTTGGTCTGCCATTCGGTGATGTCGAGGCGGATGCGCTTCTTGTCGAGCTTGCCGACGCTGGTCTTGGGAATTTCAGTAACAAGGGCGATCTGGCTCGGAATCGCCCACTTGCTCAGGTGCCCCAGTTCCACGAACGGCTTGAGGTGTTCCTTGAGCTCACGGGCCCCGATGGTGTGCCCTTCACGGACAACCAGCAGGGCAAACGGACGCTCGCCCCACTGCGGGTCGGCGATCCCCACCACTGCTACTTCACGTACCGCTGCGTGACGGCTGATCAGGTCTTCGAGGTCAAGCGAGGAAATCCATTCGCCGCCGGTCTTGATCACGTCCTTGATCCGGTCGCGGATGTCGATCACCCCCATGCCGTCCAGCGTCGCCACGTCGCCGGTGTGCAGCCAGCCACCGCCCCACAGCTCGGCGCCCTTCTGCGGTTCGTTGAAATAGCCCTCGGTCAGCCACGGCGCACGCAGCACCAGCTCGCCCTGGGTTTCGCCGTCGGCGGGCAGGAAGTTGCCGTCTCCATCGACGATGGCCGCTTCGACCAGCGGCCCCGGCACGCCGGCCTTGATCCGGTAGGTGGTGCGTTCGTCTTCGGTGCCCGCCATCAACTCTTCGTTCAGATGCGCGCAGGAAACCAGCGGCCCGGTTTCCGACATGCCATACGCCGCCGTGAGCTGGATGCCCCGAGCCTTGGCTGCTTCATACAGCGAACGATTGAGCGCACTGCCGCCGATGACGATTTTCCAGCCACCGAAATCGGTGCCTTGCGCACCCTTGGCGTTGAGCACCATCTGCAGGATGGTCGGCACGCAATGGGAGAACGTGACCTTTTCCTTGCGCCACAGCTCGACGAGGAATTCCGGGTCGTAGCGGCCCGGATAAACCTGCTTGAGCCCGAGCATGGTCGCCACATACGGCAGGCCCCAGGCATGTACGTGGAACATGGGGGTGATCGGCATGTACACGTCGTTGGTGCCCAGCAGCCGCACACTGTCGATGGCGCCCATGATGGTCGACACACCCATGGTGTGCAGCACCAGTTGCCGATGGGTGAAGTACACGCCTTTCGGATTGCCGGTGGTGCCTGTGGTGTAAAAGGTGGTGGCGACCGAGTTTTCGTCGAAGTCCTGGAAGTCGTACTGCGGATTCGCGGCCGCCAGCAGTTGTTCGTACTCGCCGACCAGATTCGGCAGGTCCGCGTTTTTTTCCGGCAGATCAGTCAGCAGCAGGGTTTTCTCCACCGTAGTCAAGTGCGGCGCGATGGCCTGGTACAGCCCGACGAACTCACTGTTGACCAGCACGAAGCGGTCCTCGGCGTGGTTCATGGTGTAGAGGATCTGTTCCGGCGACAGGCGCACGTTGATGGTGTGAATCACCGCGCCAATCATCGGAATGGCAAACATGCATTCCAGGTAGCGATGGCTGTCCCAGTCCATCACCGCCACAGTGTCGCCGGCCTTCACGCCGGCGGCCGTCAGAACGTTGGCCAGTCGCGCGACCCGCTCGATCAGCGTCGGGTAGCTGTAGCGCAACTGGTCACGGTAGATGATCTCGCGGGTTTTCTCGTAACGGGCGCCCGACATCAGCAGCCGTTTAATCAGCAATGGATACTGGTAGGCCCCTTCGGCGGGCGGAATAACGCGAGTCTGCAACATAAGAATCCCTTTTCTGACTGCACGGTGTTGGCATTGGAGTTCTGTACTCTAGAACCCTTATACGCCAGCCAAATCAGCCAAAGGAATGATTTGCAGAGCCGTACAAATGCTAGCTTTGCGCCAGCATTTGTCGGACTTCCTCATCGGTCAGGCTGTTTGCCCTGCAGCCGCTTCAGAAGGTGTGCGTGGGAAAACCACAGCGGCAAGGAAGGTCAAAGCGCCAAACCCGGCCAGAATCAGGTAAAGCCCCACAAAACCATGGCGCGGTTCAACATAGGCAATCAGCGGAATCGCCGTCGCGCTGGCACCGAACGATAAACAGTAACGCAAGGCAAACACTCGGGATTGCCAGTGCGGCGCAACGAAGTTGGCGACCATCGAATCGTTCACCGTCACTTGGCCGAACACCACGAACATGAACGCCGCACCGAGCGCGATCACCGCCCAGCCCTCGACATAAGCCATGGCATACAGCAGTGGCGCCTGAAACAACGTCAGCACGACAAATGGCCATTTCAGGCTGACCCGGTGCAACAGCTGTCCGATGCTCAACTGCGCCACCGCACCGAACGCATACGCCAGGCTCACCACCACGCCAAGGGTCTGCGGCGAGGCGAACAGGTCATGCAAACGGTCCTGGAACAGTTTGGGATAGGTCATGGTGGTGGCGTTGAACACCACACCGCCTGTGGCCGTGGCCAAGGCCAGTACACCGAACACCATGACCATCGAAATGCGCTGGCCACTGGTGCCCTTGAGCGCGCTATGCGGGCGCTTGGGGATCGGTTCCTCACGCACCTGAAAGGCAAAGCCGATCCCCAGTACGATGGCCACAGCCCCCGGAATCAGAAACGCCGAACGCCAGCCGAACTGCGCCACCAGCAAACCGGTGATCAGTGCCGAGAACGCCACGCCAAGATTGCCCCACATGCCGTTGATGCCGATTTCGCGTCCGCGATTCTGCGCGTAGGCCACCAGCATCGCCGTGCCGACCGGGTGATAGATCGCGGCAAAAATGCCGATCAGGGTCAGACCAATGACCAGCGACGTCGGGCTGTTACTGAGGCCGGTGATGATCGCCGAACCACCGATACCGAAGAAAAACACCAGCATCATCCGTCGTCGGCTCCAGTGATCGCCGAGCCAGCCGGCCGGTAGCGAACAGGCGCCAAACGCGATGAAACCGCCCAGCGACAGGCCGATCAGCGCGGCATAGTCGAGCGCGAAGGACTGGGTCATGCCAAGGACAGCAGCGGGGAAAATCAGCATGAACATGTGATCGATCACATGGGCTGCGTTGATGTAGCGAATGACATTTCTGGATTGATTCATCGCGGCACGCTTTCTTGTTGTGAACAGATGAGGGTGAGCGCTTATGCTAAGTTGGCGAAAAAGCGCATTCCTGCCATACAAGTCAGCGAACCGGACATGTTGATCAGCCATTTCGAACACGGCCCGGTGAGCGCCTACCCCCGGGATTACCTGGACGGCGCACACCAGCCGTTGCACCTGCATCGCGAGGCGCAGTTGCTGTATGCGGTGAGCGGCGTCATGCGGGCGGTCACGGCGCAAGGGGCGTGGGTCATTCCGCCGACCCGCGCGGTGTGGATTCCGCCGCAAGTGGGACATGAGATATTCATGTCCGGGGATGTGCAGATGCGTTCATTGTTCATCGCCCCCGAACTGTCCCCGGCCAGCCTGCAACACTGTTGCGTGCTGGCCGTGACGCCATTGCTGCGTGAATTGATCCTGCGTGCGGTGCAGGGCCCGCCCCACGCCGACAATCCGCTGATCCAGCAATTGATGCTGGAGGAACTGGCCGGCCTCGAAAACCTGCCGTTGCACATCCCGATGCCGAACGATCGACGCCTGCAAAACATCTGCCTGGCGCTGCTGCGCGAGCCCGATCATCCCAACACCCTGGAAGACTGGGCGCAGCAGGTCGGGGCCAGCTCACGTACCCTGGCGAGGCTGTTTCAGCAGCAACTGCAGATGAATTTCAATGCCTGGCGCCAGCAACTGCGCCTGATGGAAGCCCTGCCCCGCCTGCTCGCCGGGGACAGCGTGCAGAGCGTGGCGCGGGATCTGGGTTACGGCAGCGCGCGGGCGTTCAGCGCGATGTTTCGCCGTTTGCTCGGGGACAATCCCCGGGAGTATCTCAACGCCCTGAATCAGCTCAGCTCGATCAATGCATCTCGGTGAACGCGAGCTTCACGCCAATGGCAATCAGCACGGCGCCCATGGTGCGGTCGAACCAGTGGCCCATACGGGCGAAACCGGCGCGCACGCGCTGCTGGCTGAACAGCATTGCCACCAGGCAGAACCAGGTTGCCGTTGCAGCGGCCAGGTAAATCCCGTAGCCGGCCTGCACCATCAATGGCGTGTGTGGATTGATCACCACTGTGAACAGCGACAGGAAGAACAGCGTGGCTTTCGGGTTCAGGCCGTTGGTCACGAAGCCTGAAGTGAAGGCGCCACGGGCGGTGCGTTCACCGACCTCTTTGTGCAGGTCATCAGCCACGGTCTTGGCCGGTTGCGCGCGCAAGGCTTTGTAGCCGATGTACAGCAGGTAAGCGGCAGCGGCCCATTTCAGGGCGTTGAACAACACGATCGATTGCGAAACGATCAGCCCGATGCCCAGCAGCGAATAACCGACGTGCAGGAAAATCGCCGTGCCCACGCCCAGTGCCGTCCAGGTGCCGGCGCGACGCCCGTGGGTCACGCTCTCGCGCACCACCACGGCAAAGTCCGGGCCGGGGCTGGCGACGGCCAGCAGATGGATCAGTGCAACGGTCAAGAACTCGGTCCAGTACATGGGGGCTCCTCTGAGGTCATTACATGCCTGTGGGAGCGAGCCTGCTCGCGAAGCCGATGTATCAGTCACTTCGTTGTTGTCTGACACGACGCCTCGCGAGCAAGCTCGCTCCCACAGGTGTTTCATCTGTTAGGCTCGGCAGATTACGCCTTCCCTTCACAGCACGACAGGTACAGTTGATGACGAACGCCCACCGCGCCGTATTCCTCGATCACCCTTCCCTGGATCTGGGCGACCTTGACCTCGCGCCACTGCAGGCCTGCTTCAGCGACTTGCAACTGTTCGCCCAGACGCTGCCTGCTCAGGTTGCCGAACGCCTGCAAGGCGCGACCGTGGCCATCAGCAACAAGATCCTGATCGATGCCGCCGCCATGGACGCCAACCCGCAACTGAAACTGATCCTGATCACGGCCACCGGCACCAACAATGTCGATCTGGCCGCCGCCCGCGCCCGGGGCATCACCGTGTGCAACTGCCAGGGTTACGGCACGCCGTCAGTGGCGCAACACACGGTCATGCTGTTGCTCAATCTCGCCACGCGTCTTGCCGATTATCAAAAGGCCGTCGGCGAAGGCCGCTGGCAGCAAGCCAAACAGTTCTGTCTGCTGGACTACCCGATCGTCGAGCTGGAGGGCAAAACCCTCGGGCTGCTCGGGCATGGTGAACTGGGTGGCGCGGTGGCGCGCCTGGCCGAAGCCTTTGGCATGCGAGTGTTGCTGGGGCAGATTCCGGGGCGTCCGGCCCGTCCGGATCGTCTGCCACTCGAGGAACTGTTGCCTCAGATCGATGCCCTCACGCTGCACTGCCCGCTCAATGAACACACCCGCCACTTCATCGGTGCCCGCGAGCTGGCGTCGATGAGACCCGGTGCTTTCGTGGTCAACACCGCCCGTGGCGGGCTGATTGATGAACAGGCCCTGGCCGATGCGCTACGCAACGGTCATCTCGGCGGCGCAGCCACCGATGTATTGAGCATCGAACCGCCAACCCACGGCAATCCGCTACTCGCCACCGACATCCCGCGCCTGATCGTCACCCCGCACAACGCCTGGGGCAGCCGCGAAGCCCGGCAGCGAATCGTCGGCCAACTGGTGGAGAACACCCGGGCGTTTTACAGCGGTAAGGCGCTGCGGGTCGTCAGTTGATAAACTGCGGCACTTTTTTTCACGGGAGCAGTTATGGATCCGCGCAGTGAAGTACTGCTTCGTCAGGTCGAGTTATTCCAGGGTTCGCTGTTGCTGGCCGGCCTGCCCGCCGATGACTTGCTCGGGCGCCTGCCCGACTCATTCGGCTGGTGCTGGCATGCCGGCGATCAGGCGGCGCTCGAGGCGCGTTTCAAAGGTCGCAGCCATTTCGGCGTGAATGTACCGGAGCGCGAGTTCGACAGCGCAGTGGTGTTCCTTCCCAAGTCCAGGGATTTGACCGACTACCTCCTCAATGCCGTGGCCGCACGTCTGGCCGGGCGCGAAGTGTTTCTGGTCGGGGAAAAACGCAGCGGCATCGAAGGCGCGTCCAAACAGCTCAACCCGTTCGGTAAGCCGCGCAAGCTCGACAGCGCGCGTCACTGCCAGTTGTGGCAAGTGACGGTGGCCAATGCCCCGCAAGCCAAATCCCTCGAAAGCCTGGCCCAGACCTACGAACTGCCGCTGGCCGAAGGCCCGCTGAAAGTCATCAGCCTGCCGGGCGTGTTCAGCCATGGCCGACTGGATCGCGGCAGCGCCCTTCTGCTGGAACATCTGGACCAACTGCCGAGCGGTCATCTGCTGGACTTCGGTTGCGGCGCCGGCGTGCTCGGCGCGGCGGTCAAGCGTCGCTATCCGCACAATCAGGTCACCCTGTTGGACGTCGATGCTTTCGCTGCCGCCAGCAGTCGCCTGACACTGGCGGCCAACGGTCTGGAAGCCGAGGTGTTGACCGGCGACGGCATCGACGCAGCACCAATGGATCTGGACACGATTCTGAGCAACCCACCGTTCCATACCGGTGTTCACACCGATTATTTCGCGACCGAGAATTTGCTGCGAAAAGCAGCAAAACATCTGAAAAAAGGCGGCGAACTGCGCCTTGTAGCCAACAGCTTCCTGAAGTATCAGCCACTGATCGAAGAGCATCTGGGCACGTGCGCGATCAAGGCCGAAGGCGATGGTTTCCGGATTTACCAGGCCAGGCGTGGCTGAAAATTAGTGCTTGCCGAATGAATTGCGCCTAGGCAGAATCCGCTCCGTCCTAGGGGAGTAGTCTCCCACGAGCGCCATGCTCGTCCGGCGTACGTCAACATACTTGATCCTCAGATCATGGCGTATGCGACCCAAGCGTCCGCAGCAGACGGATCGTTGGGTTTGACAAGACCTATGACACGCACACCTTACCCGGGGCGGGAAGGCTGTACGTGTCATAGCCGTGTCGACCCGCCCCTTAGGAAATCCTGATGCTGGACTCGTTACTCGTTCCCACCGCAATCGTTGCCTTGGCCGAAATCGGCGACAAGACGCAACTGCTCGCGCTGATTCTCGCCGCTCGCTTTCGCAAACCCTGGCCGATCATTGCCGGCATCGTCGCTGCGACCCTGGCCAACCACGCGGCAGCCGGTGCGGTAGGCGCCTGGTTCGGCAGTTTCTTCTCCGACTCGGTCCTTCACTGGATACTCGCGGCAAGCTTCACCGCCACCGCCCTGTGGACGCTGGTGCCGGACAAGATGGATGACGACGAAGCCAGCACCGCCCGCAAGTTCGGGCCGTTCCTGACCACCCTGATCGCCTTCTTCCTCGCGGAAATCGGCGACAAGACCCAGATCGCCACCGTGATGCTGGCCGCGCAATACCCGGAGCTGTGGCTGGTGATCATCGGCACTACGGCGGGCATGTTGATTGCCAACGTGCCAGTGGTATTGGCCGGTAACTTTGCCGCAGAAAAACTGCCGCTGACCCTGATTCGCCGACTGGCCGCCTCGGCGTTCATGATTCTGGCGCTCGTCGCGGTGTACAAGGCGATGCAGAGCAGCGGCTGGATTTGATCAGGCAGACCGCTCCCACACTCAGCGCGGGAGCGGTCATTGCTTCAGGACTTGGGCGCTTTTTCGTACAGCGGCATGACCTTCGGAATCGCTGCCTGCAACGAAGCAATCCGGCTGGAGGATGCCGGGTGAGTGCTCATGAACTCCGGCGGTGCACCTTCGGACGCCTTGCTCATTTTGTTCCACAGGGTGATCGCGGCGTTCGGGTTGTAGCCAGCACGAGCGGCCAGTTCCAGGCCGATCAGGTCGGCTTCGTTCTCGTTGGCGCGGCTGTTGGGCAGCGTCATGCCATAGTTGGCCACGGTATCGGCCAGCGCCAGGCTGTCCTGGCCGAGGCCGAACAATGCGCCGGCGCCCTGCTTGGCCATTTCGATGCCGTAGGCCTTGGACATCGCCTCACGACCGTGCTCACGCAGGGCGTGGGCGATTTCATGGCCCATGACTGCGGCGATTTCATCGTCGGTCAGTTTCAGGCTGTCGATCAGCCCGGTGTAGAAAATGATCTTGCCGCCAGGGCCGCAGTTGGCGTTGAGTTCATCACTCTTGATCAGGTTCACTTCCCATTGCCATTGCGCGGCGTCCGGACGAAAGTTCGGAGCCTGAGCGATCAGACGGTTGGCGATCGCCTGGACACGCTTCGCGTCATTGCTGGTCTTGTCCAGCACACCTTTGCTGGACGCCTCGCCTACGGTTTTCTGATAGGACTGGGCATACATCTGGTCGACCTCTTGCGAGGACAGCATGCTGAACATGTACTGCTTGCGTTCCACGCCCACGGCACCACCGCTGGTGGTGTTGACCGACTGACAACCGGCCAGCAACAAAGCCGCGCTCAGTGCACTTACAACCAAAGTCTTGTTCATTCAAAAGCTCCCTGAAAACTTGCCGCGTATCCTAGGCGGGTAATTGTATCGACGCCAGATACAACAGACGTGATGCATCTGTTTTCAAAAAGCGCCTGCCAACCTTGCAGGAAAAAATTCACATTCGCCGAAAAGCCCTGCGCATCTGCGTCGCGCACTGCTCCATTTGCGACATCCGCCGCCAATTGCTCGCACTTCGCCTCATGGCGCAGTAGTGGCTGCCGATACAACAGCGCAGATGTCCTCTCGCGTGCGGAGCTTCCATGAAATTCAAGTCGATCCAGTTTTCCGTGGCGGCCCTGGCCGGCGCCATCGTTCTCAGCGTGGTGGCTGCGCTGGTGCTGTATGCGCTGTTTTCCGGTGCCCGCACTCAAGAGATGGTTCAACAGCGAACCCAGGAGCAGTTCGAGCAAGTCATCGAACAGCGCCTGACTTCGCTGGCGCAGACCCAGGTCAGCCAGATCCAGCGCGAACTGGAAGCGCCGCTGCTGATTGCCGGCGGACTGGTGCGGGTCAACGCCCTGCTCGGCACGCCGGGCACCGATGGCCAGCCGCGCCTGACCGTCAGCCGCGAACAGCTGATCAGCCTGATCAAGGAAAACGTCGAGAAGAATCCGAAAATTCTCGGCACCTACATCGGCTGGGAAAAAAACGCACTGGATCACAATGACGCGGCTTATGTCGGCACCCGCGTAGTCGGCATCGACGCCACCAACGGACGCTTCCTGCCGTGGTGGTTCCGCAACGAGGACGGCACCCTGGGCCTGGACAAACTGGTAGACGTCGACGATCAGAAAGTCCTGTCCACCGGCGTACGCGCCAGCGAGTACTACCTGTGCTCGAAAGAAACCAAAAAATCCTGCGTGATCGATCCGGCGCCCTACAAGGTCGGCGACAAGATCGTCATGCTCGCCTCCTTCATCGAGCCGATCATGCTCAACGGTGCGTTTCAGGGCATCGTCGGCGCCGACCTGTCGGTGAACTTCATTCAGGAAATGCTCCTGGGGGCCAACCAGAAACTGTACGGCGGCGCCGGGCAAATGGCCCTGATCGGTGGCAATGGCCGGATCGTCGCCTATACCAAGGACCCGAGCAAATTCGGCGAGAAGGTCAGTGATATTCTCGATGCCCAGCAGATTGCCAACATGGCCAATCTCAAGCGCGGCGAAGTGACCTACACCGTCAACAAGGAGTCGGGGCGGATCGAGTTGTACCTGCCCTTCGGCATCGGCCAGACCGATGCGCGCTGGACACTGATGCTGCAACTGCCGCTGGATGCGGTGATGGCCGATCTGCAGAAACTCCAGGGCGACCTCGACGCCCAGCGTAAATCCGACACTTTCGGCATGGCCATGGTCGGTCTGATCATCGCCGGCCTCGGCCTGCTGGTGATCTGGCTGGTGGGCCACGGCATCGCCCGACCGCTCAAGCAAATGGTGACCATGCTCGATGACATTGCCCAGGGCGAAGGCGACCTGACCCGTCGCTTGAGCAGTGACCGCAATGACGAACTGGGTTCGATCGCCAAGGGCTTCAACACCTTCCTGGCCAAGTTGCAGGCGATGATCACCCAAGTGGTGACGTCGGTGCAGAGTGTCAGCGACTCTTCGGAACACACCGCCGACATCGCCATCCGCACCAACATCGGCGTGCAGAAGCAAATGGCCGAGATCGATCAGGTCGCCACCGCTGTGCAGGAAATGACCGCGACCGCCCAGGACGTGGCACGCAACGCGACCCAGGCGGCCCAGGCCGCCAGCCATGCGGATCAGGCAGCAGCGCAAGGCATGCAGATCGTGCGCGACACGTCGAATTCGATCGGTGTGCTGGCCGTGGAAATCGGCAAGGCAGTGGACGTGGTGCAAACGCTGGCCAAGGACAGCGAAAACATCAATGCGATCCTGATTGCCATTCGCGGGATCGCCGAGCAGACCAACCTGCTAGCCCTCAACGCCGCTATCGAAGCCGCCCGTGCCGGTGAGCAGGGTCGCGGTTTTGCCGTTGTCGCCGACGAGGTGCGCAACCTGGCGCAGAAGACCCAGAAGGCCACCGAAGAAATCCAGAGCATGATCCAGCAACTGCAACAGGGCACCCGCGACGTGGTGCGGGTCATGGAAGACAGCCAGAACCGCACCGACGAAAGCGTGCAGCAGGCAGCCAAGGCCGCCGAAGCGCTGGAGACCATCACTCAGGCGGTGTCGGTGATCAACGACATGAACACCCAGATCGCCAGCGCCGCCGAGGAACAGAGCGCGGTGGCCGACGACATCAACCGCAACGTGATCAACATCGGTCAGGTGGCGAACGAAGTGGCCGGTGGGGCGGACGAGTCGAGTTCGGCAAGTGCGGATTTGACCAAACTGGCGGAGCAGCAGCGGCGGTTGATCAATCAGTTCAAGGTCTGACCGATCACGCCGGGGTCAAACACTCCGGCCCGTTGAGTTTCGGATCATTGACCAGGTTCGCCAGCACCCGCTCGCGCAAGCCGGCGGGTTCGCTGGCAAGCAGGCCTTGCAGGACATGCAGCGGCGTCTCGTGATCGAGCCACGCCGCCTGCCCCGCTTCATTGAGTATCAATGGCCGGCGCTGACTGGCCGCCGGTTGGGTAATCACTGCGGTACTGAGCCAGACCTGCTCCTGCACCGGATACGCCTCCCAGATCGCCGCAAAAAACAGCGAAGAACCCTCTCCCGGCGTCAGCCAGTACGGCTGCTTGCGCACGTTGCCGCGCCATTCGTAGAAACCGTTGGCCGGCAGCAGACAGCGACGCAGGCGCAACGCCTCGCGAAACATCGGTTGTTCGGCCACGGTTTCGGCCCGGGCGTGGGCCGGCGTGCGCGACAGGTCTGTCAGCCATGGCGGCGTCAGACCCCAGCGGGCGCGGGCCAGGGTGCGCTGGCCATCGGCTTCGGCACGCAATATCAACACCGAATCGTTGGGGGAAATGTTCCACTGTGCCTGCTGATCGGCGGGAAAACCTGGCAGCGCGGCGAAGTCGCGGTTCCAGCGAAACAGGGCATAACGTCCACACATGGGGCAGCACGACTCAAAAGTAAAACGGACGCCAGCCTAACAGACCAGCGTGCCGGGGAAGCTCTCCGGTTCATCGCCGGGCAGCGGCAGCGCGGCATTGTACGCGCTGATCAGTTCGCGGGCGTACTCGGCCTGATCGTTCTCGACCGACAGACCGAGCAGGCCGAAGATCGGCAGTTCGCCGGTGCCGCCCAGCAGATCGCGCCCGACCAGATGCGCCTCGATGCCTTCACTGGCGAGCATGCCCTTGAGCATCTCGCCCTCCATCAGGTTTGCCGGCTCGTAGATTCGCTGCATGGGCGCACCTCACTCGTTTTCGCTGAACACTTCCAGGAACCAGTCCTCGCCATGGACCTGCAGTACGAACGTTATCGGTCGGCAACACACCTGACAGTCTTCGATATAGGTCTGATCACCTGCCGACAGATCCACGGTCGTCTCGACCTCCTCCCCACAATACGGACATTCATACAGTGCGTTTTCCAGCATCGCGGTCTCCCGGGTGACTTGTGCGTATAATCGCCGGTCTATTTGCAGGGCTATTTTTGTCTGGCTACTTTTTCAGACCGTGCCCCGTTGGTTTTCGATCAAAACCTTTACTTACCCTAGCCGTTTCCAACAAGAGAGCATGATGGGCGAATTCGATGCCATCCGACCTTACGACGACAGCGAAGTGCCTGCGGTACTGGCAAGACTGCTCGGCGACAAGGCGTTTCTAGATATCCTCACCCACTTCCGCTTCCCGCGTTTCGCCGGTGCGTTCGGCTGGATGCTCAAACCTCTTATAGCCCATCGGCTGCGTCGTGAGTTCGCCGACGTGACGTCCGTGGCGACGTTGCAGGACAAGGTCGAGTTCTACGTCGACCATACCATCGAGCGCGCCACCGATGGCGTGACCTACACCGGTGTCGAGCAATTCAAGTCCGGCAGCGCTTACCTGTTCATCGCCAACCACCGCGACATCGTGATGGACCCGGCCTTCGTCAATTACGCGGTGTATCACGCCGGCCTGCCGACGCCGCGCATCGCGATCGGCGACAACCTGCTGCAAAAGCCTTTCGTCAGCGACCTCATGCGCCTGAACAAGAGCTTCATCGTGCACCGTTCGATCACCGGGCGCCGCGAGAAAATGGCCGCGTACCAGTTGCTGTCGGCCTACATCAACCACTCGATCCGCAACGATTGCGCCTCGATCTGGATCGCCCAGGCCGAAGGCCGGGCCAAGGACGGCGACGACCGCACCGAGTCGGCGATCCTCAAAATGTTCCACATGAGCCGCAAGGACGAGCCGTTCGGCGAGGTCATCCAGTCTCTGAACCTGACCCCGGTGTCGATCAGCTACGAATACGACCCATGCGATCAGGCCAAGGCCCGCGAGCTGTACATCCGCGCCACCACCGGCACCTACAGCAAGGCGCCGGGCGAGGATGACGTGAGCATCGCCAAGGGCATCACCGGTTACAAGGGCCGGGTGCATGTGAACTTCGCCGCGCCGATCACCGAACTGTTCGAAGACACCAAGCAATTGGCGGCCGAAATGGACAAGCAGATTCTCGGCGGCTACCGCCTGTTCCCGGTGCATTATCTGGCGTACGCGCAGTGGGCCGATGCCGACCCTCAACTGAATGTGCCGAAGGCCGCTGAAGTATTCGGTGCCGAGGAACTGGCCAAGGCGCGGGAGGAGTGGCAGAACCGTCTGGACGCCTGCCCTGAAGAATATCGTCCGTATCTGGTGCTGCAATATGCGACGCCGGTACGCAATCAGTACCGGGTCAAGGCTGGTTTGCCGCTGTAAGCGGTTTCGGCGGGCGGCGCCCTGTGGCGAGGGCGCTTGCTCCCGCCGGGTTGCGAAGCAGCCCTCAGTAGCGGGTGCTGATCCAGGAAATCAGCAACGCCAGCCCCAGGCAGGCAAAGCCGAACCGATAGAAAAACCGGTTCATGCGCAGGGTCGCCCAGTCCAGCACCGGCTCTTGATCGGGCTGCTGCTGACGCTGGGCCGCAATACTGGCCATCGCCCGTTGTTCACGACGACGGGTCGCGTGCAGCAGCCAACTGCCCGGAAAGGCCAGCAGCAGGGCCAGCAGGTTGATCAGTTTGGCGGGATGGGCGGTAAACAGCGTCATCAAGTGCATCACAGACCTCAATCTAGACCGGTATGGCGAACGCCAGACCGACGACCGCGGCGCGGATTCTACCGAAACCCTCCTCCACTGCCCTACCCTTTGCGACAAATAACCCATCAATCGACCGATGGCTGTCCTGTGTCACGGCATCGTCATTTGTTTCGGCCACCCTGCGCGCCTCGAAACGTAAACGGAACGCGACATGCTTCACGCAGAAAACCAGGATCGTCTGTACCTCATCTCCCCGTCCGACGAACAACAGGCCCTCGTCGGCAGCCTGGCCTTCAATGTCCAGGACCGCCACTGGCTGGTGTATTGCGCCCTTGGCGGGCACCCGCATGCGGACTTGCCCGAGACCGATCTGCTGACCGGCGTCAGCGTCCTCCACTTCTACTCGCAAGCCGCCTGAACGAAAAAAGCCCGGAGCCATCACTGGCCCCGGGCTTTTTCACATCTGGCGCATGCCTTATTCGGCGAGGATCTGGCCGATGGACGGGTCCTTGAACAGACGGGTCAGCGCATCGCTCAACACGTCACTGACCAGCTTGGTGTTGGTTTCCTGGTTCGGCGCCATGCCGAAACGCTGGTCCAGCGAAGCGCCGTAACGGCCGGTGTAGCGACGGTTGCCGCTCTGCACGTCGGAGCGGAAGGTCGCGCCGATGGTGGCTTCAGTCACGTACATGCCTTCTTTCGGCGACTGGTATTTCAATTCGGTCAGGGTCACGGTCAGTTGCGGAGCATTCATCGCGCCGTTGGACGGGGTGAAGCCCAGCAGACGCACGGCCGCTTCGGCCTGGGCCTGCAGCTTCGGCACGATCTGCTCGCGCTGCACGGTAATGGCGCTGGTTTCCGGGTACAGGCCACCGCGGGTACCCAGGGTTGGCGAAGGACGACCATCCACTACGCGAACCACGACTGGCTGGCCATGGCCGACGGGGGCCAGCTGAGTGGTCAGCTTCGGTTCCGGGCTCAGTTGTTGCGGGCTGTGGGCGCAGCCAACCAGGGTCAAACTGGTCACAGTGATCAAACCGAACAACAGGCGTTGCAACATGCTCTTCTCTCCAGAATCAGGCACAGACAGGCCGGCAGTATAGCGGTGGGCCACTGCGGGTCACCAGCACTGAAATCTCGGACAACCCCGCGGCGCACGCGGTTCCTGTCACAGATTGTTCACCGCCCTTACATGTGCGCTTCACGCGCCTTTGACAAGCTTTGCCTCAGATCTCCAGAAGGAACCCAAACCATGCGCTATCTGATCTCGCTCTTCGCCCCACGCCCTCTGCACCGCAGCTTTGCCCTGCTCGACCGCAACGGCCACTGCCAGGCATTCAAGCAATGCAGCCTGCAGCCCATGGGTGACGGTTGGGTCGAAATCGAAGAAATCCGCCTGAACTGGCTGCACCAGCCGCTGCCTGCCAGCGCCCGTGTCGAACAGCACCGCCCCCGCGCACGTGCCCAGGCGATGTTGAGCATCTGACCGGATGCCTAATAAAAGTCATTAAACTCGACCAACTCCCCGCATTTCTTCGATACAATCTCCCCCCGATTATAAGGACGTCTCCTGATCGGGCCCCGCAACAGCGT
Organism: Pseudomonas sp. KCJK9016; assembly: GCF_046231795.1. Classification (NCBI taxonomy): domain Bacteria; kingdom Pseudomonadati; phylum Pseudomonadota; class Gammaproteobacteria; order Pseudomonadales; family Pseudomonadaceae; genus Pseudomonas; species Pseudomonas sp. KCJK9016. The sequence goes on along the minus strand of NZ_JBJJMM010000027.1, from coordinate 67,640 downwards.
CAATGCGCTTGCATTGGCATCCAGATCGCCCACAGAGAGCCGCCCACACAGATCGAGTGAAGCTGGCGTGCTTGCTGTTCCTGCGGCAAATCCCCACTTTTCGCGAATCTGCAGAGCTGTCATGACGCGTGGTCACTGAGTTGTTTGCCCTTCAGGGCACGGTGCCAGCCGGGACAGCCCTTTTTGAGGTTCACGTCTTCAAAAGAGCGTGAAAAAAACGGGTTTTCACAACTTCACAAGAGTGTGGCGAGCAAATGAATAGTTTTGCGTCTGAACATGCACCATTAGCGTCTGAAACAGCCCAACGACACAGGAACGGGAACGCCTCGAATACCGGAGCCTGAAGCCTGTCCGCTACGGATTTGGTTGCACGAACGGATGTCTCGACCATAAGTCGAATTGCCAGTCCCGCGCCGAAATGAGTTCATGTGACTCTGGAAGCCAGGCAGCACGCATCCGTCGAAGTTGCGAAAAATTGCGAAGATTCGGACATGGCAAACCTGGCCATGGGTACCTGGGGCGCCACTGACCTGCCCCGGACACCTGGCAGCCATGCCGACAATTTGGTGCTGCAGATTTTGGAGACGCGTTAAATGGCGCATAACGAAGCAGTCGACGTAGTTCTGGTTGGGGCCGGCATCATGAGTGCCACCCTTGCAGTGCTGCTCAAGGAACTCGACCCGGCGATCAAGCTGGAAGTCGTCGAACTGATGGATTCCGGTGCCGCGGAAAGTTCCAACCCGTGGAACAACGCCGGTACCGGCCACGCCGGCCTCTGCGAGCTGAACTACACGCCGCAGAATGCCGACGGCACCGTCGACATCAAGAAGGCCGTGCACATCAACACCCAGTTCGAGGTGTCGAAGCAGTTCTGGTCGTACCTGACCAAAAAAGGCACGTTCGGCTCGTGCAAGTCCTTCATCAGCCCGGTGCCGCATCTGAGCTACGTCGAAGGTGAAAAAGGCGTGTCGTTCCTCAAGGAACGCTTCAACACCCTGCGCAAGCACCACGCCTTCGCCGACATGGAATACACCGAAGACAAGGCGAAGATGGCCGAGTGGATGCCGCTGATGATGCCGGGTCGTCCGAAAGACCAGGTGCTCGCCGCCACCCGCGTAATCAACGGTACCGACGTCAACTTCGGCGCACTGACCAATCAGTTGCTCAAGCACCTGACCAGCGCCCCGGATGCCCAGGTCAAATACTGCAAGCGCGTGACCGGCCTCAAGCGTAACGCCAACGGCTGGACCGTGAGCATCAAGGACGTCAACAGCGGCAGCAGTCGCGAAGTCGACGCAAAATTCGTGTTCCTCGGCGCTGGTGGCGCGGCCCTGCCGCTGCTGCAGGCCTCGGGCATCGAAGAGAGCAAAGGCTTCGGCGGCTTCCCGATCAGCGGCCAGTGGCTGCGTTGCGACAATCCGGAAGTGGTCAAGCACCACCAGGCCAAGGTCTACAGCCAGGCGGCCGTGGGTTCACCACCGATGTCGGTGCCGCACCTGGACACTCGCGTTGTCGATGGCAAGAAGTCCCTGCTGTTCGGGCCATACGCCGGCTTCACCACCAAGTTCCTCAAGCACGGCTCCTTCATGGACCTGCCACTGTCGGTCCGCGCCAGCAACATCGGCCCGATGCTGGCCGTGGCCAAGAACAACATGGACCTGACCAAGTACCTGGTCAGCGAAGTCATGCAGTCGATGGAACAGCGTCTGGAATCCCTGCGCCGCTTCTATCCCGAGGCGAAAGCCGAAGACTGGCGCCTGGAAGTGGCCGGCCAACGGGTGCAGATCATCAAGAAAGACCCGAAAAAGGGCGGCATCCTGCAGTTCGGTACCGAACTGGTGGCAGCGAAGGACGGCTCCCTCGCCGCCCTGCTCGGCGCTTCTCCAGGCGCATCGGTGACCGTTTCGATCATGCTGGAACTGATCGAGAAGTGCTTCCCGGCCAAGGCCAAGGGTGAGTGGGCCGCCAAACTGGCGGAAATCTTCCCGGCCCGTGAAAAGGTCCTGGAAACCGACGCTGCGCTGTATCGCAAGATCAACACGCAGAACAACGTCGCGCTGGAACTGGTCGAAGCCAGTAACGAGACCGAAAGCTACGCCTGATCCGGCCCATGAAAAACGCCCCACACTCAGTGAGTGCGGGGCGTTTTTTTATGCCAGAAAATTTACCTTTGACACATCGGACTCTGTGGCGAGGGAGCTTGCTCCCGCTTGAGTTCGTAGCGCTCACAAGATTTGAGGGCTGCTTCGCAACCCAACGGGAGCAAGCTCCCTCGCCACAGTTGCGGAATGTTCTCAGCCGCGCGCTTTCTCGATCAGCTCGATGTATTCGGCTGCGTTGCGTTGATCGCGGATCTGGTCGACGAAGGTTTTGCCATGCTCGTCCTTGCCATCGACGTCATAACCGGCCTCGACGAAGAACGTCAGAAAGCGCTCGAAATCGTCGATGCGCAGGCCACGGTAGGCCTTGACCAGTTTGTGCAGCGACGGCGAAGTGGCGTCGACCGGCTCAAAATCGAGGAACAGCTTGATCTGCTCATCGCCGATCTCGTCACCAATCACTTGCTTCTTGTCTTTACGCATTGCCGACTCCAGCTCGCAGATATTTCACGGGGCGGGCAGTTTACCCCTGCCCGGGCACGGGGCTCAACGCGCACGGGTGCTGCCGGTGTGCAGATCGGCCCAGATATGGCCGTTGGCGTAGCTGAGAAACTGCACATACACGGTGTCATTGCGCAGCAGATCGATGATCACCCGGTATTGGGCCAGCGGATAGAACAGGGTCAGGGTCTTGCGCTTGTCGTCATACACCGGTTTTTTCAGGCTTTTGCTTTCGCCATCGAAGCTCACCAGCACCTGGTTGATCGTCGCTCCCTTGTTCAGGGACTTGCCCTTGAGGCGGATCATCAGCGGCGAGGTGACCGGAATCGGCTGCTGGTTCGACTGCCGCTGAGCGCCGACCACCACCGAATAGTCGGTGACCTGCAACAGTTGCTGCTGTTCGGGTTCGGCATCACGCAGGGTCAGGTCGTCAGGCGGCAGGAACTGACTGTGCATCGGCGCAGCGGCCAAGGGCAGGCTGAGGGTGAACAACAGAGCGGCGCAGCTGCGGATCAAGAGGCTCATGACGGGCTCCGGAGGGCGGGGCCGAGCACTTTAGCAGTCTTTGAAACAAAAGATCGCAGCCTTGGGCTGCGATCTTTCAGAGGACGCTTACATGCCTTTGACGGCGAAGATTCCGTTGGCGTTGCGCCAGTAGCCTTTGTAGTCCATGCCGTAACCGAAGATGTAGCGGTCAACGCACGGCAGGCCGACGAAATCGGCTTTCAGGTCGGGACGGGCCTTGCGGTCGTGGTCCTTGTCGATCAGCACGGCGGTGTGCACGGCACGCGCACCGGCGTGTTTGCAGAAGTCGATGATCGCGCCAAGGGTGTGACCCTCGTCGAGGATGTCATCAATGATCAGCACGTCGCGGTCGATGAACGAAATTTCCGGCTTGGCTTTCCAGAACAGGTCACCGCCAGTGGTTTCGTTGCGATAGCGGGTGGCGTGCAGGTAAGACGATTCGAGTGGAAACTGCAGATGGGTGAGCAGTTTGCCGGAGAAGATCAGGCCACCGTTCATGACGCAGAACACCACCGGATTGCTGTCGGCCAGTTGTTCGTTGATTTGTGCACCGACGCGGGCAATGGCAGCCTCGACTTCAGCTTCGGTGTACAGGCAGTCAGCCTCTCGCATGATTTGACGGATATGCTCGAGATCAGCGGACATGGCGCTCTCCAGGGGGGGACGGATTTCGGAAAAGCGGGCAAAGGTACGCATCCCTTACGGCCGAATCAAGCATTTGTGGACTAACGTACTGTATGTCCTATAGGACATCACCCTCGGATAGATTAATCTAGGCCGGTTTTTTTGCCCGCCGCCGGAGCCTTTCCCCATGTCCATCCAAGAGATCCGCCATCCGCTGATCCGTCACAAACTTGGCCTTATGCGCCGTGCAGATATCAGCACCAAGAATTTCCGAGAGCTCGCTCAGGAAGTCGGTGCCCTGTTGACCTATGAAGCGACCAAAGACCTGCCGCTGGAAACCTACGATATCGAAGGTTGGTGCGGCACTGTGTCGGTCGAGAAAATCGCCGGCAAGAAAATTACCGTCGTGCCGATCCTGCGTGCCGGCATCGGCATGCTCGAAGGCGTGCTCAGCCTGATCCCGGGCGCCAAGGTCAGCGCCGTCGGTGTTGCCCGCAACGAAGAAACCCTGCAGGCTCACACCTACCTGGAAAAACTGGTTCCGGAAATCGACGAACGCCTGGCGATGATCATCGACCCGATGCTCGCCACAGGCAGTTCCATGGTCGCGACCATCGACCTGCTGAAGAAAGCCGGTTGCAAGGACATCCGCGCCATGGTGCTGGTGGCCGCGCCGGAAGGTATCGCCGCCGTCGAACAGGCCCACCCGGACGTGATCATCTACACCGCGTCCATCGATCAGAAACTCAACGAGCACGGTTACATCATTCCTGGGCTTGGCGATGCCGGTGACAAGATCTTCGGCACCAAGCAGAAGGACTCGTAACCATGCAGGATGAGTTCAACGATCCGCTCTGGCGCACGGTGCTGTCGGGCGCGCAGATGCTGTTCGTGGCGTTCGGCGCTCTGGTGCTGATGCCGCTGATCACCGGCCTTGACCCGAACGTGGCGCTGTTCACCGCAGGTCTGGGTACGATCCTGTTCCAGATTGTCACCGGGCGGCAGGTGCCGGTGTTTCTGGCGTCGAGCTTTGCCTTCATCACCCCGATCATTCTCGCCAAGGGCCAGTTCGGCCTCGCCGCGACCATGGGCGGCGTGATGGCAGCGGGTTTCGTCTACACCTTCCTCGGCCTGGCCGTGAAAATCAAAGGCACCGGGTTCATCGACCGCCTGCTGCCGCCGGTCGTGATCGGCCCCGTGATCATTTCCATCGGCCTGGCCATGGCGCCGATTGCCGCGAACATGGCGATGGGCAAGGCCGGTGACGGCTCGGAACTGATTCATTACCAGACCGCGATGATGATCTCGATGCCGGCGCTGCTGACCACGTTGATCGTGGCGGTATTCGGCAAGGGGATCTTCCGCCTGGTGCCGATCATCTCCGGCGTGCTGGTGGGCTTTGCTCTGTCCTTCTATTTTGGCGTGGTCGATACCGCGAAAATTGCCGCGGCACCGTGGTTCGCCCTGCCGAACTTCACCGCTCCGGAGTTCAACTGGCAGGCGATCCTGTTCATCGTCCCGGTGGCGCTGGCTCCGGCCATCGAACACATCGGCGGCGTGATTGCGGTCGGCAGTGTGACCGGTCGCGACTACCTGAAGAAACCGGGCCTGCACCGCACCCTGCTGGGTGACGGTATTGCTACCACCGCGGCCGGTCTGTTCGGCGGTCCGCCCAACACCACCTACGCCGAAGTGACTGGCGCAGTGATGCTGACCAAGAACTACAACCCGAAAATCATGACCTGGGCGGCGATCTTCGCCATCGCACTGGCGTTCATCGGCAAGTTCGGCGCCCTGCTGCAAAGCATTCCGGTGCCGGTGATGGGCGGGATTCTGTGCCTGCTGTTCGGTTCGATCGCGGCGGTGGGGATGAACACCCTGATCCGCCACAAGATCGATCTGGGCGAGGCGCGCAATCTGGTGATCGTTTCGGTGACCCTGGTGTTCGGCATCGGTGGCGTGCTGATCGGCACCGGTAACGGCCCCGACGACTTCGGCCTCAAAGGCATCGCGCTGTGCGCGGTGGTGGCGATTGCGCTGAACCTGATCCTGCCGGGTAACGACAGCTGGAAACACAAGAAGGCGGATGAGCCGCTGATCTGAAGCGTTGAGCGTTGATCGTTGATCGTTCCCACGTTATGTGGGAACGATCATGATTTCAGAGGGCCAACGGCGCCCGCTCACACAACGTCGCCAATGCCTTTGCCCATTGCGGGTCATCGTTCAGGCACGGCACCAGCACCAACTCCTCTCCTCCCGCCTCGCGGAACTGTTCCTTGCCGCGATCGCCGATCTCTTCCAGGGTCTCGATGCAATCGGCAACAAACGCCGGGCACATCACCAGAATCTTCTTCACGCCGCTTTTGGCCAGCTCGTCCAGCCGCGCTTCGGTGTAGGGCTCGATCCATTTCGCCTTGCCAAGCCGCGACTGAAACGACACCGACCATTTGCCGTCCGGCAGTCCCATGCGATCAGCGAACGATGCCGCCGTACGTAGGCATTGCGCGCGATAACAGGTGGCCAATACGGCAGCCGAGGCGTTCTTGCAGCAATTTTCATCCCTCAAGCAATGATTGCCCTTCGGATCGAGCTTGGTCAGATGCCGCTCCGGCAAGCCATGAAAACTCAGCAGCAGATGATCGTAATCCTGCTGCAGGTGCGGTCGGGCACTCGCCACCAGCGCATCAAGGTATTCCGGTTGATCGTAGAACGGCTGCAACACCGACAATTGCACATCGAGTTTTTTCTCGCGCACCACCCGCTTGGCTTCTTCAATCACGGTGGTGGTGGTGCTGTCGGCGAACTGTGGATAAAGCGGCGCGAGGGTGATGCGTTTGTGTCCCGCCGCCACCAGCTTCAGCAGGCCCGTCTCAATGGATGGCTCGCCGTAACGCATGGCCAGTTCCACCGGGCCGTGGGTCCACTGGGCCTTCATCTGCTGTTGCAGGCGACGGCTGAGCACCACCAGCGGCGAGCCTTCATCCCACCAGATCGAGGCGTAGGCATGGGCCGACTGTTCGGGGCGCTTGATCAGGATCAGCGACACCAGCAAACGCCGCACCGGCCACGGCAGATCGATCACGTACGGGTCCATCAGAAATTGATTGAGGTAACTGCGCACATCGGCCACTGAAGTGGAAGCCGGCGAACCCAGGTTGACCAGAAGCAAGGCGTGATCAGTCATGCAACGTCCTATTTCAGAGGCGGCCGGAGAGATCGTCCAGAGCCGCGCGTAAATCCGTGAACCGGAAACTGAATCCGGCTTCCAGCAAGCGTGCCGGCATAGCCCGTTGACCACCCAGCAACAACAGTGACATTTCGCCGAGCCCGACCTTCAAGGCCAGGGCCGGCATTGGCATGAACGCCGGGCGGTGCAGCACGCTGCCCAGCGTCTTGGCAAATTCGCGATTGCGCACAGGTTTCGGCGCGCACGCATTATAAGGACCACTCGCCTGATCACGGTGCAGAAGAAAATCAATCAGGGCGATTTGATCGTCGATATGAATCCACGGCATCCACTGCCGACCATTGCCCAAAGGCCCGCCCAGCCCGAGCTTGAACGGCAGCAACAGGCGCGACAAAAAGCCGCCCTCGGCCGACAGCACCAGCCCTGTCCGCAACAGCACCACGCGAATACCCATGGCTTCGGCACGCTGTGCGGTTTCCTCCCAGGCGATGCACAACTGACTGGCGAAATCGTCGATCACCGGCGGCGACTCTTCGGTCAATTCGCGCTCGCCACCGTCACCGTACCAACCCACCGCCGACCCCGAAATCAGCAGCGACGGTTTCTGTCCGCGATTTTCCAGCCACGTCAGCAGCGTCTCGGTGAGGGTGATCCGGCTGCTCCACAGCAACGCCTTGCGCCTGTGAGTCCATGGCCGGTCGGCAATCGGCGCGCCGGCGAGGTTGACGACCACGTCCACCGCTTCGTCGCCAAGCGCTTCCAGACGCGCAATGCCACGCACTTGAGGGCCGCAGAGGGTCGCGACCTTTTCCGCACGACGGCTCCACACGGTCAACCGGTGACCTTGACCCGACCAGTGCCGGCAAAGCTGGCGGCCGATCAATCCAGTACCGCCGGTCAGCAATATGTGCATGACGTCTTCCTCACGTGGCGTTTTACTTCGATCACTAGTCTATTTTTATAGGCAGGGATCTTTTCTATCAGACAGGTTCTATTGTTTAACAATAGGCCAAGCTGTCAGAACCAAAACGCTGGAAGTTATACCAAAAAACATAATTGTACAGGTTTCATCCGCGGCGTAGTCTGTACAGAAAGGTAAACGAGGCCCCTATGACTGTACCCATCGCAATCATCGGTACCGGCATCGCCGGACTCTCCGCCGCCCAGGCACTCACAGAGACCGGGCACACCGTCCAGTTGTTCGATAAAAGCCGCGGCAGCGGCGGGCGCATGTCGAGCAAGCGCAGCGATGCCGGCTCACTGGACATGGGCGCTCAATATTTCACCGCCCGCGACCGGCGCTTCGTGACCGAGGTTCAGCGCTGGCAAAGCAACGGCTGGGTCGCCGAGTGGGCACCGCAGCTCTACACCTTTCATGGCGGACAACTGAACCTGTCACCGGACGAACAGACCCGCTGGGTCGGCTCGCCACGCATGAGCGCCATCACCCGTGGCCTGCTAGACGGCCTGGAAGTGCACTTCGCCTGCCGGATCACCGAGGTCTATCGCGGTGAAGAGCACTGGCACCTGCAAGATGCCGAGGGCTTCACTCACGGGCCGTTCAGCCACGTGGTGATCGCCACCCCGGCGCCTCAGGCCACCGCATTGCTGGCCGCTGCGCCGAAACTGGCCGGGGCCGCTGCCGGTGTGAAGATGGACCCGACCTGGGCCGTCGCTCTCGCCTTCGACCAACCGCTCGACACTCCGATCGAAGGCTGCTTCGTGCAGGACAGCGCGCTCGACTGGTTGGCCCGCAATCGCAGCAAGCCGGGACGCGACAATACCCTCGACACCTGGGTCCTGCATGCCACCAGTGCCTGGAGCCGCCAGCACATCGACCTGTCCAGGGAAGCGGTCATCGAGCACTTGCACGGCGCCTTCGCCGAGCTGCTGCACAGCGCGATGCCGGCACCGACTTTCAGCCTTGCTCACCGCTGGCTCTATGCCCGCCCGGCCACCAGCCATGAATGGGGCACGCTGGCGGATGCCGACCTTGGACTTTACGCCTGCGGTGACTGGTGCCTGTCAGGAAGGGTCGAAGGGGCCTGGCTCAGCGGCCAGGAAGCTGCACGTCGCCTGCACGAACACCTGCAATGAACCGCATCAATCCGAGCAAGTTGCTGCTGTCGAAATGGACAGCAGCCCTCCCGCAAAATCGCGAGAAACATTTTCTGGTGACCGAACTGCATCGCGACGAAGACGGCGTGGTGCAGGAAGTCGAGTTGCAGGCCGTGCTGACTCGGCGCTGCGAACAAATGGACTGGCATGCCCTGCAGGATGACCGCCACTGGAGAATGGGCTGGCGATAGTTTCGACATTTTCTTGTACAAATAATTTGACTTGTACACCCACGAATCTATGCTGATGGAGAGTTGTACAGAAATGATCCTCTGTACAAATTTAGATTCGAGGTGTCTTCATGTCCGATGCTTCCCCACCGAAAATCGCCATCAGCGCCTGCCTGATGGGGGCCGAAGTGCGCTACAACGGCGGACACAAGGAATCGCGCCTGTGCACCCACACACTCACTGAATATTTCGATTTCGTCCCGGTGTGTCCGGAAGTCGCGATCGGTCTGGGCATTCCCCGCGAACCGATTCGTCTGGTAGGCGACCCTGATCATCCCCGGGCGCTCGGCACTGTCCATCAAAAGACCGACGTCACCGATGAACTGGCCGTCTACGGCGAGAAAATGGCCGATGAGCTCAATGACATCTGCGGCTACATTTTCATGCAGCAATCACCCTCGTGCGGACTGGAACGGGTCAAGGTCTACCACCCCAACGGTTCACCGATCGGCAGCGGGCGCGGGATCTACGCCCGGGCATTCTGTGACCGGCATCCGGACCTTCCCGTGGAAGAAGCCGGGCGCCTGAACGATCCGGTCCTGCGGGAAAATTTCATCACCCGGGTGTTCGCCTACAGCGACTGGCAACAAGTGCTCCGGCAAGGCTTGAGCCGCCGCGCCCTCACCGATTTCCACTCCCGCTACAAGTACCTGCTGATGGCTCACAACCCGGTGCAATACAAGGCGCTGGGCAATCTGCTGGGCAACATGGGCCGGAACGATCCCGTGGAAATCGGCCCGCGCTATTTCAGCCAGTTGATGACGGCGCTCTCCACCTGCGCTACGCGCCGCACCCACAGCAACGTGTTGCAGCACATCAGCGGCTACCTGAAACGAACCATCAGCGCCGAAGACAAGCAGGAAATGCAGCACGTCATCGGCCAGTACCGCCACGGGATCGTGCCGCTGGTGGTGCCGCTGACGCTGCTCAAGCATCACTTTCGTCAACACCCGGATCCGTACATCGCGCAACAGGTTTACCTGCAACCGCACCCGGAAAACCTCAGCCTGCGAAACGCCATTTAATGAACGACACACCCGACAGCAGCGCCCGTGAAGACCTCGGCGCCGACTTCAAGAAAGCCCTCGACGAGGGCTGGTTGCCGATCCGCGAAGTCGCGCGCCAGACCGGCGTCAATGCGATCACCCTGCGTGCCTGGGAGCGCCGCTACGGACTGATCGTGCCCCAGCGTACCCCCAAGGGGCATCGCCTGTATTCGACCGAACATGTACAGCGCATCCAGAACATCCTCACCTGGCTCAACCGTGGCGTGGCGGTCAGTCAGGTCAAACCGTTGCTCGACACTGCCCAGGTCATCGATGAGCCGCCGGAAAATGAATGGCAGCCCCTGCGCCAGGCCGCCTTGCTGGCGATCACCCGGTTGAATGAACGCAACCTCGACGACAGCATCAATCAGGCCATGGCGCTGTATCCACCACGTACCTTGTGCGAGCAATTGCTGATGCCATTGCTGGCGGAACTCGAACAGCGCTGGCAAGGCCAGTTCGGCGCGCAGATGGAGCGGGTGTTTTTTTACTCCTGGCTGCGTAGCAAATTCGGCGCACGCATCTACCATAACAATCGTCAATTGCGCGGCGCACCGCTGCTGCTGGTCAATCAGTCGGATCTGTTGCTTGAGCCACACCTGTGGCTCTGCGCCTGGCTGATCAGCAGCGCCGATTGCCCGGTGCAGGTGTTCGACTGGCCGTTGCCGGCGGGGGAGCTGGCGCTGACCGTCGATCACCTGCAAGCCCGCGGCGTCCTGCTGTACTCCAGCAAAGCCATGAATTTCGGGCAGTTGCCAAAACTGTTGAACGGCATCGACTGCCCAAAAATGATTGCCGGACCCACGGTGTGTATCCACCACGCCGAGTTGTCCACAAGAACCACCGAGATCGCTGATCTGCACTTGGCCGAAGATCCCTTGTCGGCTCATCGGGCACTCCTTCAGCGTGGGTGGATTTGATGATTCGGGCCGAGAACACCATGCAATTGATCTGGCTGCGCAGCGATCTGCGCCAACATGACAACACCGCCCTGACGGCCGCCGCCGAGCGTGGTCCGACCGTGGGCGTTTACCTGTTGAGCCCCGAACAATGGCAGGCACATGACGATGCACCGTGCAAGGTCGATTTCTGGCTGCGCAACCTGCAGGCACTGAGCAAAAGCCTCGGCAAACTGAACATCCCGCTGCTGATACGCAGCGCCCCGCGCTGGGATCAGGCCCCGGCAGTACTGCTTGAGCTGTGCCGGCAACTGCGGGTCGAAGCCGTTCATGTGAATGAGGAATACGGCGTCCACGAAAGCCGCCGCGATGCTGCCGTTGCCAAGGCATTGAAGGCCGAGGGGATCGCATTTCAAAGCTATCTCGATCAGTTGCTCTTCAAACCCGGCAGTGTCCTGACCAAGACCGGCAGCTACTTTCAAGTGTTCAGCCAGTTCCGCAAGGTCTGTTATGAAGGTCTGCATCACTCGATACCGGGGCTGATAAAGGCTCCGTCGGCCCAGGCGCCACTGGCGTTGAAAAGTGATGCGGTACCCGATGCCATCAAGGGGTTCCCGGCACCGTCACAATCCTTGCGGGATCTGTGGCCCGCCGGCGAAGCCGAGGCCCGACGCCGGCTCGACACTTTCATTGATGAGCAGATCGACTACTACAAAAGCGAGCGCGACTTTCCGGCCAAACCCGGCACCAGCCAGCTCTCGGCCTATCTCGCGGCAGGCGTGATCTCGCCGCGTCAGAGCCTGCATGCCGCGCTGCAAAGCAATCAGGGCGAATTCGAGAGCGGCAAGGTCGGCGCTGTCACCTGGATCAACGAACTCCTTTGGCGCGAGTTCTACAAACACATCCTGGTCGGTTATCCGAGGGTTTCCCGGCATCGCGCGTTCCGCCCGGAAACCGAAGCCCTGGCCTGGCGCGATGCGCCGCAGGAACTCGCAGCCTGGCAGGAGGCGCGCACCGGCGTGCCGATCATCGACGCGGCCATGCGTCAATTGCTCGAAACCGGCTGGATGCACAATCGCCTGCGGATGGTCGTAGCGATGTTCCTGACCAAAAACCTGCTGATCGACTGGCGCGAAGGCGAACGCTTTTTCATGCGTCATCTGATCGACGGCGATCTGGCGGCGAACAACGGTGGCTGGCAGTGGAGCGCATCGACCGGTACCGACGCGGCACCCTACTTCCGGATTTTCAACCCGATCAGCCAGTCGGAAAAGTTCGACAGCGAAGGCCTGTTCATCAAGCACTGGCTGCCCGAACTGGCCGGGCTGAACAAAAAAGAAGTGCACGACCCGGCCAGTGCCGGCGGGCTGTTCGGTGTCGCGGACTATCCATCGCCGATCGTCAACCTGAGCACTTCACGGGAGCGGGCGCTGACAGCGTTCAAGAATCTGCCCTCCCTTGCGTCTACCGGAGAAGGCCATGAGTGAATTTCTGCGCCGTTTCGCCCGCCAGTTTGCGCAACTGAACAAGGACAACCTGCACACTCTGGAAGCGCTTTACAGCGAGGACATTCATTTCACCGACCCGTTGCACGAGGTACAGGGATTGACGCAATTGCGCGACTACTTCAATGAGTTGTACGCCAACGTCAGCGAACTGCGCTTCGACTTTCACGGCTTTGACCAGATCGGCGACTGCGAAGGCTATCTGCGCTGGGTCATGAGTTACCGCCACCCGCGTCTGGCCGGCGGACGGTTGATCCGGGTCACAGGCTGCTCGCACCTGCTCTGGCGGGACAAGGTTTATCGCCACCGGGATTACTTCGATGCCGGGGCGCTGCTTTACGAACATTTACCCATATTGGGCCGGGTGATCACCTGGCTGAAAAGGAGACTGGGATGAATCTTTCAACTCCACGCCGTTACTGGCTGACCGGCGCCAGCAGTGGCATCGGTGCGGCACTGGCCGACGAAATTCTGAAAACCGGTGCGCACCTGGCGGTCAGTTCCCGCGATGTCGCAACACTCAAAGAATTGTCACAGCGTTATCCGGGACAAGTGCTGGTGGTGGCCGGGGATCTCACCAACAGCCAGACCGTAAGGGAAATCGGTGAACAGATCTCGCAGGCCTGGGGCTCGCTGGACACGGTGATCCTCAACGCGGGCACCTGCGAATACGTCGACGCCAGACAGTTCGATGCCTCGATCGTCGAACACGTAGTGCGCACCAACCTGCTGGCCAGCAGTTATTGCATCGAAGCCGCCCTGCCCCTGCTGCGCAAAGGAACCGCGCCGCATCTGGTGGGCATGGCCAGCTCCGTCACCTACGTGCCGCTGCCCCGCGCCGAGGCCTACGGCGCGTCGAAGGCCGGACTGCGTTACCTGTTCGAGTCATTGCGCATCGATCTGGCGGACGAGGGCATAGAAGTTACCGTCATCAGCCCCGGTTTTGTCGAAACGCCGCTGACGGCGAAAAACGACTTCCCGATGCCATTGAGCTGGCCGGCGGAAAAGGCGGCGAACCATATCCTTGGCAGACTCAAGGAACGGCCTCTGGAAATTGCTTTTCCGGCACTGTTCATGGCCGCACTCTGGCCGCTGTCGAAAATGCCTGCGCGTGTGCAACTGGCGATCGGCAAGCGCATGGTGCGCAGCACGCCGCCCTTGCGGGATGCGACGTGAACATCGCCATCGTCGGCAGCGGGATCGCAGGTCTGACCTGCGCCTACCTGCTCGGTCGCCGGCATGACGTCACGGTGTTCGAGGCCGACGACCGGATCGGCGGCCATACGCACACGGTAAACGTAACCGTTGATGGCTCTGATTACGCGATCGACACCGGCTTCATCGTGTTCAACGACTGGACGTATCCGAACTTCATTCGCCTGCTCGGCCAATTGGGTGTCAGCAGCCGACCCACCGAGATGAGTTTCTCGGTAACCGACCCCGATACCGGCCTGGAATACAACGGCAACAACCTCGACAGCTTGTTCGCTCAGCGCCGCAACCTGTTTTCGCCAGGTTTCTGGGGCATGCTGCGCGACATCCTGCGCTTCAACAAACAAGCCCGGCGAGACCTCGCCGAACAGCGGATCAGCGGCGACACCACGCTGGACGACTACCTCAAGGCCGGCGGCTACGGCGAGCGCTTCATCCTGCACTACATCGTGCCGATGGGTGCGGCGATCTGGTCGATGCCGATGGCCGAGATGCTGAATTTTCCGTTGCAGTTCTTCGTGCGTTTCTTCGAAAACCACGGTTTGTTGTCGGTCAACAATCGCCCGCAATGGCGGGTGATCGAGGGTGGTTCCAGTGCCTACATTGCACCGCTGATCGCGCCATTCAAAGATCGGATTCGCTTGAATTGCCCGGTCACCCGCATCGACCGCAACGAACATGGCGTGATGATTCACAGCCCTGCGGGCATCGAACATTTCGACAAGGTCGTGCTGGCCTGTCACAGCGATCAGGCGTTGCGACTGCTGGGCAGTCCCGGCCATGCAGAAAGAGAGATTCTCGGCGCACTGCCTTATGCCGACAATGAAGTGGTGTTGCATACGGACACCCGCCTGCTGCCGACACGCAAACGGGCCTGGGCCAGCTGGAACTACCGCCTCGGTGGAGCCGGCCACACCCAGGCGACCGTGACCTACGACATGAACATTCTGCAGGGCATCCAGAGCGACACCACATTCTGCGTCAGCCTTAACCAGAGCGCCGGGATCAGCCCATCCAAAGTGCTTGGCCGCTTCACCTACGCCCACCCGCAATACAGCCTCGCAGCTGTGGCGGCCCAACGGCGCTGGGCCGAACTGGATGGTGTGCAACACACCCACTACTGCGGCGCCTACTGGGCCAACGGTTTTCATGAAGACGGCGTGGTCAGTGCTCTGCGTGTCGCCGCCGCGTTCGGAGAAAGCCTGTGAACAGCGCGCTCTACAGCGGATGGATCGCCCATCGGCGCTTCGCCCCACGCCGTCATGAGTTCCGCTACCGGATCGGGTTGCTCTATCTCGATCTGACCGAACAGGACGCCGTGCTGAACCTGTCGCCGCTGGCCGGCAAAAGCCGCCTGGCACCGTTTTCGTTTCGCGAGAGCGACTACCTCAAGACCTTCACCGGTCGCGGTGTTCGCCTGATCGATGCCGTGCGTTTGCAAGTGGGGGCGGCTCTCGGTCATGAACCGCAGGGCGCGATCTGTCTGCTGACCCAACCGCGCAGTTGGGGCCTGGCATTCAACCCCGTGAGTTTCTTTTATTGCCACGAGGCCGACGGGCAACTGGCGGCGATTCTCTGCGAAGTCAGCAACACGCCGTGGCGCGAGCGTTATCACTATGTGCTGCCGGCGCGAACACCGACCAGCGTGTGCGACTTCCATCAGCACTTTGCCGTGGCCAAGGCGTTTCATGTGTCGCCGTTCCTGCCACCAGATGTTGAATACCGCATGAGCTTCAGCCCCGCCGCGCAAACCCTTGGCGTGCACATGGCGGACTGGCAGGGCGAACACAAACTGTTCGATGCCACGCTCGTCCTGAAACGCGAACCCATTGATCGACACAACCTGCACCGGCATCTGTGGCGATTTCCCTGGATGACCGCCAAGACCGTTCTCGCGATCTATTGGCAAGCCCTGCGATTGCTGCTCAAGCGCACCCCGCTGTTTCCCCATCGCAAGGCCGACGATGGCTTTCGAACCGCCACAGTCTCTCCCGAGGAGCACCGTCATGAAATCCTCTAGCGTTTCAGCCAGAACCTTTCCGTTCAGTACACAAGGCATCACCGGTTCGCTGCTGCGCCGTGGTGTTCTGCGTCAACTCGCACAGCTCAAGCAGGGGCAACTGGTGCTGATCGAAGACGGCGAGCGCCAGGTCTTCGGTACGCCGGGCAGCGCACTGGTGGGCGAGATTCATGTCCTCGACGCGGCGGCCTGGGGCATGGTCGCGGGCAACGGTTCGATCGGCGCTGGGGAAGCGTTCATTCACGGCTACTGGAGTTCACCGGACCTGACCGCCGTGGTGCGCGTCTTCGTCAGCAACCTTGAGGTGCTGGACGGCATGGAAGGTGGACTGGCGACGATCGGCCGTTTGCTGGTGCGCGGTCTGCATTGGCTCAATCGAAATACGCGCAAGGGTTCGCAGAAAAACATCGCCGCGCACTACGATCTTGGCAATGACCTGTTCGAGCAGTTTCTCGACCCGACCATGATGTATTCGGCGGCGCAGTTCCTCAGTCCCGATGACAGCCTGGAACAGGCACAACTGAACAAGCTGGAACGGATCTGCCGCAAACTTGCCCTGCAACCCGACGATCACCTGCTGGAAATCGGCACCGGGTGGGGCAGCATGGCGCTGTATGCCGCGCAGCACTATGGCTGCAGAGTCACCACGACCACGCTGTCCAAAGAGCAATACGCCTTCACCGCCCGGCGCATTGAAAGCCTCGGTCTGCAGGATCGGGTGACGTTGTTGCTCAAGGACTACCGCGACCTCACCGGCCAGTACGACAAGCTGGTGTCGATCGAAATGATCGAGGCGGTCGGCCATCGCTTCCTGCCCACCTATTTCAAGCAATGCGCGCACCTGCTCAAAAGCAACGGCCTGATGCTGCTGCAAGCGATCACCATCCGGGAGCAGCGCTACGAGCAGGCCAGACGCGGCGTGGATTTCATCCAGCGCTATATCTTTCCCGGTGGCGCCCTGCCCTGTGTGCAGAAGATGCTTGAAATCGTCAGCCGCGACACCGACATGAACCTGCTGCACATGGAAGATTTCGGCCTGCACTACGCCCGGACCCTGAACCTGTGGCGCGAGAATTTTCGCCACGCCCACGGTCGCCTGAGCGAATTGGGCTACGACGATTATTTCCTGCGGCTGTGGGAGTTTTACCTGTGTTACTGCGAGGGCGGATTCCTCGAACGCACCATCGGCACCGCGCAAATGCTGCTGGCCAAACCGGCGGCGATGCCGGCACCACTGCTTGGACGCTTCGATGCCTGAGCGGATCGCCAATGCGCTGCTGTTCCAGATTGGCTGGCTGGCCTGCGTGCTCGGCGGCAACAGCTTGTGGTTGCTGATGGCACTGGCGGTATTGGTGATTCATCTGCGATGGGTCAGCAGTTGGGCGGCGGAAGGTCGCCTGATTCTCAGCGTGGTGATTATCGGCACCGCCGTCGACAGTGGCCTGCGCAGCCTCGGGGTCTTCGAGTTCAAGGATCTGTCGCCGCTGATTCCGCTGTGGCTGATGCTGTTGTGGGCACTGCTGGCCACGACGTTGCGCCATTGTCTGCAATGGAGCGCTCGTCCCTGGTGGCTGGCGAGCGCACTCGGGGCCGTTGGTGGTGCGTTGTCGTACTGCGCGGGCGGACGGCTGGCCGGTGTGCAATTTCCCTACGGCGAGTTACCGACCCTGATTGGCATCGGTCTGTTGTGGGCGTTGCTGTTCCCGTTGCTGCATCACGTGTCCCGTCGTCTGGCGTAATCATCGTCCGTCAGCGCTTTCACACGTTTGCGAACCACTGCCGTACACTGCGCCCATGAAGACCATTCCCCTCCTGTCGGTCGAAGAGCCCGTCATCACCTGCTCGACTTGCGCAGCCTGCTGTTGCCGGCTCGAAGTCATGCTGATCACCGACACCGGCGTGCCCGAGCGCTATATCGATATCGATGATTGGGGCGGGGAAGTGATGCTGCGCCTGGACGACGGCTGGTGCGCCGCGCTGGATCGCGACACGATGATGTGCACCATCTACGACAAACGCCCGCTGATCTGTCGCGAATTCGAGACGGGCGCGCCGGAGTGCATCGACGAACGCCATGGGATAACAACGGCGTATCGTTGAATACAAAAAAGGAGCGCCTGGCGCTCCTTTTTCATTGGATTTACAACGGCAACGTGTAGTGCAGCGAGTAGCTTTCCACACCGTCGTTGTTGCTGCTCAGACCGGCGTTGGAATAGTGCGTGGCCCGGATTCCGACTTCATGCCCACCGTTGAATCGCAGGCCGAAACCGATGCGGTCTTCAAACTGGAAGGCCCCACCGATATTGTTGTCTTCGTACTGGGTGTTGGAGAACAACGCCACTCCGATCCCTGCTTCGACGTAGGGTTTGACCGACTGACCGGCAAATTCGTAAACAAAAACCGGCGAGAACGAAAGGCTGTTGTTGCTGGAGGTCTTGTCACCTTCCCAGTAAGTGTAGGCACCGCTCCAGTAGCCGGTCAGGCGACCGACATCACTTTGCAGCCAGCTCTTGTCCCAGTCGAAATTCATCCCCAGGCGATAGGTCATCGTTGAATCGCTGGTAGCGCCGACCCCGAATTCGACGCCAGCAGCCTGTGCAGTAAAACTTTGCCCCATCAGTGCAGCCGCAATCGCGGCCAAGCAGAATAGTCGCTTCACGTTGAAACTTCCTTTTCCGGAACGATCGTTTGGTTTTTAGGTAACTCAGCGGTATAGAAATCGGCGCTTAAACAGAAGTTCACCCGATATTCGGGTTATTTCACAATCTTTTTACAAGTGGAAGCGTTGCACATCGCCAAGCGTTTGTCCCAGCAACGGCAGAATGTTTTTCATGGACTGTGGATCGGCACTGGTCCAGAACTTCGCGGGCCGGCTCGGGCCGGCGGCGAGCAACTCCCGCTCGGCCAACAATCGCTGAAGCTGCCTGGCCACGGCGGCGCCCGTATCGATCAGACTGATGTCGTCAGGAAGCATCGTCTTGAGCATCGGCTTCAGAAATGGATAGTGGGTGCAGCCGAGAATGATCGTGTCGCAACCTGCGGCCAACAAAGGCTCGACGTAACGGCGCAGCAGCTGTTGCAGCGCGATGCTGTGCAGGTCACCGCTTTCGATCAGTTCCACAAGCCCGGGGCACGGCTGGGTGACGACCCGGATATCGGTGGCGAACCGATCGAGCAACGCCGCGAATTTCGCACTCTGCAGGGTGCCGGTGGTGGCGAGCACGCCGACCACGCCACTGCGCGTCGCTGCGGCAGCCGGCTTGACTGCCGGCTCCATGCCGACAATCGGCCAATCGGGGAAATCACGCCGCAGGTCGGCGACGCCGGCCACGGTCGCGGTATTGCAGGCGATCACCAGCGCCTTGGCGCCCTGCTCGCGGAAAAAACCGGCCATCACATTGCAGCGCTGGCGGATGAACTCCGGAGACTTCTCGCCATAGGGAATGTGCCCGCAATCGCCGAGATAGAGCAGCGATTCATTGGGCAGCAGCCGCTGGATTTCCGCCAGCACCGACAGACCGCCGACGCCGGAATCGAAAACGGCGATCGGCGCTTCACGCATGCGGCTTGCCACAGACGCTGCATCCCGGATCACGCTTGACCCGCAACTCACGAAAGCGCGAGCCCAGTGCATCGATCAACAACAGGCGGCCCACCAGAGGCTCGCCGAACCCCGCCAGCAGCTTCAAGGCTTCCAGCGCTTGCAGGCTGCCGACCAGGCCGACCAGCGGCCCGACCACGCCGGCCTCGCTGCAGGTCAGTTCGGCTTCGCTGCCGTGGCCGTACAGACAGTGGTAGCACGGGCTCTCGGCCCGACGCGGGTCGAACACCGACAGTTGTCCTTCAAGACGGATCGCCGCGCCGCTGACCAACGGTTTGCCCGCGGCTACACACGCGGCGTTGACCGCTTCGCGGGTGGAGAAGTTGTCCGAGCAGTCGAGCACCAGATCCACCGCCGCCACGGCGGCGGCGAGAGAGTCCTCGTCCAGCGCCTGACGGTGGGGCACCAGTCGAATGTCAGGATTGATTGCGCCCAGACGCTTGAGCGCCGAGTCGACCTTGGTCATGCCGACAGTATCGGTGTCGTGAATGATCTGGCGTTGCAGGTTGGTCAGATCGACCGTATCGAAATCCGCCAGATGCAGCTCGCCCACACCCGCCGCTGCCAGATACAAGGCAACCGGAGCGCCGAGCCCACCGAGGCCGACGATCAGCACGCGGCTGTCCTTGAGCTTCAACTGGCCATCGATGTCGATGTGTTGCAGCAAAATCTGCCGACTGTAGCGCAACAATTCCTGATCATTCAGCACGGCAAGCGCCCCAGGCTGATCCGTTGATGACCGCCCAGATCGGTGCGGCTGTGGACTTCTTCGAAACCTTGCGTCAGCAGCAGATCGCGCACGGCTTCGGCTTGATCATAGCCGTGTTCGAGCATCAGCCAGCCACCGGCCTCCAGATGGGCCGGCGCCTGAGCGATGATCAGGCGTATATCGTCGAGCCCGTCGATACCGGCCACCAAGGCGCTTTCCGGTTCGAAACGCACATCGCCTTCGACCAGGTGCGGGTCGGCGGCACGGATATACGGCGGGTTGCTGATGATCAGCTCGAAACGCTTGCCTTCGAGGGCGCTGAACCAGTGACTGCTGAGCACTTTGGCGTTGTTCAAGTGCAGACGTTGACGGTTGCGCTCGGCCAGGGCCACGGCTTCCAGTACGCGATCCACCGCGGTGACGTTCCATGCCGGACGCTCACTGGCCAGGGCCAGGGCAATCGCCCCGCTGCCGGTGCCCAGATCAAGTACCCTGGCCGCAGTCGCCGGCAGCAGTTCCAGTGCGGCCTCCACCAGCAATTCGGTGTCCGGGCGCGGAATCAACGTGTGCGGCGCGACTTCCAGATCGAGCTTCCAGAAACCCTGCTGGCCGAGAATATAGGCCACCGGCTCGCCACTGCGACGACGCTGCAGGTATTCGGCGAAGACCAACACGGCTTCGCTCGGCACGATGCGTTCGGGCCAGGTGTGGAGAAAGCTGCGGGGTTTGCCCAGCGCCGCGGCGAGAAGCAGTTCGGCATCCAGGCGCGCAGTGGGCGAGTCCGGCAGTTCGGCGGCGCGCAACAGGCTGGCGATGATGGTCATTTACTCACCTATCGCTGCCAGTTGGTCGGCCTGGTATTCGGCCAGCAACGGCTCGATCACTGCTTCGACGCCGCCTGCGAGGATTTCGTCCAGGGAATACAGGGTCAGGTTGACGCGGTGGTCGGTGACCCGGCCCTGGGCGAAGTTGTAAGTACGAATACGCTCGGAGCGGTCACCGGAACCCACCAGCAATTTACGCTCGCTGGCGATGGCGCTCGCCGCTGCTGCGGTCTGCTGGTCGTTGAGCTTGGCCGACAGCCAGGCCATCGCCCGTGCACGGTTCTTGTGCTGGGAACGCTCTTCCTGGCACTCGACCACGATGCCGGTCGGCAAGTGAGTGATACGGATCGCCGAGTCGGTCTTGTTGACGTGCTGACCACCGGCCCCGGAGGAGCGATAAGTATCGACGCGCAAGTCCGCCGGGTTGATCTCGATCGCTTCCTGCTCGTCCGGCTCCGGCAACACGGCCACGGTGCAGGCCGAGGTGTGAATTCGGCCCTGGGATTCGGTGGCGGGCACGCGCTGTACGCGGTGGGCGCCGGACTCGAACTTCAGCTTGCCGTAGACGTTGTCGCCCTCGACCCGGGCGATGACCTCTTTATAGCCGCCGTGCTCGCCTTCGTTTTCCGAAAGGATTTCCACCCGCCAGCCGCGTTTTTCGGCATAGCGCGAGTACATGCGGAACAGGTCGCCGGAGAAGATTGCCGCCTCGTCGCCACCGGTGCCGGCGCGGATTTCGAGGAACACGTTGCGTCCGTCGTTGGGATCCTTGGGCAGCAGCATGCGCTGCAACGTGGCTTCCAGTTCGATGAGTTGCTCTTTGGTTTCGCGGACTTCTTCCACGGCCATTTCGCGCATGTCCGGGTCGCCGTCCTTGAGCAGCGCCTGGGCGCCCTCCAGATCGGCCTGTGCCTTGAGCAGCTGTTTATAGGTTTCGACAACCGGCTCGACTTCGGCGTACTCCTTGGAATAGGCGCGGAATTTGGTCTGGTCGGAAATGACTTCGGCGTCGCCAAGCAGCGCCGTCAGTTCCTCGAAACGGTCCTGGAGGATATCCAGCTTATTGAGCAGTGACGCTTTCATTGCGGTTTTTTATCCGAAAAGCTGTCCGGTGAGCCCTCAAGGGCAAAGAGTTCCTGGGCCATGGCCAGCGCATCGAGGCGGCCTTCGGCAGAAAGCTTTTTCAACTGTACGCTCGGTGCGTGCAGGAGTTTATTGGTCAGGCCACGGGCCAACTGGCTCAGCACATCTTCGGCATTGCCGCCGTTGGCCAGCAGACGCAGGGCCTTTTGCAGCTCTTCGTCACGCAGGCGCTCGCTCTGCTGACGATAGGCCTTGAGCACATCGACGGCGGCCAGTTCGCGCAGACGCACCATGAAATCGTCGGCACCGACCGAAACCATTTCTTCGGCGGCCTGGGCAGCCCCCTGACGGCTCTTGAGGTTCTCGGCGACCACTTCGTGCAGATCGTCGACGCTGTAGAGGTAAACGTCGTCGAGCTCGCCGACTTCCGGTTCGATGTCCCGGGGAACGGCAATGTCGACCATGAAGATCGGTTTGTGCTTGCGCTGCTTGAGTGCGCTTTCCACGGCGCCCTTGCCCAGGATCGGCAACTGACTGGCGGTGGAACTGATGACGATATCACTGCGTACCAGTTCAGCCGGGATATCCGACAGCAGCACCGCGTGGGCACCGAACTGCTCGGCCAGCAGGCTGGCGCGCTCCAGCGTGCGGTTGGCCACCACGATCCGCTTGACCCCCAGCTCGTGCAGATGACGGGCGACCAGGGTGATGGTCTCGCCGGCACCGATCAGCAGCGCCTGGCTGCGTTGCAGGTCGCTGAAAATCTGTTTGGCCAGGCTGACGGCGGCAAACGCCACGGACACCGGGTTTTCGCCAATGGCAGTGTCGGTGCGTACCTGCTTGGCGGCGTTGAAAGTTGCCTGAAACAAACGCCCGAGCAGCGGTCCGATGGTGCCGGCCTCCCGGGCCACGGCATAGGCCGATTTCATCTGGCCGAGAATCTGCGGTTCGCCCAGCACCAGCGAATCGAGCCCGGAGGCGACGCGCATCATGTGACGAACTGCCGCATCATCTTCATGCACATAAGCGCTCGCGCGCAGCTCTTCGAAGCTTAAATGGTGATAGTCGGCCAGCCAGCGCAGCACGATATCGGCCGAAAGCTGATCCTGTTCTATATACAGTTCACTGCGATTGCAGGTGGAAAGGATCGCAGCTTCGCGGCTGTCGGTGAGTCGGCAGAGCTGCTGCAGGGCCTCCACCAGCTGCTCAGGAGTAAAGGCCACGCGCTCGCGGACGTCTACGGAAGCAGTCTTGTGGTTGATACCGAGTGCAAGGAAGGCCATTCAAAGTCGCTGATGGTGACGTGAAGCCGGCAATTGTCCTACTTCGTCAGATTCAGAACAACTACCGCTGACTATTGTCCCAATTGTCGGCCCCTATAATGGCCACAATCGAGACTCGGTTATGTTTGGCCGAAGGCTTGTGTCATGATGATCCGACCGCAGGTTAGTCGTCCTCTTCCTATATGAATAGATCTTCCGCGTTGCTCCTTGCTTTTGTCTTCCTCAGCGGCTGCCAGGCCTTGGCCCCCGTTTCGCACGATGGCACCCCATCGGTCGAAGACACCACGCCAGCCCCTGAAAAGCCCAAGGTTTACAGCTCGTTCAGCGAGGAAACCGTATTCAGCCTGCTGAGTGCCGAACTCGCCGGCCAGCGCAATCGTTTCGACATCGCCTTGGACAACTACGTGACCCAGGCCATCAACACCCAGGACCCGGGCGTTTCCGAACGTGCATTCCGTATCGCCGAATACCTGGGCGCAGATCAGCCGGCCCTCGATACCGCGCTGATCTGGGCGAAAAACGCTCCCGACGACCTCGAAGCGCAACGCGCCGCCGCCGTGCAACTGGCACGCGCCGGGCGCTATGACGACTCGATGGTCTACATGGAGAAGGTCCTGCAGGGCAAGGGCGACACCCATTTCGACTTCCTCGCACTGTCGGCCGCCGACACCGATCAGGACACCCGCAACGGCCTGATGAAAAGTTTCGACCGTTTGTTGCAGCGTCACCCGCACAACAATCAGCTGATTTTCGGCAAGGCCCTGCTGATGCAGCAGGACGGTGACCTCAAGGGTGCGCTGACCCTGCTTGAGGACAATCCGCCGGACGACGGCGAAATTGCCCCGATCCTGCTGCGCGCGCGCCTGTTGCAAGGGTTGAACCGCGGCGGCGAAGCCCTGCCACTGCTGCAAAAGAACATCAGGAAGTATCCGGAAGACAAACGCCTGCGCTTGACTTACGCGCGGATGCTGGTGGAACAGGACCGGATGGACGACGCCAAGGTCGAGTTCTCCACCCTGGTCCAGCAATACCCGGAAGACGACGAACTGCGTTATTCGCTGGCGCTGGTCTGCCTGGAAGCCAAGGCCTGGGAAGAGGCCAAGGGTTACCTGGAAGACCTGATCGCCCGGGAAAGCCACGTCGACTCGGCCCACTTGAACCTGGGTCGCATCGCCGAAGAACGCAACGACCCGCAGGGCGCACTGATCGAGTACGCCCAGGTCGGACCGGGCAACGACTATCTGCCGGCGCAACTGCGTCAGGCCGACATCCTGATGAACAACGGCAAGACCGCCGAAGCCCAGAGCAAGCTGGCCGCCGAACGCGATGCGCAACCGGACTACGCCATCCAGTTGTACCTGATCGAAGCCGAGACCCTGTCCGCCAACAATCAGGGCGACAAAGCCTGGAAAACCCTGCAACAGGCGTTGCTGCAGTACCCGGACGACCTGAATCTGCTATACACCCGAGCCATGCAGGCGGAAAAACGCAATGACCTGGCGCAAATGGAAAAAGACCTGCGCCTGATCATCAAGCGCGATCCGGACAATGCCATGGCGCTCAATGCCTTGGGCTACACGCTGTCGGATCGCACCACCCGCTACGCCGAGGCCAAGGCACTGATCGAGCAGGCGCACCAGATCAACCCGGAAGACCCGGCAGTACTCGACAGTCTCGGCTGGGTGAATTTCCGCATGGGCAACCTGGATGACGCCGAGAAGTATCTGCGCCAGGCGCTGGAGCGTTTCCCCGATCACGAAGTCGCCGCTCACTTGGGCGAAGTCCTGTGGGCCAAGGGTAATCAACGCGAAGCAAAACAAATCTGGGGCAAGTTCCTCAAGGACCAGCCCGACAGCACCATCCTGCGCAGCACCATCAAGCGCCTGACCGGATCCGAGACTCTTTAACTCATGTTTTTGCGCCACGTCATCGTTTTCAGCCTCATCGCCCTGCTCGCCGGTTGCGCGGGCTTCGGCGCCCGCGAGTCCGTCGAGGGGCATGGCAGCCCTGCACAATGGGCCGCGAACAAACAACAACTGAGCGGCCTCGACGGCTGGCAGATCGACGGCAAGATCGGCATCCGCGCCCCGAAAGATTCTGGCAGTGGCACGCTGTTCTGGCTTCAACGCCAGGATTACTACGATATTCGCCTGTCCGGCCCGCTGGGTCGCGGCGCGGCGCGGTTGACCGGTCGCCCGGGCAAGGTTTCGCTGGAAGTCGCCAATCAGGGCCGCTATGACGCGCAGTCTCCGGAAGCGCTGCTGGAAGAACAGCTCGGCTGGAAACTGCCGGTGTCGAATCTGTCCTGGTGGGTTCGCGGCCTGCCGGCTCCGGCCAGCAAGAGCCGTCTGACGCTCGATGCCGACAGTCGCCTGGCCAGCCTGGATCAGGACGGCTGGCAGGTCGAATACCTCAGTTATGCACAGCAGGACGGTTACTGGCTGCCCGAGCGCATCAAACTGCACGGCACCGACCTGGATGTGACTCTGGTCATCAAGACCTGGCAACCACGCAAGCTGGGGCAATAAGCATGACCGCTCCACGCCTGACCCTTCCTTCACCCGCCAAACTCAACCTGATGCTGCATATTCTGGGTCGCCGTGAAGACGGCTATCACGAATTGCAGACGATTTTTCAGTTTCTCGATTACGGCGACGAAATCACCTTCGCCGTTCGCGACGATGGCGTGATCCGCCTGCACACCGAATTCGACGGCGTCCCCCACGACAGCAACCTGATCGTGCGCGCGGCGAAAAAACTGCAGGAACAATCCGGCTGCACCCTCGGCATCGACATCTGGATCGACAAGATCCTGCCGATGGGCGGTGGCATCGGCGGCGGCAGCTCGAATGCGGCGACCACCCTCCTCGGCCTCAATCATTTGTGGCAACTGGGCTGGGACGACGATCGGCTGGCAACGCTGGGCCTGAGCCTGGGTGCGGATGTCCCGGTCTTCGTGCGTGGGCACGCCGCTTTCGCCGAAGGTGTGGGCGAGAAACTGACTCCGGTCGAACCCGCCGAGCCGTGGTATGTCGTGCTCGTGCCGCAAGTCTCTGTTAGTACGGCAGAAATTTTTTCAGATCCATTGTTGACACGTAACACGCCGCCCATTAAAGTGCGCCCCGTTCCCGAGGGAAACAGTCGAAATGACTGCTTGCCGGTGGTTTCAAGGCGTTATCCAGAAGTACGTAACGCATTGAATTTGCTAGGTAATTTTACCGAAGCAAAACTTACCGGAACTGGAAGTTGTGTGTTTGGGGGCTTCCCAAGCAAAGCTGAAGCTGATAAAGTCTCGGCCCTTCTGACAGAGACCCTTACAGGGTTTGTAGCGAAAGGAAGCAACGTTTCGATGTTGCATCGCAAGCTGCAAAGTCTGCTCTAACGGAATCAAGTGCGCGGCACTTGCAAGCAACAGATACAGGGGCGTCGCCAAGCGGTAAGGCAGCAGGTTTTGATCCTGCCATGCGTTGGTTCGAATCCAGCCGCCCCTGCCATTTTCCTATACTCATCCAGGTATACCCTCAGCCTTCAGGTACTGCGCGTGTCCAAGATGATGGTCTTTACGGGGAACGCTAACCCCGATCTGGCTCGGCGTGTCGTACGTCAGCTGCATATCCCTCTCGGTGACATTTCTGTCGGTAAATTCTCCGACGGCGAAATTACTGCCGAGATCAATGAAAACGTTCGTGGTAAAGACGTCTTCATTATTCAGCCGACTTGCGCTCCGACCAACGATAACCTGATGGAACTGGTAGTGATGGCTGACGCCTTCCGCCGCTCCTCGGCTACTCGTATCACTGCTGTTATTCCTTATTTTGGTTATGCCCGTCAGGATCGCCGTCCGCGTTCCGCACGTGTGGCCATCAGCGCGAAAGTCGTCGCTGACATGCTCACCGTAGTCGGCATCGACCGTGTCCTCACGGTTGATCTGCATGCTGACCAGATTCAGGGTTTCTTCGATATTCCGGTAGATAACATCTACGGCTCCCCGGTTCTGGTGGATGACATCGAAGATCAGCGCTTCGAGAACCTGATGATCGTGTCTCCGGACATTGGTGGCGTCGTGCGTGCACGTGCCGTTGCCAAGTCTCTGGGCGTGGATCTCGGGATCATCGACAAACGCCGTGAGAAAGCCAATCACTCTGAAGTGATGCATATCATCGGTGACGTCGAAGGGCGTACCTGCATCCTGGTTGATGACATGGTCGATACCGCCGGCACCCTGTGCCACGCGGCCAAGGCCCTGAAAGAGCATGGCGCAGCCAAGGTCTTCGCCTACTGCACACATCCTGTGCTGTCGGGCCGGGCCATCGAGAATATCGAAAATTCCGTGCTGGACGAGCTGGTGGTCACCAACACCATCCCGCTGTCCGCCGCAGCACAAGCCTGTGCACGTATCCGTCAACTGGATATCGCACCGGTTGTTGCCGAAGCGGTTCGCCGCATCAGCAATGAAGAATCGATCAGCGCGATGTTCCGTTAAGGGCCCTGCCCTTCTCGAAATGTCTCGTTGACGAAAAGCGCCCCGCCCCAACACACATGTTGGGGCGGGGCTTTTTTGCCCGTGCCGCTTTGACGTCGGTCGCAGACGTCACCCGAACACGGCTATTTTGGAGATACAAAATGACTGATTTCATCCTGAACGCCCAAGCGCGTACTGACCTGGGGAAAGGTGCGAGCCGCCGCCTGCGTCACGCCGCCAGCATCCCTGCCGTTGTTTACGGTGGTGACAAGCCTGCTCAATCCCTGACCATCGTGGCCAAGGAAATCGCCAAGCTGTTCGAAAACGAAGCTGCCTTCAGCCACGTTATCGAACTGAACGTCGACGGCACCAAGCAAAACGTCATTGTCAAAGCCATGCAGCGTCACCCGGCCAAGCAGTTCATCATGCACGCCGACTTCGTACGCGTTGTTGCCGGCAAGAAACTGACCGCTACCGTACCGGTTCACTTCATCAACGAAGAAGCTCCGGTCAAGAAAGGCGGCGAAATCTCTCACGTCGTGAACGAGATCGAAGTTTCCTGCGAAGCCAAGGATCTGCCTGAGTTCATCGAAGTCGACCTGGCCAAGGCCGAAGTCGGTTCGATCATTCACCTGTCGGACCTGAAAGCGCCTAAAGGCGTTGAATTCGTTGCTCTGGCACACGGCGATGACAAGGCTGTTGCCAACGTCCACGCTCCACGTGTTGCTCCAGAAGCTGCTGAAGGCGCTGCAGAGTAATCACTCTGTAAAGCCGGAGTGAACAGGTAACATCGCGGACTGGTACGTAGCGAGAAAGCGGGCGGGAACGCGGAGTTTACATCCATGGTAAATGAGCTTTTTTCGTCCGTTTTCGCCGCCCTCCCGGATTGCGGCGATGTTATCCACCACTCCAAGGAAGGGCCCCTATCGTGACTGCCATCAAACTGATCGTTGGCCTGGGAAATCCGGGCGCCGAATACGAACAGACCCGGCATAACGCAGGGGCCCTTTTTGTTGAGCGCATCGCCCACGCACAGAACGTGAATCTCGTGGCTGATCGCAAGTATTTCGGCCTGACCGGGCGTTTTTCGCACCAGGGTCAGGATGTTCGTCTGCTGATTCCCACCACCTACATGAACCGCAGCGGCCAGGCCGTGGCGGCACTCGCCGGTTTCTTCCGCATCAAGCCCGAAGAAATCCTGGTGGCACACGACGAACTCGATCTGCCTCCCGGCGTCGCCAAACTCAAGGTGGGCGGCGGCCATGGCGGTCACAACGGGTTGCGCGACATCATTGCGCAATTGGGCAATCAGAATACGTTCCATCGCCTGCGGCTCGGCATCGGCCACCCGGGCGTGGCCAGTATGGTTTCAAATTTCGTCCTGGGTCGCGCGCCACGCGCCGAACAGGAAAAACTCGATGCCAGCATCGACTTTGCCCTCGGCGTGCTGCCGGATATCCTCGCCGGTGAATGGAACCGCGCGATGAAAAACCTGCACAGCCAGAAGGCCTGACTCCAATCCAAGGGGAAACACCATGGGATTCAATTGCGGCATCGTCGGCCTGCCTAACGTCGGCAAGTCCACCCTGTTCAACGCCTTGACCAAATCCGGTATTGCGGCCGAGAACTTCCCCTTCTGCACCATCGAACCGAACAGCGGTATCGTGCCGATGCCGGATCCGCGCCTGAACGCCCTGGCGGAAATCGTCAATCCGAAGCGCATCCTGCCGACCACCATGGAATTCGTCGACATTGCGGGCCTGGTGGCCGGCGCCTCGAAAGGTGAAGGCCTGGGCAACAAGTTCCTGGCCAACATCCGCGAAACCGATGCCATCGCTCACGTCGTGCGCTGCTTCGAAGACGAGAACGTGATCCACGTTTCCAACAGCGTCGACCCGAAGCGCGACATCGAAATCATCGACCTGGAACTGATCTTCGCCGACCTCGACAGCTGCGAGAAGCAACTGCAGAAAGTCGCACGCAACGCCAAGGGCGGCGACAAGGACGCGGTGGCCCAGAAGGCCCTGCTGGAACAATTGATCCCGCACTTCACCGAAGGCAAGCCTGCGCGCAGCCTGATGAAGAACATGAGCGCCGAAGAAAAGGCGATCATCAAGGGCTTCCACCTGCTGACCACCAAACCGGTCATGTACATCGCCAACGTTGCCGAAGACGGTTTCGAGAACAACCCGCACCTGGACGTGGTCAAGGCCATCGCCGAAGAAGAAGGCGCCGTGGTGGTTCCGGTGTGCAACAAGATCGAAGCGGAAATCGCCGAGCTGGACGACGGTGAAGAGAAGGACATGTTCCTCGAGGCCCTGGGCCTGGAAGAGCCTGGCCTGAACCGCGTGATCCGCGCCGGCTACGAAATGCTGCACTTGCAGACTTACTTCACCGCCGGTGTCGAAGAAGTCCGCGCCTGGACCGTGCGCGTGGGTGCCACTGCACCGCAAGCCGCCGGCGTGATCCACACCGACTTCGAAAAAGGCTTCATCCGCGCCGAAGTGATCGCCTACAACGACTTCATCCAGTACAAGGGCGAAGCAGGCACCAAGGAAGCCGGTAAATGGCGCCTGGAAGGCAAGGACTACATCGTCAAGGACGGCGACGTGATGCACTTCCGCTTCAACGTGTAAAAGCTGCAGCCAGAAAAAAGCCGCGTTCGATACGCGGCTTTTTCATGTCTGAAATTCAGCCCGTCAGGCCTTTTTGGTGCTTGGCAGGAAGATCGCCAACACCCCGAACAACGGCAGGAACGAGCACAGCAAGTACACGTACTCGATACCGTAAATGTCCGCGAAATGCCCCAGCAACGCCGCGCCAATCCCGCCAAAGCCGAACATCAGCCCGAAGAACACCCCGGCAATCATCCCGACATTGCCCGGCACCAGTTCCTGCGCGTACACCACGATCGCCGAAAACGCCGAGGCCAGGATGAAACCGATCACCACGCTCAGAACACTGGTCCAGAACAGGTCGACATGGGGCATCAGCAGCGTGAACGGTGCCACGCCGAGAATCGAGAACCAGATCACCGCCTTGCGGCCGATCCTGTCCCCAATCGGCCCGCCGAAGAACGTGCCCGCCGCCACCGCACCGAGGAACAGGAACAGATGCAGCTGGGAGCTTGCCACCGACAGGTCGAACTTCTCGATCAGGTAGAACGTGAAGTAGCTGGTCAGACTGGCCATGTAGAAATACTTGGAGAACACCAGCAACCCGAGCACTACCAATGCACTGACCACCCTGCCCTTTGACAACCCGTGCGTGGCCGCCTGACCGGCCTTGAGCTTGAACAGATTCAAGTGATTGGCGTACCAGCGGCTGATGCGGTACAGCACGAACAGCGCAAACACCGCGAACAACCCGAACCACGCCACGTTGCCCTGCCCGAATGGAATGATGATCGCTGCCGCCAGCAACGGGCCAAATGCCGAGCCGGCGTTACCGCCGACCTGGAAGGTCGATTGCGCCAGTCCGAAACGTCCACCGGAGGCCAGCCGTGCAATACGAGAGGCTTCCGGGTGGAAGGTCGAAGAACCGATGCCGATCAATGCAGCGGCAAGCAGGATCAAGGGAAAGCTGCCCACCACCGACATCATCACGATGCCGATCAGCGTACACACCGAACCGGCCGGCAGCAGCCAGGCTTTCGGATGGCGGTCGGTGTGGTAACCAACCCATGGTTGCAACAGTGATGCGGTCAGTTGAAAGGTCAGAGTGATCAGACCGACCTGAGTAAAGCTCAAGCCATAGTTGGCCTTGAGCATCGGATAAATCGACGGCAGCACCGACTGGATCAGGTCGTTGATCAAGTGCGCCAGCGCCACCGCGCCGATGATGCGCATCACCAGAGGACTGCTTTGGGGAGGAGCCGGCGTTGCGGCGGTCTGAACGTTGCTGATAGCCATGGGAATTTCCGTACAGCAGGTGGGTGCACACGGGCAGGTGCGTCAATGTGCCATTTTTCGGTGCGCCCGCGCCATCCCCTTAGCCAGCTAACGAACTGTTCATTCACTGCGACGCAAGTGATAGCGCAAAGCCATGGTCTGATTCTTGCCTTGCCTCTCTGCTTGAACGCGGTCCCCTTACAAAGGGGATCGAGAATGGGAAGTTTTGCTACAGAGCCTGCCCACAGAGCGGGCGAGAGTGGACTTTCGAAGCCTTTTAGCAGGGCACTGATCGCGCTCGCGACGAGTGCGATGCACGCCGATAGTGCGTGGTGTCCAGAGGAGTCATGGGGTATGCAGGCTTTCTTGTCACCGGGGATCAAATTGCTGGGGCGGTTTGGCTTCGCGCGTAAATTCCAGTTGTTGTTCCTGTTGTTCATTCTGCCTCTGACCGGCAGCCTGTTGATGATCGGCCAGGACTATCGTGACAGGCTGAGCCTGATTTCCGGCGAACGTGCCGGTGTGCGACAACTGCTGGCCCTCGATGCGCTCGACAACCTGCTCGCCGCTCAGCGCGACCGCGCCGCCCGCTGGCGTGCCACGGAAACCAACCGCCAACCGACGCCCGCGACCCTCGCCGCCATGGCTGCATTCGATGGCGTGCAACCTGCCGTCGCGCAGGCCACGCTGGATCTGGGCAACGCCTTGCACGCCGAAGGTGCGGAAGGTGAAACCCTGGCTCGTTACCAGACCCTGCAAACCGCGCTCGGCGGACTGGACTCAAAGAGTCTGGGAGGGATCGGCTGGTGGCCGGACGGTTACGATCGCTTTACCAATGCTCTTGGCGCCCTGCAGGCATTGCGCGAACAGATCGCGATGGACAATCGCCTGATCCTCGCACCGTGGCTGGAGACTTATTTGCTGACACAGATTTCCACTCAACATGCACCGGACCTGATCGAACGGGTCGGTCGGCTGGCGGCGGTCGGTCAGGCATCCGTGGTATCCGGCCAGTTCACCTTGCAAAGCCGTCTGCAACTGCGTGATCTGCGCAGCCGCATCGGCGATGCCCGGGAACAACTGGTGAAAACGGCAAGCCTGCTTGAAACGCGACTGCCAGACGCGCTGCAAGGCTGGGCCGGACAATATCACGACAGCCTCAAGCAACTGGATGCCGGTCTGAAAGTACTGGATGACGGCATGTTCGGCGGCAGCATTACGCTCAAACCGGAAGATTTCGAGCGCAACCTGGACACCCTGCTTGGCAACCTTGCCTCGCTGCGCCAGCAATCGCTGGTGGCGCTGGACCAGCGCCTGGATGATTACCATGGCTCGGCGATCCGTCAGTTCATTGTGGTCGCGGCGATCTTCGGATGCCTGTTGCTCGCGGCACTGTATCTGTTCGTCTGCCTGCAAGCCTCGATCCGCCGCAGCGCCAGCGGCATCACGCTGCTCGCCGAAGCGCTGCGTGACGGCAATCTGAGCCTGCAGGTGCCCGTCACGGGGCGTGATGAACTGGCCTCGATCAGCACCGCGCTCAACGTGGCCGTGGTGCAATTGCGCACCAGCCTGCTGGGCGTCGATCACGAAACCTCGCAACTGAGCAACGCGGTGCGCAGCCTTAACGATCACTCCAGTGGCGCGCTCAGCGAAGTCGAAGCGCAGCAATTGCAGATCAGCCAGATCGCCGCTGCAGCCACGCAACTGGCGGCCACCTCCCAGGGTGTGGCGCAAAGTTGCGAACAAGCCTCCGGCAGCGCTCAGCAGACCCGAAGCATCGCCGCCGACAGCAGCCGCGACAGCCAACGCACCACGGCGAGCATTCAACAGCTCAATCAGCGGCTGAACGAAACGGCCGCAGCGCTGGGCCGGGTCAGCGAGCAAGGGCAGCAGATTCAACTGGTGGTCGATACCATTCGCGGCGTCGCCGAGCAGACCAACCTGCTGGCACTGAACGCTGCCATCGAGGCTGCCCGTGCCGGCGAACAGGGGCGGGGTTTTGCCGTGGTGGCCGACGAGGTGCGCAGCCTGTCGCAACGCACGCAATCGTCCACCGCGCAGATCGCCGGTACGGTCGACAGTCTGCGCAATACGGTCAACGAAGCGGTGAGCCTGATGGAGGCCGCCTGCGGCCAGGCACAATCGGATGCCGAAGCCGTGACGGGACTGGGTGAGCGACTGGCGGAAATCGCCAGCGCCGTGCAGAGCGTCACCGATACCCTCGCGCAAATCGCCACCGCCGTCGAAGAACAGGCGAGCACCGCCGATGAGGTCAGCGGCAATATCCAGCAGGTCGATCAGGCCGCGGTTCGCCTGCTCGAAGGTGCACGGGCGGTGAACCTCGCCGCAGACACCTTGAGCCAGGGCAGCCGGGCCTTGAGCGATAACACCGCTCGCTTCCGGCTCAGTTGATCAGCGCTTCGGGAAAATCCTTCTCCAGTTCGGATTTGAGCCACTGAACGAACCACGCCGCATCCGCCGACAACTCGGCGGACGGCGTCAACACCCGATAGCTTTCCAGCTTCACCTGAGCCTCCACGGCGCGCACCAGTTTGCCGGACTTGAGTTCTTCGCGAACCAGCACCTCGTTGGCCAACGCGATACCCTGCCCGCTCTCGGCCACCGACAGCGCGTGATCGTTGTTGACATAGAGCAGGTCGGAATTGAGGTGAATATCCAGGTCATGGGCGGCGAACCACAGGTTCCACCACTCACCGTCATCGACATGGATCAACGTGTGCCGGACCAGATCGGCCGGGCCGGCAAGCGGCTCGATACTCGCCAGGTATTGCGGGGTGCAAATCGGAAACACCCGCGGGCAGATCAGCGCTTCACGGGAATCGGCGTACTGCCCGTCGAGGCCGTAGACAATCCCGAGATCGGCGTTCTTGCCATCCACTTCGGTGAAGGTCGAGTTCGGTTCGATGGCGAATTTCAGCCCCGGCCGCAGATGCCGCATGGCCTCGATGCGCGGCATCAGCCAGCGCTTGGCGAAACCCGGCACCACCATGATCCGCAGCCAGCGCTCGGCCTCTTTGGGGCGCGCCTCCTTGCCGGCCTCGATGATCAACTGCAGGGCTGCGGCGATCTTGCGGTGGTACTTCTCACCGGCGGGCGTCAGGTTGACCCCGCGCGACGTGCGTTCGAACAGTTGAATACCCAGCCAGTCCTCCAGCAGCTTCACGTGCCGGCCAATCGCCGGCTGAGTCACGTGCAAGGCTTTCGAGGCCTCGACATAACTGCCCAGGCGGGCGGCGGCATCGAATGCGCGCACCGCATTGAGTGGCGGCAAGCGGTGGTCGGGCATGTTCCTGGCACCTGTCGGTATTAAATTAACTAACACCTGCCATGTTTAAATTGAAGTTTCGCCCCGCGCAACCCCTCGCCGATAATCGAGCCACAGCAGAACAATAAAACAGCTGGTTTCACCCCGAACGCAATCTCGATCCTGCCCAGAAAAATAATATCCATGGCCCGACCGATACGCTGATTCACAGCGCAATCGCCGGCAATGGGGGAATCGGAGGTAACGCATGAATGCCCTGCATTCGCTGCAAACGCTGGCGGTGTCGATCCGCTCGGTGCGCAAGGTCTACGGCGATCCGGACAACGGTCCGGTGGCGTTGAAAAACATCGACCTGGATATCCGCGACAACGAATTCTTCACCCTTCTCGGACCCTCCGGCTGCGGCAAGACCACGCTGCTGCGGATGATTGCCGGGTTCGAATTTCCGACCCGGGGCGAAATCCTGCTCTACGGCGAAAACATCGCCGGGCGCCCACCGTTCCAGCGCCCGGTCAACACGGTGTTCCAGCACTACGCATTGTTCCCGCACATGACCATCGCCGAAAACCTGGCCTTCGGCCTTGAATCGCACCCGATGGGCAAGGTCATGAACAAGACGCAGATCGCCGAGCGGGTTCGCGAGATGCTGGGCCTGGTGCAGATGGAGCGCTTTGCCAGCCGCAAACCGGCGCAACTCTCCGGCGGTCAGCAGCAGCGCGTCGCCCTCGCCCGCGCCTTGGCGCCGCATCCCAAGGTCCTTTTGCTTGACGAGCCGCTGTCGGCACTTGATCTCAAGTTGCGCCAGGCCATGCGCGAAGAGCTGAAAACCATCCAGGCCAGAACCGGCATCACCTTCATCTTCGTCACCCATGACCAGGAAGAAGCGCTGACCATGTCCGACCGCATCGCCGTACTGTCCGAAGGCGAAGTGCAGCAGGTCGGGCGCCCCGAGGACATCTACGAACGGCCGCGCAATCGCTTCGTGGCCGACTTCATCGGCGAAACCAACTTCATTCAGGCCAGCGTCACTCGCGTCGAGGACGGCATGGCGTGGTTCGCCGGGCCGGCCGGACATCCTTTGCCGGCACAACCGTGCAACGACGTGAAACCGGGCACCACTGTGACCCTGTCGGTTCGCCCCGAGCGCCTGCACCTGGTGCCCGCCCACACAGAGACTGCGTTGCCATGCCAGGTCGAAGCGCAGATCTATCTGGGCACCGACCTGCAATACCAGGTCAGTCTCGGCGACGGTTCGCGTCTTACCGTGCGCACACCCAACTGCGTCGATCAGAGCCTGCGCTTTGCCGTCGGAAGTCAGGCCGGTCTGCTGTTCGACCGGGGAAGCGCCAGCGTCCTGCACGATTGAGCCCGAGGAGTTGCCATGCACGCCTTACCGATAACCAACACGCTTGAACGCCGACGGGCGTTCCAGAGCTTCCTCGGTGTCAGCCCGGCGCTGATCGCCATTGCCCTGTTTCTGGTGGTGCCGATCCTGATCGTCATCGGGTACTCGCTAATGGAAGCCAACCCCTACGGCGGGGTCAACAAGGTGTTCAGCAGCGACGCCTACACCTCCCTGCTGTTCGAGCGGCAGATGGACGATAGCCTGGCCTTCGCCGATTCCTACCTGATCATCGCCCTGCGCTCGGTCGGGATTGCCGGCCTGACCACCGTCATCACCCTGCTGATCGGTTTTCCGGTGGCGGTGTGGCTGGCCATGCAACCGGCGCATCGGCGTGGTCTGTTGATCTTTCTGATCACAGTGCCGTTCTGGGCCAACCTGCTGATCCGCACTTACGCGTGGATTCTGCTGCTGCGTAACACCGGGGTGATCAACAACAGCCTGATGGGCATGGGTGTCATCCATGAGCCGCTGCAGTTGCTGTACACCGACGGCGCCGTGCTGCTGGGGCTGGTTTACACCTATGCGCCCTTCGTGGTTTTGCCGATCTACGCCACGCTGGAAAAGATGGATATCCGTCTGCTCGAGGCCGCTCAGGACCTCTATGCCGGGCGCCTGCGCACCTTGCGCAAAGTGGTGTTGCCGATCGCCAGACCGGGCATTCTCGCCGGTGCCATTCTCACCTTCGTGCCGTGCCTGGGCGCGATGATCGCCCCGGAACTGCTCGGCGGCGGCACGCGGATGATGCTTGGCAACCTGATCTTCCGGCAGTTCAGCGATGCCCGTAACTGGCCGTTCGGCGCGGCGTTGTCGCTGGTGCTGATGGCGGCGGTGATGCTGGTACTGACGGTCTATGCCCTGCGCGCCGAACGCCAGCGCATCGCCAAAGGAGGTGCGTGATGACCGGTCTGTTCAAACGCAAGGGCCTGGGCGTACAGGATTTCCCCGGATTCGGCGGTTTCAGTTTCCTGTTCTACCTGTACCTCTACGCGCCGATCGTGGTGCTGGTGGTGTTCTCGTTCAACGCCAACCAGTCGGCCACGGTATGGACCGGGTTCAGCCTCGACTGGTATCGCGCCGCGTTCGCCAATCAGGCATTGCGCCAGGCGGCCGGCAACAGTCTGCTGATCGCGGTGTGCGCGAGCATGGTTGCCACGGCGATTGCCACCCTCGCGGCTCTCGGTACCTCACGGGGCGCGAAGTTCAAGGGCCTGCAACTGTCGATGGGCGCGATCATGCTACCGCTGGTGCTGCCGGAAATCGTCGTCGGCGTCGCCACGCTCGCGCTGTTCTCCACCCTCGGCCTGTCGCTCGGCTACGGCAATCTGATCATCGCCCATACGGTGTTCTGCATTCCGTTTGCCTACCTGCCGATCCGGGCGCGGCTGAACGATATGGATCTGTCGCTGGAACACGCCTCGGCCGACCTGTATGCCGGGCCATGGCGAACCTTTCGCAAAGTCACCCTGCCGCTGCTGATGCCGGGGATTTTCTCCGGGCTGATGCTGGCCTTCATCGTCTCGCTGGATAACTTCGTGATCTCGATGATGGTTTCCCAGGCCGGCACCACAACATTGCCGATCTTCATCTTCGGCCTGTTGCGCATGGGCGTGACACCCGACGTCAACGCCGTGTCGACCCTGATCCTGGGCGTCTCGGTACTGTTTGTCAGCCTTTCTTACCTGCTGGGCAAAAAGAACGCCTGAACCTTCCAAGAACCGTGGGGAAATAGCATGAGCAAGTGGATAAAAAGCGTCGGCACTTCGTTGTTCCTGACTGTGCCGCTGGTCATGGCCGGGAGTGTTCAGGCCGCCGAAAAACTTAACGTGGTGAGCTGGAGCGGTTACTTTTCACCGGAAATTCTCGCCAAATTCCAGAAGCAGACCGGCATCGAAGTCACCGTCGACTCCTACGATTCCAACGAGACGCTGCTGGCCAAGCTGAAACAGGGCGGCGCCGGTTACGACGTGGCGATTCCCTCGCACCAGTTCATTCCGATTCTGATCAAGGAAAACCTGCTGGAGCGCTTCGATCCGGTCAAGGAGCCGTACTACGCCGGTGTGGTCGACAACCTGAAAAAACCGAGCTGGGACTCGGAAGGCGCCTATTCGGTACCGTTCATCTGGGGCACCACCAGCGTGGTCCTCGACAGTGGCCGCTACAAAGGCCCGGCCGACAGCTACAAGGTGCTCTATGAGCCGCCCGCCGAGCTGCAGGGGCGGATCAACATGTTCGATTCGGTCAGCGACATGGTCGACATGGCCAGCCTGTACCTGAACATTCCGCTGTGCAGCGAGGACCCGAAACAGATGCAGCAGATCCTCACGCTGCTCAAGGCGCAGAAGCCATTCGTCAAAACCTACAGTTCCAAGGCCGGTTCGATCCGCGAGAACCTCGCCTCGGGCGAAATCGATATGTCGATGTTCTGGGGCGGTTCGTCAATGCGCGCCCGTGAGATGAAACCGAGCCTGAAGTACCTGTACCCGAAAGAAGGGGTTCTGGCCTGGGTGGACAACATGGTCATCCCCGCCGGCAGCAAGAATCCGGCAAATGCCAAGGCGTTCATCGCGTTTCTCAGCCAGCCGGAAAACTCGGCCATGACCCAGAACTTCCTCAAGCATCAGAGCCCGATCAAGGGCGTCGAACCCTTCCTCGATGCGAACCTCAAGGATGCACCGGAACTGCATATTCCCGAGGGCACCCACGTGGTGTTCAGCAAGACCTGCGGTGAAGGCGCGATCCGTCTGGCAGACCGTCTGTGGACCAACCTGATGCGTTGATTTCTGCCGCCCCGGCACGAGGCCGGGGCGTTTCTCCAGCCGTCTTAAGGGCGTCGTCATGAACTCCAATAACATCAGCGAACTGGTCCTGTTGCAGGCCATCGAGCTCGCCGAACGCATCCGCCTGCGCCAGGTTTCCTGCCGCGAAGTGATGCAGACCTATCTTGCCCATATCGAGCGGTTCAACCCGTCAGTCAACGCATTGATCAGCCTGCAGGCACCGGAGGTGCTGCTGGCTCAGGCCGACGCGCGCGACGCCGAACTGAGCCGTGGCCAATACCGGGGCTGGATGCACGGCCTGCCCCACGCCATCAAGGATCTGTCGCTGACCCGCGGCATCCGCACCACGCTGGGCTCACCGTTGTTCAAGGACTTCATTCCCGAGCGTGACGGCATCATGGTCGAGCGGATCAAGGCCGCCGGCGCGATCATCATCGGCAAGACCAACACCCCGGAGTTCGGCCTCGGATCGCAGAGCTACAACCCGTTGTTCGGCGCCACCGGCTGCGCCTATGACCCGAGCAAAACCGCCGGCGGCAGCAGCGGTGGCGCGGCGGCGGCGCTGGCGATGCATCTGGTGCCGGTGGCCGATGGCAGCGACATGATGGGCTCGCTGCGCAACCCGGCAGCGTTCAACAACATTTTCGGTTTCCGTCCTTCTCAGGGCCGCGTGCCGTTCGATGACAGCGCCGATCTGTTCTTCGATCAACTCGGCTATGAAGGGCCCATGGCACGCAGCGTGCGCGATGCCGCGATGCTGCTGTCGGTGCAGGCCGGCGGGGATGCGCGGGCACCGCTGTCGATCCGTGAATCCGGTGAGGTCTTTACGGCGCCACTGGAGCGCGGCTTCACCGGTACAAGGATCGGCTGGCTCGGCGACTTCGGCGGGTATCTGCCCATGGAGAACGGCATTCTCGCGTTGTGTGAAAAGACTTTCGCCGACTTTGAAAGCCTGGGTTGTCGGATCGAGCCGGTGCGTCCGGAATTTGCTCCTGAAAAACTGTGGAACAGCTGGCGCACCTTGCGCCACTGGATGGTCGCCGGTTCGCTTGGCGCGGCGTATGCCGATCCGCAAAAACGAGCGCTATTGAAACCGGAAGCCTGCTGGGAAGTGGAAAACGGCTTGAAGCTCTCGGCCAGCGAAGTGTTTGCCGCCTCGGTGGTGCGCAGCGACTGGTATCGGGCGATCTCACGCTTGTTCGAGCAATACGACTATCTGCTGCTGCCCAGCGCGCAGGTCTTTCCGTTCGACAAGTCACAGCCATGGCCGACCATGATCGAGGGGGTGAGCATGGACACTTATCATCGCTGGATGGAGGTGGTGATACCCGGCACCTTGTCCGGCTGCCCGGTGGCCAGCGTCCAGGCCGGCTTCAGTGCCCACGGGTTGCCGACGGGATTGCAGATCATCGGCCGGCATCAGGCAGACTTCGCCGTTCTGCAACTGGCGCACGCGTATGAGCAGGCCAGTCGGTGGTTCCAGCGCTGCCCTTCGCCGCTTTTGAACACCTGATTTTGATAAACGGTTGAAAGCGTAGAAAAAATTTTGAAATTTACGCTTGACGCTTTTCCATTTCAGGGGAATAATGCGCGCCACTTGGCTACATAGCTCAGTTGGTTAGAGCATAGCATTCATAATGCTGGGGTCCGGGGTTCAAGTCCCTGTGTAGCCACCAAGTACCGATTCACAGATGTCTCCAGATGTCTCTGAATCAAAACAAGAAGCCCGCCTAGTGCGGGCTTTCTTGTTTCTGGCTATCCCTCCTTTTATCCCCCTGTGTTCCTCGGCAAATATTTGAACCGAAGGGACACCGGTCAGATGAAGCGTTCAGAGATAAAGCGTCGCCCCCCCTCTCCGATACCGCATTGGCCGGGCTAGAGCCTGACGCCAGGGAGTATCGCGAGCTCGATGGGAACAGCCTTTATTTCCGCGTGAAAACTGACGGTCAGGCGCAAGAAGCCGCAATCAAGCTTGCTGCCGCGGATGACTGCCCCAGGATTGCTGGGTCTTTCGGAGCAGTAATCGCTAATCCTCGCCAGACTTGATCAGGATGATTTTCCTGATCAGGCTGCCTTTTGGGAGATACTTTTTGGCGAGAACAGTCAGCCAGTCTTCCAGCTTGACCAGCAACTGCAAGCCGACGAGTACGGCGGCTATTTGAAGCACCTTTAACAAATGCTCATCAACCACACGGACCTCCCGGGCGTAATGCCCTCACCTACCGGAGCGGTACCTGGCTCGTCTAGAGTCCAGTCGCTCCGCAGGATCAAGAAGATCCACTGGCTTGGCCGTTAGTCGGCCTACATCGCGCGTGGTAACCACCAGTGGTAACCACCTCGTTTGGTTACCGTCCGCACCCGGTATCCGTTCTGGTATCCGCGGCCCAGAACATTTCAGGCTGATACGGGAGATAGTGACCAAGTACGGTGACCAGCATCAGTGACCACCTCCGCTCTTACAATCGGCACGAATACCCGTGACTTGGTTGCCACTCAGGTTGCCAGGGTATTTCAGCGGTTTCCTCTGGCAGCCGGACGACACTCTGTGTAGGAATCAACACTGTGTGCGTGACTTATTCAGTCCAGTCAGTGTTTGTGCCGATGATGAACGTCGGGGAAATGGGCGTGACTGTGTTTAATCGGCGTATGTTGATGCTGGTGGCTGTGTGGCTCAGAGCCGTCCCACTCAAAGTCGTGTTCATGCTGGTGATGTTCGTCATGAGTATGCCGATGGCTGTGTTTGACGGGATCATGTTGGTGCTCGTGAGCATGGTTTTCCATCAAGTGAATCCAGACACCTATGACCATCAATGCGGCAGCGAGCAAGAACATCAGCGATACCGACTCCCCCAGGATCATGATCGAGATGACCGCGCCCAAGAAAGGAGCAGTGGAAAAGTACGCGCCGGTACGAGCACTCCCAAGCCCGCGAAGGGCGAGAACGAACAACACCAAACTCACGCCATACCCGAGAAACCCTACCAGCACGATTGGCGCTAGCGTGGCCACTGCGGGTAGCTGCGCCCCAACAGCCAATGCCAAGCAGCAGTTGACTACCCCCGCCGCCAGGCCTTTGCTGCCGGCGATAAAAAGCGCATCTGAGGCAGAGACTTTGCGGGTCAGGTTATTGTCGATGGCCCAAAAAAGACAAGCAAAAGCCACGGCCAGCGGTCCAGCCCAATCATGAGCCGTCGCCGTCTCTTGCGGCCATGACAGAATGACCCCTCCCAAAACAATAGCGATCATGCCGATGACAATCCGGCGATCAGCGTTCTCCTTGAACACGACCCATGCCAGCACTGCAGTGAGCACTGATTCAAGATTGAGCATCAGTGACGCGGTCGCTCCCGTTGTCCGAGTCAGGCCGAACATGAGGGCCACAGGCGCAAGCAC
Organism: Pseudomonas sp. KCJK9016; assembly: GCF_046231795.1. Lineage (NCBI taxonomy): Bacteria > Pseudomonadati > Pseudomonadota > Gammaproteobacteria > Pseudomonadales > Pseudomonadaceae > Pseudomonas > Pseudomonas sp. KCJK9016. Next base: position 24,961 of record NZ_JBJJMM010000027.1, on the reverse strand, counting down.
ACCTCCAAACACGATGGCCCCCATCAGCCAGGGCCATTCTCCTGTTGTAAGTCCAGGCCGTTGCCAGCATTTATCGCGAGTAAAACGAACGATGGTCAGGCCTACACCACTGCCCAGATAAAGCAGTCCTGCCAACAGGATGGGGGGAGTTTCCACACCCAAGAGCTTGGCGAGCGGCGTGCTTGCGCCAAACAACGCTGCAGCAGCCAAAGCGTATAGAACACTCAGATTCATAACAGGGTCGCCCGATCAAACGGCTTACGTACAGGCGAGTATCATAGCTTTGCTCGGGTGAGAATTATGTGAACACCAGCCCGTTACCTCATCGGAAATTTCCGGCTATACACAACCCCTTGGGCATCGCTTAAACAATGGCTATACCCCCCCCCAGGCATCGAGCACTTCCAGCCACTCGAAACGCTCGTCGACGAGTGAGCAGTGAGCAGTGAGCAGTGAGCAGTGAGCAGTGAGCAGTGAGCAGTGAGCAGTTTGTTTCATGCCTCGACCTAACCAGCGCTGCTACGCCTTCATTTTCTCGAATGGAATCGAACCGATGCCCCCCCTGAATACTCTCTCCCAGATGTCCTGGAGCGCATGTATCCCAACCGGCTGGCTCTAGAGGCAGCGCCAATGAAGCTGACCTGAATTGTCGAAAGCCAAGGGCATACCGACGTTGGTGACAACATTCGGACCACCCTGCAGACGCTCGGCGAAAACGCCGGGCACATCAATCAAGGTTTTGCCCGACTAAAAGCACAAGGCGCGCAGTGACCAAGCCCGGGTCAGGAGCGCATATGGACGATGAGTGCGAAGTTGTGTTCGTAGCGGGTCTGAGCAAGATGCTCGGTCGCACAGAGGCTGCGGTCCGCCAGGGCCTGAGCCGTGGAGTCGCCTGGCTGCCCGAGAGCTTCAGGATGGGCACCAGACACTGCTGGCTGAAGGCGGATGTTCGGGAGTTCAAAGCCGATAGTGTCGGCGGCAGAAGATCTTACGAGCTTCATCATCTCGAAAAAGTATCCGAGGGTGGCGACGTCTACGACGTTGATAATCTACGAGTAAATACGCCTCGAAACCACATCGATATCCACCGGAACGAATAGGCCAGCCACGAAAGACCATCTACTGAAAAGCAGCATTTCGGAGTACACAGAGACCAGGGTCGTTGCGTAGTTGGAAGAACTCGTTAAAGAAGATGAAGAAGCCGAAGACGATGGTCGGGCTGATTTGCTACTGCTGCACTTCGAGAAAATCAGCGAACACCCGGCCGGATCCGATGTGATCTATTACCCGGAGACAGGCGCGGATAGCTCTCCTCGGGGGGGCACGCAGATTGTGAAAGAATGGCGAGCTGCACAGGGCCTGCCTGGGTTCAAAGGTCAGTAATGACTCAACGCTTTGTCATTGACGAGATCAGAAGGGAAGACAAAGCACCGACAGATGACCGTGCAGATATTCTATTGCTGCACTTCAACGAGATCGTTGGGCATCCGAGCTAGATGGACCTTATCTACGCAAACGGGCTGCCAGGATTCAAGCAGTAACCCTCCGGCATCCATAATCAAAACCGCTGCGCACCACCAGGCAGCAAAAGCGGCTTACCGAAAGGCAAGCCGTTTGTTTATCCCTCGCCCGCTAAAGCCCTGAGCCCCTTCGCCCATATCTGCCGCGTGCGCAATCCCACCATCGCCCGCCAGTCCGGATCCGCCGGATAGAACTGCTCCAGCAGGTTCAACTTGATCGCCCGCCCGGTCGCATCCAGCGGATCGCCGTGCAGATGCAGCCAGTGATCATCGCGCAAGTAGCGATGCACATCCGGCCCCGGATAAGTCCCGCACTCGATCACGAACGGCATCAACTGCACTCCCGGCAGCGCATCGAGCAGCGCCTGCGAGGTGTACCCGGTGGCGGTCGCCGCAACACCGGTTTCGCTCAAGGTTTCGGCACCGGTGTGCAGCGTATAGAGCCATGGGCCATAGATCGACTGCGCTTTGACCAACGCCGGATACGGCGCCCGGGTGATCGTCAGCAGCATCGGATGGCCGTACTCGCCGGCGCCGGTGTGCAGGTCGAAACACATTACGGTTTCAGCGCCGGCCAGATGATTCTCGATGATCTGATGCAGCGTGCGATTCGACCAGCTCGGAGCAAAGCCTCCGAAAAACATACCGTCGGGATGGCTGTGCTGACCGCCCTCGACAATCGACATCACCGCCGGCCAGCCGTGCTCGGCGATTTGCGCATCCAGCAAGGTATCGGCCTTTAAACGCTCGGGACCGTTCAAATCGGTGCAGGCGTAAATCTCGTGCAGCGCGGCGTAGGCCTGGTTGTCCGGCAGGGGCTGGCTGAAATCCAGATGATTGCGATTGAGGTCAATGTTGTCTTCGTTGACTCGCCGCAGCCATGCCGTGCCCCACGGGTTGATCAGGTGGATCATTACCACCGCGACGTCCTTCGGCAGCGACCCCGGCGTGAAATGCGTCAGCCAGTCGATCTGACATTCCGAACCGTAATAGCCCTCCACCCCGTGGGTGCCGCTGAGCGCCACCAGACGTCGTTTGGCTTGCGGATCCCCCAGCACCGCCACATCGGTACTCAACGGCTCGCCGAACGGTCCGCAACGCGGATGGGCGTAGGAGGTGAGTGTCGAACCGGCCGCGGTGGCGGCGGCAAGAAACTGGTCGCGCTGCTGGCGGTAGCTGGAGTGGGTCGGTAACTCGCTGTGCATGCTGGCCTCTTGTTGATTGTTCTGGCTTCTCGCTTGCCTCTGACCCTACAGAAAATTTGCCAAGGCATGAAGGACAAACATACCGACGGTTTGCGTCCTGCACGGTCGGCCGATACAGTCCGTCAGACTTTTATCCCACGGACGGAGTGCCCCGCGTGTTTCCAGCCCTGCCCCTGAGCCGCTTTCGCCTGCCGGTGCTGACTCTGATCGTCAGCGCCCTCACCCTCACCGCCTGCAACGCCCCACCCTCTTCGACCCTGCCGCTGGCACCGGAAGCCGCCTCCGGTTACCGCTCCGGCCTGCAAACAAGCCATGCCGAAAAACACATGGCCGCTGCTGCAAATCCATTGGCCGCCGAGGCCGGTCGCGAGATGTTGCGTAAAGGTGGATCGGCCATCGATGCGGCAATTGCGATGCAAGCCGTGCTGACCCTGGTCGAGCCGCAATCCTCCGGGATCGGCGGTGGCGCGATGATCGTGCTGTGGGACGGCAAACAGGTGCGCACTTACGATGGTCGCGAAACAGCACCGGCCGGTGCCACCGAAAAGCTGTTCCTGCAGGCAGATGGAAAACCGATGCCTTTTACGCAGGCGCAGATCGGTGGACGCTCCGTCGGCACACCGGGTGTGATGCGGGCGCTGGAGATGGCGCACAAACAACATGGCCGCTTGCCGTGGGCAACGCTGTTCGAACCGGCAATCAAACTGGCGGAACAGGGCTTTGCGATCTCGCCTCGGCTGCATTCGCTGCTGGAGTCTGACCCTGTGGTGCACCGCTCACCAGACATGGCCAAGTATTTCCTCAACAGCGACGGCAGCGTCAAAGCCATCGGTACGCGCTTGCAAAACCCGGCGTTGGCCGCCGTGCTCAAACGCATCGCCAGCGAAGGTGCAGATGCACTTTACAAAGGCCCGATCGCCGAAGAGATCGTGGCCAAAGTGCAGGGCCACAACAACCCCGGCAGCCTGTCGTTGAACGACCTTCAGCAGTATCAGGCCAGGGAGCGCGCACCGCTGTGTACCGATTACAAACGCTGGCAGGTTTGCGGGATGCCGCCGCCGTCCTCGGGCGGAATTGCGGTGGCGCAGATCCTCGGCACCCTGCAGGCGCTGGAAACCCGCGACCCGCGCCTGTCCCTGACACCGCTCAAACCCGTGAAAACCGATAAACCGGCCGGCCTCGAACCGGTACCGCAAGCCGTCCACCTGATCGCCGAAGCCGAACGCCTGGCGTATGCCGACCGCGCGCAATATGTCGCCGATACCGACTTCGTACCGGTACCGGTCAAAGGTCTGGTCGACCCGGGCTATCTGGCCAGTCGCGCCAGCCTGATCGGAGACCGCAGCATGAATACCGCGAAGCCCGGTACACCTCCGGGAGTGCAGGTTGCCTACGCACCGGATCACTCGCCGCTGCGCATCTCCACCTCGCAAGTGGTGGCCGTGGATGACTTCGGTGGCGCGGTGTCGATGACCACCACCATCGAAGCGGCATTCGGCTCGCACCTGATGGTTCAGGGCTTTTTGCTCAACAACCAGATGACCGACTTCTCGTTCATCCCCGAAGAAAACGGACAGAAAGTCGCCAACCGCGTGGAGCCCGGCAAACGCCCGCGTTCATCGATGGCACCGACCCTGATCTTCGATCGTAACAGCGGCGAGTTCGTCGCCACTGTCGGCTCGCCCGGCGGCTCGCAGATCATCGAATACGTGGCCAAGACCACCGTCGGCCTGCTCGATTGGAACCTCGACCCGCAAAGCGCCATCAGCCTGCCCAACTTCGGCAGCCGCAATGGCCCGACGGAACTGGAACAGGGCCAGTTCAGCCCGACATTGATCCAGGCGCTCAAAGACAAGGGCCACACCGTGAGCGAAATCGACATGACCAGCGGCACCCAGGCCATCATGCGGGTCAAGGATGCGCAAGGAAAGGCAACACTGGCCGGGGGGGCGGATCCGCGGCGTGAAGGAGAAGCGTTGGGGGACTGAAATCCCTTTCGCCAACTGAAAAAGGCTTACCGAGAGGTAAGCCTTTTTTGCATGGCCAATGGTCATGTCGGTTAAGGGGCAGGCGCCTGATGAATCAGACAATGCCCCCGACCTTGCAACATCCAGCGTTGTTTTGCCATCAGACCGAAAGCGTCTTGCCATCGATCGGATCACCAATCGTCAGGAAGTGCCCACCGGCCACATGGTGCAGAGTACGCAAGCCGTCATGCCCTTCAAAATGCCAGCGCCCATCACTGAAGACTCGCGAGTCCGCCTGCGCCGCGATCACCTCAGCCAGAAACAGATCGTACTGTTCATGATTGCGCGGCTCCGGCAGCAACCGGCATTCGAGCCACGCTACGCAACCGTCGAGCATCGGTGCCTCGACCTGCTCGCCGGCGAAGGTCTGCAGGCCATAGGCCTGGAACTTGTCCTGCCCTTGATCACGATTGATTTCCAGACCCGAAGTCGAACCGACGGTCTGCACGATGTCAGCCTGATTCACGCACGGTACGTTGAGAACAAAGGTGCCCGACGCCTCGAGCAACTGCCGGGTCCAGGTGGATTTGTCCAGCACCACCGCGACTTTCGGCGGTTCGAAATCCAGCGGCATGGCCCAGGCCGCAGCCATGATGTTGCGCTGCCCGTCGTGAGTGGCGCTGACCAGCACGGTCGGCCCGTGATTGAGCAATCGGTAGGCTTTGTTCAGGGGAACCGGGCGACGAAAGGATTCGCTCATGGGATCTGCTCCGGGAAAAGAGCCGATTGTAGCGAGATAAAAACGGCGAAGGGATTGCCCTGGACAATCCCTTCGACTGGCAGATATCAGCTCGACAACTGGTTGGCGAACTGGCCGACCGCGTCCACCACCTTCTGTGCGCCATCCTGGATCTCGACGATCACCGTGCCCGCTTCCGCCGCCAGCGCCAGCCCTTGCTCGGCCTGGAGCTTGCCGTCGGTCATCAGCGCCACGGCGTTGCGCGCCATGTCCTGGTTCTGACGGACCACGCCGACGATTTCCTCGGTCGCCTGGCTGGTGCGTGAAGCCAGTTGCCGCACTTCGTCGGCCACCACCGCAAAACCGCGCCCCTGCTCACCTGCTCGTGCGGCTTCAATGGCTGCGTTGAGTGCCAGCAGGTTGGTCTGTTCAGCAATGCCACTGATGGTCTTGACGATGGTGCCGATCACTTGCGACTGCTCGTTCAGCGCCTCGATGCCTTCGCCGGCAGTCTGCATGTGCCGCGACAGGTCGCGCATCACATTGACCGCCTCGGTGACTACGCGAGTTCCGCGCTGGGCGGTGCTGTCGGTTTGCAAGGAGGTGCTGTAGGCAATGTTGGCAGCCTCGGCGACCGCTTGCTCCTGATTGACCTGATCGGTGATCACGGTGGCGAACTTCACCACTTTGTAGAGCTTTTCATTGGCGTCGAGCACCGGGTTGTAGGAAGCCTCCAGCCAGACTTCCCGCCCATGACTGTCGATTCGCTTGAAACGGCCGGCCACGAATTCGCCGTTGTTCAAGCGACGCCAGAAATTCTGATACTCGGCGCTGTTGGCCTCACCCGGCTCGCAGAACATGCGGTGATGTTTGCCTTTGATCTGCGCCAGGCTGTAACCCATGCCTTGGAGGAACCGGTCGTTGGCGTTCAGCACGGTGCCATTGAGATCGAATTCGATGACGGCCGTCGAGCGCACCAGTGCGCCTATCAGGTTTTCGTGCTCGCGGGAGGCTTCAATGGTGCGGGTCAGATCGCTGGAGAAAATCGAGAAATGCTTGATGCGTCCGTCCGACGAACGAATCGGCTGAGCAATCGAACGCAACCATGCTTCCTCGCCATTTCCACGCAACAGACGCACGGCGCCGGCAAAGTGTTCACCCCGGCTCAGCGCGGCCCGAAAGCGGTGATGAAACTCGTCGGATTTGACATGGGCCGGCACGATGTCTTCGATGGCACGGCCGATCAGGTCGTGGCTCTTGTAGAGCATTTCGTTGAGGAAGTTCTGGTTGACCGATTGAATCCGCCCGTCGGGCTCAAGGGTCAGTACCAGCATCTCGCTTTCCAGACTCTCCTTCACTTGCAGAAGGCTGGAGAGTTCTTCACGAAGAGCCGCCAGCTCTTGCTTGAGGCGTTTGTTGAACATGGGAAAGCACCGATGGACTGGATGGAAAGCGGGTTACAGCCTAACCATCGGCCTTGGAAATCTTTTCTGAAGTGCGTTCGGGCCTTGTCCTACAAAAATAATTGCGCCTCGAAAAATCAGGCGGTTCCAGCCACCCGACAATGCCCTGCACGCGGCATCCGCGAGCCGAAATATGCCGCACTGGCAATGCCCACGGCCCCCATCACCGTGCAGAACATCACGCAGATCCACGGGCTCCACGGCATCAGACCGATCAGCAGCAACGGTGTGACACTGGCCCACGCGGCGTATGCGATGTTGTAGGTGAAGGAAATGCCCGACACGCGAATCCGTGCCGGAAACAGGCTGACCATGACGGATGGCACCGCACCGACCACTCCACAGCCCAATCCGGCGATGGCGTAGGCGAGACCGACCCAATCCCCGCCGCTGATCAGACAGCTGTAAAGCACGCCGATCCCCAACGGCAGCAGCAGGCTATACAGCATCACCGTGCGCCAGGCGCCGATGCGGTCCACCAGGTGCCCCGCAACCACGCAGCCGATGTTCAGGAAAACGATACCCAGCGCACTCAGGGCAAAGGTATGGCCGGCGGTCATGCCGAAGGTTTTTTGCATCATGGTCGGGGTGATGACCACAAACACCACCACCGCGGAAGTCAACACACAGGTCAGGATCATGGCCGGCAGCATCGCCAGGCGATGCTCGCGCAACACCGTGCGCAACGGCAGTTCGACCCTGGCCTGACGCTGCGCTTCCATGGCCATGAACACCGGAGTCTCGCTCAGCCAGCGCCGCAGCCACACCCCGATCACACCGAATACGCCACCCAGCAGGAACGGATAGCGCCACGCGTAATCGAGCACTTCGGCAGGCGTGAAAACCTGCGCCAGAGCAGTCGCGGTCAGCGCGCCTATCAGGTAACCGAAGGTCAGCCCGGCCTGGAGAAAGCCCAACGCATAACCGCGATGCCCGACCGGCGCGTGCTCGGCCACGAACACCCAAGCGCTCGGCACTTCACCGCCAACCGCCGCACCTTGCAGGATGCGCAGTGCCAGCAGCAACAGCGGTGCGAAATAGCCGATCTGCGCGTAGGTCGGCATGATCCCGATCAGCAGGCACGGCAGCGCCATCATCAGGATGCTCAGGCTGAAGACCTTCTTGCGCCCCAGGCGGTCGGCAAAATGCGCCATCAGGATTCCGCCCAGCGGCCGCGCCAGATAACCGGTGACAAAAATCCCGAAGCTTTGCAGCAGGCGCAGCCACTCGGGCATTTCCGGCGGGAAAAACAGCTGGCTGAGTGTCAGGGCGAAGAATACGAAAATGATGAAATCGTAGATCTCCAGCGCCCCGCCCAGGGCCGCAAGGCCAAGGGTCTTGTAGTCGGAACGGCTGAACGGCGCCGGTCGGACAGTGGAATGGGCAGTCATGGCAAAGCACTCTGGCAGGCAAAAAACCAAGGCGCCCATGGTCTACGCAAATGCCTCGATGGACAACCCGTTAGACCAAAGTCTGATTCAGTGAAACACGGTCACAAAAATCCGCCGGTTGATTTACTGTTGGCACCTGTCCAGACGGGCTGGCCAAGCCCCGAAGACCACAATAAACATAAAAATCCGAGGTACTCCCGTGGCCGTTGATATCGAAGATAGCCGCTCTGCGCGCTTTGCCTTGCGCTGCTCCAGTTTTGCCGAACGCTGGTTTCCCGACTCCTGGGTGTTCGCCGCGCTCGCCGTGATCATCGTGGCCTTGGCCACCCTGGCCATGGGCGCCAGACCCACCGATGCCGCCATGGCCTTCGGTGACGGCTTCTGGAGCCTGATCCCCTTCACCATGCAAATGGCCTTCGTGGTAATCGGCGGTTATGTCGTCGCCAGTTCACCGCCCGCCGTAAAGCTGATCGATCGTCTGGCGCGAATCCCGAAGAACGGCCGCTCTGCCGTGGCCTGGGTCGCGCTGATTTCGATGGTCGCATCGTTGCTCAACTGGGGCCTGTCGCTGGTGTTCGGCGGCTTGCTGGTGCGCGCCCTCGCCCGCCGCAGCGATCTGAAAATGGATTACCGCGCCGCCGGAGCCGCGGCTTATCTGGGTCTTGGCGCCGTGTGGGCACTGGGTCTGTCGTCGTCCGCCGCACAATTGCAGGCCAACCCCGCCAGCCTGCCACCGTCGATCCTGTCGATCACTGGCGTGATTCCGTTCACCCAGACGATTTTCCTCTGGCAGTCCGGGGTGATGTTGCTGGCACTGGTGGTGATCTCGATCATCATCGCCTACGCCACTGCGCCCGGCCCGAATTCGGCGCGCGACGCCCAGGCCTGCGGCATCGACCCGGCGTTCAACCTGCCGCCGCTGCAACCGCGCACCCGCCCGGGCGAATGGTTGGAGCACAGTCCGCTGCTGATCATCGTGCTGGTGCTGCTGGCGGCCGGATGGCTGTTCCACGAGTTCTCGACCAAACCGGCGATCACCGCGATTTCCGGGCTCAACACCTACAACTTCCTGTTCATCATGCTCGGTGCACTGCTGCACTGGCGTCCGCGCAGTTTCCTCGATGCGGTGGCGCGAGCGGTGCCGACCACCACCGGCGTGCTGATCCAGTTCCCGCTGTACGGCTCGATCGCGGCGCTGATGACCACGGTCAAGGGCACTGACGCCCAGACTCTGGCTCACCACATCTCGACGTTTTTCGTCAGCATCGCGTCCCACGACACCTATGCGCTGCTGATGGGGGTGTACTCGGCGATTCTCGGTTTCTTCATTCCGTCCGGGGGCGGCAAGTGGATCATCGAGGCGCCGTACGTGATGCAAGTGGCTACCGACCTGAAATACCACCTGGGCTGGGCCGTGCAGATCTACAACGCCGCCGAGGCGCTGCCAAACCTGATCAACCCGTTTTACATGCTGCCGCTGCTGGGCGTGCTGGGATTGAAGGCGCGGGACCTGATCGGCTTCTCCTTCGTGCAACTGCTGGTGCACACACCGCTGGTACTGCTGTTGCTGTGGGCGTTGGGGACGACGCTGGCGTATACGCCGCCGGTGATGCCGTGACGCGGAGTCATGCTAAGGCGTAATTCTCTTGAGGGGGCTAGCGTATTGGCTCCCTCATTTGTTTCTGCGACCTGAAAATGTCACCCAACCGTCACATTCCCTTGCTAGCGTCCGCCAGAAACATACTGAAACAATTAAGCATAAACGGACTTGTACATGAACGACGACACACACGGCAAAGATCCCTCCTCGCCAGAATCCGACAACCCCACCGACACCAGCCGCCGCCGTTTTCTCGGCGGTGTCGCCGTGTTGGGTGTGGGCGCCACACTGGCCGGGTGCGGGAATGCCGGTGGTCAGCCGGGTAAACCCGAGGAGCGTCCGCTTTCGCCTGCCGAGCTGGACAAGGCTCTGCGCGAACAGGTGAAGACCGTCGTGGTGATTTACGCCGAAAACCGGAGTTTCAATAACTTGTTCGGTGATTTCCCCGGAGTCGAGAAGCCGTTGTCGGCACTCAAGCCCGAGGAATACCAACAACGCGACCGCGACGGCAGTCTGCTGCAGACCCTGCCGCCGGCCTGGGGCGGTGTGTTGCAGATCGGCCCGCAGACACTCGATGGCGTGACCTATCCCAACGCCGTGCAGTTTCAGGAAAACCTGCCGAACGCACCTTTCGCTCTGAAAGGCCCGAATGCCGAGGACCTGCCGTTGGGCCTGGTCACTCGAGATCTGTGGCATGTGTTCTATCAGAATCAGATGCAGATCAACGGCGGCAAGAACGACGGTTTCGTCGCCTGGGCCGACTCCGGCGGCCTGACCATGGGGCACTATGCCCAGAGCCGCTATTCCCTGCGCCTGTGGGACGTGGCTCGAGAGTTCGTGCTGTGCGACAACTTCTTCCAGGGTGCATTCGGCGGTTCGTTTCTCAACCATCAATACCTGATCAGCGCCACCGCGCCGTTCTACCCGAACGTCGCCAACTCGGTCGCCAGAAGCCAGATCGCCGCGCTGCAAAGCGATGACCCGGCCGACCCGCGCCTCAAGCCTCTGGAACAATCGCCGGCCAGCGCCATGACGGGTCCGCCACAGTTCGGCCCGAGCGCGCTGACCCCGGACGGTTACGGGGTCAACACCCTCGCCCCGCCCTATTGGCCGACGTGGATCCGCGACCCGGAACGCCCGGCCTATTCCAAGGCCGATCTGCCGAACGTCCTGGTGCCCCAGACCCACGAACACATCGGTGACAAACTGTCGAAGAAGAACATCGACTGGGCGTGGTATGCCGGTGCCTGGCAGGCGACGCTGGATCAGTTCAAGGATTCCGGCGGGATTCCGAAAATCCCCAACTTCCAGTATCACCATCAGCCGTTCAATTACTTCCAGCAGCAAGGCCCGGAGCATCCAGAAGAGCGCAGCAAGCGTCTGCGCGACGCCGGTCTGGGTGATGAGTCCAGTACCAACAAATTCTTCGCCGATGCCGAAGCCGGCAAACTGCCTGCCGTGACGTTCTACAAGCCTCAGGGCAACCTGAACATGCATGCCGGTTACGCCGACGTGGCCTCCGGAGATCGGCACATCGTCCGCGCGTTGAAAGTGCTGCGGGAAAGTCCACAGTGGAAAAACATGGTGGTCATCGTGACCGTCGATGAAAACGGCGGCTGGTGGGACCACGTCGCGCCGCCCAAGGGCGACCGCTGGGGGCCGGGGTCACGGGTGCCGGCGCTGGTCGTGTCACCGTTTGCCCGCAAGGGCACGGTGGATCACACGGTCTATGACACCGCCTCGATCCTGCGTCTGATTACCCGGGTTTTCCAGCTGGAGACATTGGCAGGTATCAAACAGCGCGACGATGCGATGATCGGCCGGGGCCAGAAACCCATGGGGGACTTGACCAACGCCCTGCGTTTCAAGGTCTGAGGACGAGCCCGGCGACCCGGCTCAAAAAACCGTGGCTGACGGCTTCTCGCCATCACGCGGCTGATCCAATATGTGACGCACCCGAACAACGGGGAACCCACGCTGAAAAGGATCTGAGCATGTTCAAACTCGCAGGACTCACCCTTGCTGCGCTCACGTTGAGCGCAGCCGCCCACGCCGATGTCGACCTGAAACTGGGCAGCACCGAACGCGTCACCCGCCTCTTCGCTTATCCCAACAATTGCAGCGTGATCTGCTTTCGCAACTGGACGCTTGAGCAGACCGTCGCCCACTATCTGAGCCAGAGCGTGCAGCGCGATGGCTACACCGGCGCCAAGGTGCTGGTAAAGAATGACAACGATCAGATCCATGTCGAGATCAGCGGCGTGCCAAAAGGCTACGATAAACCGCTGACCGCGCTGCTGGATGCCGGCGACCTGGCCTATACCGGCGCCAGCAAACTCAACGCCGATGGCAAATGGGCGTACAGCTGGTATCTGTTCCTGCCGCTGGGCATGGCGCTGGAAAACCGTAAAAGCGTCGAACTGCTGCACTTCCCGCCGGATTACTCACTGACCCAGGCTCAGGACTACCTGCGCTCCAACACCACCGATCGCTGGGCCGCGCTGTTGACCGACAACGGTATCCCGGCCGACCAGACGCCGGCCTATCAGACCATCGTCGACATCGCGCCAATCGCCGCGCCTGCCAGCGCCGGCAGCGATCTCGAGGGCGTCTACGGCTACTTCAAGGACTACCAGACCACCATGGTCAAACAGGTCAGCGTCAGCGCCAGCGGTGCTACCCTGCCGATGGTGGCCTTCGGTGCACCGGTGCGTAACTGGATCAAACAGCAATACGGACCGACCGTGAACGTGCTCGGCCTGGCAACCATCACCCCGAGCACCGGTGTTAACGTGCCGGTACTGGGCTCCAACCACCCGAGCTACATCTGGTACGCCGCCGATCCCAAGAGCTATACCGGCGACGATGCCCAGGCCAAGGCCGATGCGGCCGGTTTGAAGGTGATGGGCCAGGACCTGAGCGCCGCCTGCTGGCAGGCGGGGATGGGCAGCAAACCGGGCACCGATCCGAAAAGCCTGCTGAACGGCTGCACCCAGACCTGGCAGGTGACACAGAAGGTCAAGACGTGTGAGTTGTTCTACACCTCGATCCGCAACCTGACCGCCGAACAGGCCGCTGCCAAGTGCGCCACCCCGCCGATCAAGGCCCAGTTGCAACAGCTTCAGAGTCCGTTGCCGGACACCGCAGAGCCTGCTCCGCATATTTGATGTGCAATACCGTCTCCCCGTGTCAGCCTTGGCTGACGCGGGGAAGCGTCTTTAACGCCTGTCAGATATGACAGTAGATCTGCTATCTCATATAAGTGAACATTGGATCCAATGTGTTGCAGGGGGTCGAAAGGAGTTCGCCCCGCTGATGTAGCAGCACCCGGCTGACAGGGAACGTTATGAATACGCACGCGCTTTACCCGCGTTCATCGCGCAATACCGAGGGGATCTACCCATTCATGGCGCTTCCCGTGCGCCTCGGATTCCCTGCGCATGCCGACTTCGAAGTGATTCACGACGACAGAGGGAAACCTTGCGCAATCGTCGCACGCCGGGAATTCCTGCGTATCACCCGCATGTGCAGGATCTCGGGCCAGTTGTTGCCCTACCGCGGCCGTCAGACCCGGCAATTGCAGGCCGGCATCCATATTTACGATCCACGTTTCTGCGGGTTGCTCGAACACTCCTGCGACCCGAACGTGTTCATCGACATGACCGAATTGTGGCTGTGGGCCCTGCGGGACATTCAGCCGGGCGAGCGACTGACCATGGATTTCACCGCCACCGAAGACAAACTGCTCAAGCAGTTCGCCTGCGGTTGCGGATCAGCTCATTGTCGCGGCTGGATCACCGGTTACGACGAACCGCCCAGCATTGAAGGCCAGCACTATTTAAAGAACTGGCTCCGCCAGGGCGTGCGCTGACTGGCGGTTTACGGTGCGCCGACCGGGCGCAAGCGGTACTGCGGCGGCAATTGCTCAAAACCGCTGATGGTCGTGTTCAGGCTTTTCCAGCGACCGTCCTTGATCCCGTAAATGCAGCCATGGACCGACAGGCTCTGCCCGCGATGCCAGGCATTCTGGATGATGCTGGTGTGGGCGACGTTGGCCACTTGCTGGATAACGTTAAGCTCGCACAGTCGGTCGACCTGCTCTTCTTCGGTCGGCAGTCTGGCGAGTTCTTCTCGTTTTTCGTAATACAGATCACGGATCGACCGCAGCCAGCCATCGATCAGGCCGAACTGGCGATCCTGCATCGACGCACGCACGCCACCGCAACCGTAGTGCCCGGTGACCAGAATGTGTTTGACCTTGAGCACATCCACGGCGTACTGGATCACCGACAGACAGTTGAGGTCGGTGTGCAGCACCACGTTGGCCACATTGCGGTGCACGAACAGATCGCCCGGCAGCATGCCCACAATTTCATTGGCCGGAACCCGCGCATCGGAGCAGCCGATCCACAGGTATTCAGGCGTCTGTTGACGGGCCAGCTTGGCGAAGAAATCCGGGTCTTCCTTGGTGATTGCGTCAGCCCAACGCTCGTTGTTATCAATCAGGTCTTGTAAGTCATGCATGCTGTAAGGCCTCAAGAAAGATGCGCTGGTTTGACAGACGACCGTCCGTCGGGGTCACGGAAGGACCGCAAGTGATTTCGTTGGAATTCTCGGGAGCCCGGTGAGTCCACCTCAGTAAGGCCCACAGTATGAGGATTTGCCATGACTGATTCACGACGCCCCTTCGACGCGGTACAACCGGAGCCCATCGATGACAACGAAGACCGCATGGGGTCGGTGCATGAGCTGGATTTCGACGACGAACAACCCAGCGCGAAGATCGGCGATGAACTGCCGGATCGCGAGCGCGAACGACGCATCCCCCGTGAACGGGTGCGTGAAGCCGGCATGACCGGCGCCTCGGTGGCAGATCACGAGCCGACCGACGATGACTTGAGTCCGGAAACTCTGATCCGCGAAGACGGCGCGCGCGATGCGGATGAGCCGGGGGCGGGCAATCAGGCGGATTGGGACTTGAGCATTGTCGATGAGGAAAACATTGGCGGCGCAGATGGCCTGGATGAAGCGGAACTGGCGCGGCGCGATCCGATTGACGGCAAACGCTGAAGGATTCCTTCGAAGCTGCCTCAAGTGAAGCAGCTTCTATCGGCGGTCACTCAACCAGGGTACAGGCCATGACCACCGCATCTTCACGTCCACCCACCGCCGGGTAGTAATCGCGGCGACGGCCGATTTCATTGAAACCGTAGCGCTCGTACAAGCGAAACGCCGATGCGTTGCTGTCGCGCACTTCCAGGAAACATTCGCGGGCATCCGCGGCATAGGCACGGGACATCAGGAACTGGAGCAAAGTCAGCCCGAGGCCTCGTCCCTGGTTTTCCGGTTTGACCGTAATGTTCAGCAGGTGTGCCTCATCCAGAATGATCTGCACCACGCCGTGGCCGACCTGCTGCTCGCCTTCGAACATCAGCCAGATCTGGTATTTGCCCAGCCCGTCGAGAAAAATCCCGCGAGTCCAGGGATGGCTGTAGGCCGCGTATTCGATTTTCAGCACAGCGTCCAGATCGGCTTCGACCATCGGACGGAAGGTTACAGCATCACTCATTCGCTTCTTTCCAGCGCGCCATCAGCCGACGCATGGCTTGCCACACCGCGGCTTTGCGCTGTGGCTCTTCCATCAACAATTCCAGTCCCGGCAAGGCCCAGGCCAGGCCAAGACCTTCGATCTGCCATTCACTGTTGAACGCCTCGGCGTCCTTCTCACCGGCAAAGCGCACCGCCGGCAGACCGATCAACCAGAGGCAGGCACACGGTGACGTCTCCATTTGCACCGAAAGGAAACCCTGAACGAAATCCCGGGCCGCCTCAGGCCCCTGATCCATGGTGCCGCGCACCAGCAGTGGCCAACGCACCGGATCGCCGACGATCTGCGGCGCATCCGGCAGACCGGCGGCCCGCAGCATGTCCTTGAGCAGCAGATAGGCAGGATCCCGGCTCTGGAACGATTCGCCGGTGGGCAATTCCACCAGCAACAGACAACGACCGGCGCGCAGCAATTGCAGGGCGAAACGCGGTGGCGGCACCGGCGCTGGACGTGCGACCACCGGCACTTCTTCGGCTTCGTCCACCGGCTTGGCGGCAGGGCGGCCGCTGGCCGGTGTCGGTCGCGGGACCTCGATCTTCGGCCGCTCGACCACGCGCGCGACCGGCTGCGCTGGCGCGACGGCTTCGTGCGCCGGCGCCACGGGCAGCAAAACCTCGGGCTCCGGTTCCGCAAGCTCCAGGAGCTCGGGCCGCGATGGTGCGGCGAAGGGCAATTCGGTGCGCGGCAGCCAGTTGACCACCTGCATGGCGTTCAAATAGGCGCGGCGGCGGGACTCGATTAGCAAGGGTCGGCCACTTGTGGATAACTGAAGTGCGCTGATTCTACCGCCCTTCGCTCAAGATCGCTTGCGCTTGATCGATAGTCTTGACCACCGCTCTTCACCTCATAAAAAGCGACAGCCCGTCCCGAGAGTGAATCGCATCGCCCGTGATGCAGTACAATCGCGGCTTTTAATCGCCAACCAGCCGGCCATTCCGATGATCGAACCCAAGCGCGTCTTGCGCGCCCTCGCTGAACACTGGGCACTTCTGGAGCCACTGTGCGAGCACTTCGACCAGGGCACCCTGAGCCTCAACGAACTGCGCACGCAACTGGCCGCCCAACAACTGGAAAGCACACCGCAGGACATCACCAGCCTGCTCGACGTGTGGATTCGCCTCGACATTCTGGTGCCCGTGGCGAAAAGCCCGAACCGTTTCGAACTCAATGCGCAAATCCACGACTTCCTCGCCTATCTGCGCCGGGAGCACCGGCTGGGCCTGTGTCTGGAGATCGAGGCCTACCTGCGTCACCTCGAGCGTCTGGCCGGTTATATCCAGGATGCGTTCGACGTCCGCGACGGCAATGATCTGGCACGCCAGTTGCGCCTGCTCGACATGCGCGTGCGCGACGTCCTGAAGAAGCTCGACAACGACGAGCAGGCACTGGTGGCGGTGGCCGAACGAGCCAAGACCAGCGACCGGCAGATCCCCCTGCGCCAGCGCTATGCCGAAGTACTGGCGACCTGGGACGAATACGTCGAACCCATGATCGACCTGGTGAACGCCGACGGCGCCTTCGAACAAGGCGTGCGCAAGGTCGAAACCGTGCTGTTGAAAATGCTCAGCGAACAGCAGCGCCTCGGCCATCTGGTCGATGACGACATGCTGCTGCGCACCCACGCGCGCATCCTCGAAATGCAGACCAGCGCCCAGTTGACCCTGCGTCACGCCCGGGAACTGCTGCTGCCGCTGCGTGAGGAAGCGCGTCGGCACAACGCCGTCACCCGTGGCGCGGCCCTCGCTCTGGCAGCGATCCGCCGCAAAGGCATCGACGCCGTGCCGCAAGCCGCGATGCCGCTGTTCACCCGCCCGCAAAGCACCTTCCTCGGCAGCGCCAGTCAGGTTGAAGCCTACGTCTACGCTCTGGCCCGATTCGAGCCGAAACCGGCACGCTTCCCCAAGGCGCACAAATCGCAAAAGACCGGCGATGCTCCACGCGCGCCGCGCACCGTTCGGGAAATGGTCGACCGCTGCGAAGAGTCCCTGCCGATGCCGGATCTGATGACCTGGCTGCTGGAGCAGGAACCGGACGGCGCCACCGACGAATTGCTTTACTGGTTCTCGCGCCTGTCGCGGGAAAAACGCTTCAAGCGCGAGCGTCTGGAACGCCGCGAATACCACACTCACGAGCACCGGGTCAGCCTGCGCTCCTTCGCCCTGCTCTCGGCCCGCGACCCTGCCGCCGAGGATTCTGCGAGCACTCCACATGCATCTTGATCTTTCCGAACTGTCTCAACTCGCGCCGATCTTCCGCGAGCTGTTCAAGGGTTACCACGTCAGCCGTCGCGACCCCGAACTGTACGCGCAACTGTCCAACTTCCAGGACCAGTACCGCACACTGTTCAAGGCCCTGGGTTTCGAACTGGTCTGCGACACCCGTGGTTTCTATTACTTCGTACCGGAGATGGCCGCAGCCGCGGTGAACAAGACTGCCCAGCGTCTGGCACTGTTCACCTTCATCCTGGTGGAGCACCTGGCCGACCAGGGCCGCGATCCGATTGCGGTGCTGGACGGCGGTAGCCTTGGCCGCGACGAATTGCCTTCGCTGCTGGAAAAATACCGCGACCTGTTCATCCAGGCCGAAGTGCAGACCGTTGATGAGCTGGAAGAAAAAATCATGCGCCGCATGACCCAGCTCGGTTTCGCCGGGGAAGAAAACGGCGTGTACCGTTTCCTTCCGCCGATGCACCGTTTCCTCGACGTGTGCCTGTCGGTGCAGCAGGACCGTGATCTGGCGGCCAGCGTCCACAGCGTTCTGCCGTTGCCTGCGCCGGTGCTGATCGACGAAGAAGCCGAAGCCCGACTGCTGGAAACCGACGATCCGCTCGATTTATCGGAATTTGAAGAAGAAAGCGAAGAAGAGGCACTGGCCCGCGCCATTGCCGAAGAACAGGAGTCCGATGCATGAGCCAGGAACGCTACGGCATCCGCCGCTTTGCCCTTTTGAACACGGCCGGCTACAGCCTCGGTCTGTTCCCGCTGGAAGAGCCGCTGTCGGTCTACGGCGCGAACAACCTCGGCAAATCCGCCTCGATCAACGCCTTGCAGTTCCCGATCCTGGCGCGCATGTCGGACATGAGTTTCGGCAAATACAGCCTGGAACAGTCCCGGCGCTTCTACTTTGCTTCCGACACCAGTTACATCCTCGTCGAAGTGAATCTGCCCCATGGCCCACATGTGATCGGCGTAGTCGGTCGTGGCCCGGGCGGCGGTTTCGGCCACCAGTTCTTCGCCTATGCCGGCCAGCTCGATCTGGCGCATTACCAGAAAAACGATACCTGCCTGCGTCAGAAAGAACTCTTCAGCAACCTTGAGAAGGAAGGCCTGAAGGCTTACGAGCTCAAGCCGGATGAACTGCGGCGTCTGCTGGTCGGCGGCCATACGTCGATCCCGCTGGACCTGACGCTGATCCCGCTGCGCTCCACCAGCGAGCAGAGCCTGAAGACCTTCCGAGCCCTCTTCATCAACCTGCTGCACATGCGCGAAATCACTGCGGCCAAGCTCAAGCAGCTGTTCCTCGATGCCTTCGAACACAGCCTGCGTTCCGGCAGCGTCGATTACATCGCCGCGTGCGAAGAAGCCTTCCGCGATGTGCGTCGCATGGAACAGGACTACAACTCGCTGGTGGCCGCCGGTCCGCTGGTCGAAGCCTTGGCCAACGGGGTGAAACATCGCGACGTGCTGCGCGGCAAGCTGCATCGTCTGTCGCCACTGCTCGACTCGCTGCTCGGCACCTGGTCAGACTACGCCACGGCGCGCAAGGAAGAGCTGACGATTCAGGCCGAACACTACCGCCGCGAGCAGGACGATCTGCAAAATGATCAGCGCGGCAGCACCCAGGAACTGATGCGACTGGAACGGGAAATCTCCGGCATTCAGCGCTGGCTCGGCGAGTTGTCGGTGCTGAAGAACCGCTTTGCCCTGATCGATGACGTGAAGGTGCTGGAGCAGCAACTGCTCGCCGCCAAGGACGCTCACGATGAACTGGCCGGTGCGCTGGCGCAGTCCCGTCAGTTCAGTGCCGAGGATCTCGAAGAGCGACTTCGCGATCTGGAAAAACGCCTGAAGTCGGTGAAGCAGCAACTCGATCACGCCGACAACAACAGCTACGCCCGCCTGCGCGAGGAGTTTTCGCAACAGGACGTCGAGCGTCTGATGCGTCTGTTCAACAGCGCGCTGTTCAGCCTGCCGCTGGGTGAGCACGGCATCACCCTCGACGAGGATGGCGAATGGGTCAAATCGGTCGAACTGATCCTCGACGGCTTCAAGGGCGAGCGTTTCGAAGTGCCGGGCCTGTCGATCGACATCTCGCACATCGAGCCGCCGGCCCTGCAAGCGCTGGCTGACCGTGCCGCGTTGCGCGATCAGAAAGAGCGTCTGGAAAAAGAACTCAAGCAACTCAAGACCCAGCAAGCCGTGGCCGCCGACCGCGCCGCGAGCAAGACCCAGACCGAAGCACTGTACCAGCAGGTGCTGGACGCGCAGAAAGCCCTGGAAGACTTCCGTCGTACCCAGACCCTGAGCGCCGAAGAAGGCGACAAGCTCGAGCAACTGGCGCAGATGGAAGCGGCGCAGGACGAACTCAAGCGCTCCAGCGATGCGTTCACCGAGCGCGTCCAGCAGCTGTCGGCCAAGCTGCAGCTGGTCGGCCGGCAGATCGCCGACATGGAAGCCAAACAACGCACCCTCGACGATGCCTTGCGTCGCCGCCAGTTGTTGCCGGCAGACCTGCCGTTCGGTACGCCGTTCATGGATCCGGTCGACGACTCCATGGACAACCTGCTGCCGCTGCTCAATGACTATCAGGACAGCTGGCAAGGCCTGCTGCGTGCCGATGGCCAGATCGAAGCGCTGTACGCGCAGGTACGCCTCAAGGGCGTGGCCAAGTTCGACAGTGAAGACGACATGGAGCGTCGCCTGTCGCTGCTGATCAACGCTTACGCGCACCGCACCGACGAAGCACTGACCCTGGGCAAGGCCCGTCGTGCGGCGGTCACCGATATCGCCCGGACTCTGCGCAACATCCGCAGCGATTACGACAGCCTCGAACACCAACTGGCGCTGTTCAACCGCGAGATCAACAAGCGTCAGGTGTCCAACCTGCAGAGTTTCCGCATTGTTCTGGCACCAAACAAGGAAGCGCTCAAGCACATCGACCAGATCATCCACAGCGCCGGTCAGTACAAAGAAGGCGAAACCCTGTCGGTGTTCGACTTGAGCCAGAGTGCAGAACAGGACAACAAGAACGAAGAGGCCAAGGAATACCTGGCACGGCTGGTGGCGGCAAACCACAACCAGCTCGGTCTCAAGGACCTGTTCGAACTGGCGTTCGAGATCACCAAGGTCAACGGCCAGCCGGTGATTCACACCGATATCGATGGCGCGGCGTCCAACGGCACCACGATGACCATCAAGGCGCTGACCAACATGTACTTGTTGCTGCACTTGATGGACCGCGATCTCGCCGGTCGTGTACGTCTGCCGTACTACCTCGATGAGGCAGCCGACATCGACGAGAGAAACCAGGCCGCTTTGCTGGAAACCAGCCTGCAGCTGGGCTTCGTGCCGATTCTGGCGAGCGTGAAGCCGCAGGTCTGCGCCAGTGTCGCCATCGACCTGGAAGGCGGAAGCGGTCCGGCCGGCATCTACATTGACGAGGCGGACTGGAAGTACATCCGCCGTCATGATGTGGTGAAGGCCACCCTCAATGTCGAAGCGGACGAGCCGGAGCTGGATGAGGTTTGATGCGTAACTGACGGGCACAAAAAAGGGCCGCGATCCATGGAATCGCGGCCCTTTTCATTGGGCGGGATTATTTGCCGAGGGGGATTTTCGGCGCCCAGGTCAGCCACTCGTCTTCGAACTTGTCGAACAGCGGGAAGGTCTGTTCCGCCCGAGCCGGGTTGCCCATCCGCTCGCCATCCGGTGTGGCGAAGGCGATACCGCCCTGAATCGCGGTTTCAAGCGACTCGGTGCGTACGGTCAGACCATTGAACAGGCCGATGTCGAAGCCGACACCGCTGGTGTTCCAGAAGCGGCTGCCACTGCGAACCAGCGGCGCGTATTTCGGCTCGATCAGGATGTGCACCAGAACGCGATCCGCTGTCTGGCCCAGTTCGTAGCCGGTGACTTTGCCCACCGTGATTTCGCGATAGGTTACCGGCACACCGGGTTTCAGCGAGCCGCGACGGGCAGCACTCAATACCAGACTGAGGCCGGCCTCTTGTTTGCTCACTTCCGGCGGATTGGCCAAGGCCACGAAGTTCTTCTGCGGGCCGAGGCTCTTCGCTGCCGGCTGAACTTCGATGTACTGCCCCGTGACGAGGGTTTCCAGATTCGAGGTCTTGATCAGCCCCAGTTCCGGCTTGACCACCCAGAACTGGCTGCCGACCCGGGCAATCTTCTCCGGCACTTCAGTAATGCGTGCAGTGAGGATCACCGATTGCAGGTCATCGGTCAGGTCGACGCTTTCGATCTTGCCGACATCCAGTCCCTTGAAGCGAACCGGCGTGCCGCTGCGCAGGCCATCGGCGCGGTCCACCTTGATAGTCACCACCTCACCTTTCTGATTGGCCTCGTCATGGTTGGCGAACAGACGGAAACGCGGAATGCGCTTTTGCAACGGTGCCTTGGCTTGCGGCGTCTCGAAGGCGATACCGCCGGCCATCAGGGTCTGCAAGGACTCGCTCTTGACCTGAATGCCCCCCGTCAGACCGCCGGTCAGCGTGATGCCGCTGACATTCCAGAAACGAGTCGAGGCGTTGACCAGGTTTTCGTATTCCTTCTCGATGTGGACGCCGATTACCAATTGCTTCCGGGTCTTGGAGAACTGATAACTCTGTACCGAGCCGACCTTGACCTGTTTGTAGAGAATCGGACTGCCGACCTCGATCGAACCGAGGCTGTCGGTGAACAGCACCAGGTGCAGGCCCGGCGCCTTCAGATCCAGCGGCGGCGCTTTTGGCCGGGCCTCGAACTCACGTTGTGGCGCTCCGCCCTTGTCGCCCGGTCGCACGGCGATGTAGTTACCTTTTACCAATGCTTCCAGACCGGTGATGCCAGCCAGGGAAATCGAAGGTTTGACCACCCAGAATTGCGTGCCGGTGACCAGATATTCTTCGGCCAATGGATCGAGGGTCAGTTCGGCGGTGGCGCTGGACAGATCCGGATCGATCTTCAGGGCTTTGAGGTTACCGACCTGAATACCCTTGTACATCACCGGAGTACGTCCGGCCTGCAGACCTTCGAAATCGCTGAGTTTGACCTTCACACGGATACCGGCTGCGGCCGCATCGAAATCTTCGTAAAGGCGAAACGGCAGGCTCGGATCGGTGGGCGGGCTATCCTTGCGGTTCTCTGGCGTGGCGAAGGCGATACCACCCGCGACGATGCTGGCCAGGGACTCGCTGCGTACCTTCACCCCGGTCAGGTTGGCGTCGATGCTGATGCCGCTGGCGTTCCAGAATCGCGTATGTTTGCGTACCAGTTTGGCGTAGGTCGGCTCGATGAACACCTTGAGCTCGACGGTGCTCTGATCTTCCGACAGTACGTAACTCTTGATCTGGCCGACCTGGATCTGTTTGTAGAACACCGGGCTGCCACGGTTCAGCGAACCGAGGCGGTCAGCCTTGATTGTCAGGTGCAGGCCGGGCTTGGAGTCCGACAATGGCGGCTCTTCGGCCAGGGCCTTGAACTTGCGGGTCGGTTCGCCTTCGCCCGGGCTGATCGCGACATAGTTACCCGACACCAAGGTTTCCAGGCCGGTAATACCGGCCAGGGTTACGCTCGGTTTGACCAGCCAGAAGCGGGTACTGGTCTTCAGGTATTGATCGACGTCCTTGTTCATCTCGATGGTGGCAATCACGCCTTTGGTGCCGCCCTCGTCGTCGAGCTTGAGGGATTTTACCTTGCCGACCGACATGCCCTTGTAGACCACTTCGGTCTTGTTGGCCTGAATGCCTTCACCACTTTCGAAGCGCACCTGAATTTCAATGCCGGTTTCGTTATAGGCACGCCATCCCAGCCAGCCACCGATGATCAAGGCGATCAACGGCAGTACCCAAATGGCAGACCAGTTCGAGGCCGGTCGGGTTTTCGCTACAGGCAAATCAGTCATGGTCGGCGTCCGACTCCGTGTTATCCCAAATCAGTCGGGGATCGAAAGTGACAGCGGCAAGCATCGTCAGAATCACCACAGTGGCGAAGGCGATGGCGCCAAGATTGGCTTCGACACTGGCAAGCCGGCCGAAGTTGACGACCGCCACCAGAATGGCGATCACGAAAATATCCAGCATCGACCAGCGGCCGATGAATTCGATGAAACGGTACATCCAGATCCTCTGGCGGGCGGATAACGGCTGGCGGCGTTGCACCGAAAACAGCAGCAACGCGATACCCACCAGTTTGAAGGTCGGCACCAGGATACTGGCGATGAATACAACGGCGGCAATCGGGATCATGCCGTGCTGCACCAGTTGTATGACACCGGACATGATCGTGCTCGGATCCCCCTGCCCCAGCGAGCTGACCGTCATGATCGGCAAAACGTTGGCCGGGATATAGACGATGGCAGCCGTAATCAATAGCGCCCAAGTGCGGGCCAGACTGTTTGGGCGGCGGGCATGGACCAATGCACCACAACGGGTGCAGGTTTGCTCATGGCTGTCCGGGTTCTGTCTGTTCAATTCGTGGCATTCGGTGCAAATCAGAATGCCCGCATCAATCGCCCGCATGGGCATCTTCTCCTGATAACGCCTGCCAGATCTGGTGCGGGGACATCACCACTTCCAGCCAGACCTGAACCAACAACAAACCGATGAAACACGCCAGACCGAGACCGATGGTGATGGTTGCCATGTCTGCCAGTTTGACAATCGCCACCAGAACGCCCATCAGGTAGACCTCTAGCATGCCCCAGTCTCTGAGGTGATGATAAATGCGGTAGAGCAACAGGCCGTAGCTACGACCGACGTTGAAACGAATCGTCAGCAACACGCTCAACTGACACAGCAGTTTCAGCAGTGGAATCAGCATGCTGCACAGAAATACGACGACTGAAATACCACGCATATCGGTATTGAACAGGCCGATAACACCGCTCCATACAGTGTCCTGCGACGATTGCCCGAGAACATTGAGCTGCATGATGGGTAAAAAGTTCGCCGGCACGTAGAGCAACAGTGCCGTAATGACCAGGGCAAGACTGCGCTGCACCACGTTATGGCGATGGGCATACAGTTCATAGCCGCAACGTGGGCAGAGGGCTTTTTCGCCGTGAGCAAGCTTGGGCTTGCGCATCAGCAGATCGCACTCATGGCAGGCCACCAAGTCATCCAGCGGTAAATCTGACAGCCCGGGGGTGTCAACCGAATCTGACATAAGGGCTCAGGCTCCGAAAAAGATGGGGGCTATTCTAGTGTTCTGATTCGAAAATAACTGTGCAAATTTGTTCGATGTCGCGGACAAA